>DKBB01000162.1:0-3812 GCA_002451015.1 Acidobacteria bacterium UBA6911
GTCCTCTTTGAAAGCAAATCAGGCAGACAGGCGGTGCTGGCAAAGGTTGTCATCGACTCCACCGGCGATGGGGACTTATTGCCCTATGCGGGGGCAGGTTTTGAGACCCATATCGAAAAAACCATGAGGATTGCAAACCTTTCCTTTTCATATTGGATAGACAACGTTAATTTGAAAAAATATGAGGACTACAAGAAAGCCAACGCCAATGAACTGGCCGAAAAGATACGCGAAGTCAGAAAACTTGGCGGAACGCCGGGATTCCTTACCAGCAACCTGAAAAACCAGGAGAATGTGGTCTGGTGCTTTCCCCGTTACGCGAATACCTGTCAGTACGATGTCGAGGAGCTTACACGGGTGGAATTTTTAGGCCGTAAAGAGATGATGATAACACACGATTTTTACAAGAAGCATATTCCCGGTTTTGAAAAGAGCTTCATAGTTCTGTCCAATTCGCAGCTCGGCACCCGCGGCGGCAGACGGGTTGTTGGAGATTATGTTGTCAGTGAAAAAGACATGCAGGCAAAGGCTCCTTTTAAGGACACCATTGCCGTATTCCCNNGGAACTGCGGCGGCCCAATCTATAAGCGGCGGCGTGGATCTCAGAAAAGTAAATATAAGTGCTTTACAGGCCAGCCTTAAAAAGCAGGGAGTAATCCTGCCCGGTTAGCTAGTGTCCATCCAAAAACATTAGTTTTTGTAGAACGCTATCGGGGAAGAATTCTAAGTATAAGGTTGAACCACTCCACCATGAGCGGAGGGGTAGGTTTAAAGGTTCAGGTGGAGGTGGGGGATTTTTACTGAATGACAAATAAAAGGCGTCTGTATGTGAGACTGGGTTGCTTATTGTTGGCAACTCTTTTGTTATTGCCCTTCCCTTTCTGGATCCATAGCTCCAGGATATTTGTTCAAGCAAGCTCCTTTATCACAATATGTACAATCCTGGCAGGAGGAACAATCTGGGTGGGATCAATCCTGGGTTTGTTTTTTGCGGTAATATCGCTGGCACGGAAAAGGTGGTTCTGCCGCTATATATGCCCGATCGGCCTACTCCTTGATACTGTTTCAGGCAGGAAATTGCCCATCAAGAGCTGGTGGAAAGGTTGTCCTCCCCTCGGTAAATACATTGTATTTATAACGGCCGCCGGCGCCATCCTCGGCTATCCGCTTTTCCTGTGGATGGATCCATTGGCTTTTCTAAACAATGCATTTTCAGCATATAAAGCCACGGATGTATTGTCGGGCATCCTCTCCCTGTCCGGCATGGTTGTACTTCTTTTGTTGGCGTTTACCTCGGGCGATTTCTGGTGCGCCCGTATATGCCCTTTAGGCGCAACCCAGGATCTTATGGGAAGCATAGGATCCTATTTCAGAAATTTCAGGAAACCAGGCAGTGCGGAATCTAAAGTAGAAACCGCACCCGGAAATGCATTTGCCGCAACGAGGAGGATGTTTATTGTGGTTGCAGCAGGCCTAGGATTCAGTTTAGTGGCGAAAAAAATCGGCCAGGCAAGATCCGACGATGCCCCGTTACGGCCGCCCGGCGCGATTAAAGAGGACGAGTTTGCGGGTCTGTGCCTGCGATGCGGCAATTGCATACGCACCTGTCCGTCCAGGATTATTCATCCTGATACGGGACAATCCGGGATTCTCGGATTCCTGTCGCCCGTTGTCCGGTTTGAAACGGATTACTGCAATGAAGAGTGCAATGCCTGTACGACCGTATGCCCCAGTGGCGCCTTACAGAACCTGAACCTGGAGCAGAAGAACAGGTATGTCATAGGAAAGGCCAGTGTGGACACCTCCCTGTGTTTGTGGGGCTTTACCGACTGTAATACCTGTATACATGCCTGCCCCTATGAGGCAATTGAGGTCCGATGGAATGAAGAAGCCTATGAATCCTTTCCAGGTGTTGATCCCGAAAAATGCAACGGATGCGGCGCCTGTGAGGCAGTATGCCCCACCGGGGATCTGAAAGCCATCATAATCCGAAAAGCTTCCCTGACTTAATTTATCCGGGCAGAATGGCACCCTGCTTTTTAAGGCTGGCCTGCAAAGCCCGGATATCGATCTTTCTCAGATCCGCGCCGCTGCGGATCGATTGTGCCGCCGCGATACCCGCCGCCTCGCCGAGAGCGATACAATGCGGGATAAGGTTGAAAAAATTATTGGTGATCTGATCCGACGAAAATGCCCGGCAGGCGACAAGCAGATTGTTCACCTTGCGTGGTATCATGCAGCGATACGGCATGAACGTCACGGGATATTTCAATGAATCCCTGCCGCGATCGACATCGGGAAATACGGCAACAGTGTCCTCAAAGGGTTCGCTTGTATTCAAATCCTTTTCAGTAATAACGTATTCTCCGACAACCCGTCTGCAGCCGCGGGTGCCGAGTTGCGGGTTGGTAAGCACGATGTAGCTTTTTTCAAAACCGGGAACGTTCTTCTTGTAATAATCGTGAGTGATCAACATTTCTTTCCGACCTAAAAACTCAACCCGAGTAAGCTCCTCAACATCCACCTGACTGGAATTGGCGTAACGGGGAAAGATCCAAACCAGACCATCCTGATCTTTTAAATTGCTCGTCAGAAAATTGGCGTGCCCTCCGCGTTTTCTGATCTCGCGCATTTGTTCGGCCAATTCATCGGAATGCAACTTTCTGTAATCCTGATATTTTTTCAGATCGACGTTTGCTATCCAGTAGGAAAAGGAGAGGTTGGCAATCCTCAGGGTGGGGTCGATATCACTGTCGAAGTCGGCCCCTGAATAGGGCAACAGGTCTCCATCGCCCGTGGAATCGATGACGACCTTTGCCAACACTGCCTGCCTGCCCGATTTACTCTCAAAGATGACACCCTTGACGGTGTTGCCGTCCATAACCGGCTCGGTGCCCCATGAATGGAGATATGTCTTAACGCCGGCTTCTTCCACCATATCTTGCAGGATGCATTTGGATATCTCGGCATCGATGTGCACGGAGTATATAACCGTTTTCTCGCGTACGTTAAAAAAGGAGCGGTCCTCGTAATAGGCTACCAGCTTCTTGTCGTCTGAACCCCAATGCTCCTTCTTCGGGTAATCCACTGCTTCTCTGCGCTCCAGTCGATCCACCCACTCCTGGCTGATGCCGGCGATCCGCTGTTTGCCGCTGAAGTCGCTCAAGTTGGGGATGATGGTAACCAGCCCGCCGGTGCCCATACCGCCCAGGTGTTCATATCTTTCGATAAGAACCGTATCCGCGCCGCTCCGGGCCGCCGTCAAAGCCGCTCCGATACCCCCTGGTCCGCCGCCCACAACCACGACATCGGCTGTCCGGCAGACGCGAGTCTCCCGGGCGGCTTCCCTGATTGTCCTGCCCGATACTTTTGAAGACGACTTTTTGGATTGGGCCGACATCGGCATCGCCAGGCCTCCGGCACCGAACGCAATGGCGGCCGCCCCTTTTATAGCCGTATTCTTTACGAACTTCCTGCGGGTTATTCCATTTGTCGTTTCTTTTGAGAATTTCATTGCGAACTCCTCTCCCACGAGATGAATAATGCCAGCCTGCAGTTGTCACAAGGTTCCGGTCGCTTCTATTACACGAGACGGCTCAGCGGCAGGAAAAGCTCTCATGGTCATCCGCATTGCCGCCGTCGAACCGGGCCACCTTCGGATAGGGACACAACGGGCGCGTCATTCCGGGAAACGCGTTGCCGGAGGCGATCACGCGGTCGGGCGCCTGCCCCTGCTCGACCCACTGCTGGATTGCCGCAAGCATATCGAACCGGTCCGTAGATTGCCCGCCGCCGCAGTGGGTCATGCCGGG
>DKBB01000162.1:3837-16283 GCA_002451015.1 Acidobacteria bacterium UBA6911
TCCGGATTAGCCGGCGTCATGGAGAAAAGACGCAGCGTGTCGCGGCCCAGTGTCGCATTCGCCGGCGGATTGTTTGCAGTGCCAAGATGCATGGCCCGCCAGGACGGTTGCGCGATCCCCGTGTCGTACGGGGTCGCTCCATAGAGCGATTCGCCTCGCGAATTGCGGGCACCGCCGAAGATGTCCTTCATCGCGCCGACCTGCTCCGTTGAGAGACATGATTGTATATCAGCGCTGTTTGCCGATTCGCACAGCAGGGAGGCCGGATCGAAACGGCAAGCCTTGTAGTCGTTGATCATGCCGTCTTCAAGTCCATCGAGTCCGTCGCACTGCTCGAGTACGGCTTCAGAGACTCCTTTAAGCTGGTCGTCCGTGAATGCTTCAGACAGTTGAGGCTTGCCGGCTGCGTCCCTGGGGGCGATCCGCGTGACGGTCTGAAGACTCCAGATCTGGTTTACGGCCACCCGCGTCAGATTGAAGGATGCGTTGCCGGCAACCACGCCGTCGAATTCCAGCGGCAGGCGCTGCGCTGCAAGCATCGCCTCTCGTCCGCCCGTGGAACAACCCATGAAGTAGGAGTAGTCGGGTTTGCGCCCGTAGTAACGCGTAAGCAGCGCCTTGGCCTCGCGGGTCGTTCGCTGCACTGCCTGATAGGCGAAATCGAGCTTGGCCTGCTGGTCGACCGCGAATCGGGCATCCACGACGCTGCGGCCGCGATGCCCGCCATCGGTGGAAACCACGGCGAAACCTCTTGTCAAAGCGGACGGGAATCCATTTATCGATCCGAATGCGGGATTCAGCACGCCGTCCAATCCGCCGCCGCCCTGAAAAAGCATGCGTCCGTTCCAGTCCAGCGGCAGGCGCAACTCGATGCCGGTGCCGAAGCTTATATCTTCGATGACAGACGGACGAGGGTCCAGCACGACGCGAAACAAACAGTGGGACGGAACATCAACCGTGGCCCCGGCCGGTCCGGAAGGCCGGCGGGAGGCCGCGACCCACTCAGACACGTCGACCCGGTATGTTTGCGAGGACATGGCGGCCAGGGACTCGCAGGCCTTGCGGGATGCCTCCTCGTCGGCCAGCATATGTTGCGACACAAGCAGGATGACGGCTGCTGTAAAAGCGACACGTAAGCCTTTCCTGAAGAAGTTCACAGGAGGCCTCCTTTTCCAGGAATCTCGGTGACAGTCACCATAACCTCGAAATTAATTTCGAGGTTATGGTAAATACGGAGGTAACTATGCCCAGGCTTTCTCTGTAACTACGTTCTCGCCCGCGATGCGGCCGAATACGATGCACTCCAGGATGTTGCCGCCGCCCTGGTAATGCCAGCTGTAAAGGGCGCCCATCTCTCCGGCTGAATAGAGCCTTGGAATCGGTTTCCGATTTGTATCCAGCACCTGGGCTTTGGCGTTGCGGCGCGGGCCTCCTTGGGTGTTGGTAAAAGCGGGAACGAACTCGGCCGCGTAAAAAGGCGGCTTTTGAATCGGCGTCATCTTTACTGAAGTTCGACCGAATTCCGAATCCTTTCCCGCCGCGCACGATCTGTTCCAGGTACGCACGGTTTTCTCGAGCGTGGCCGGATCCTTGCCAATTTTACCTGCCAATTCCTTCAGCGTGTCGGCTTTGACGATCCAGCCCTTTTCGATTTCCGCACTGTTGTCGGCGCTCCATTCGTATTTTTCAATCATGGCCCACCAGCAGAAGAAATAGTTGGGCGGATAAAGCGGTCCGCTTTTTCTCATGGTCTCGTCAAAGACACAGTGCACGGGCAGAGGAGTGGGAACGTGGATGTAGACGCCGTGAAAAGGTATCTTGCCGTGTTTCGTGAAATAGGTTTCATTGGTGAACCGGGTGGCATCCTTGGCAATCCAGATCCAGCCGTTTCCAGGAGGGGAAAAAGCGTAGCCGAAGGCCCAGTCCTTGCCCGGGATCCTGAAATTGAAGTCCGGCCCCGCCTGGTTGTCCATGTGCCAGAGGTCCGCACCAATGGCCATGGCCATCTTGATCCCGTCCCCGGTGTTGTACGGACTGCCTTTCGGATACCCGCAGGGCATGCCGAGGTAATCGCGGATCATCTCCTGGTTGTTTTCAAAACCTCCCGTACAGAGAGCGACCGCTTTCTTTGCCTTGACATATACCTTCTTGCCTTTGTTTTCCGCAACCACACCACGGACCTCGCCCGTCTTGAAGTCCCGAACCAATTCCGTTGCCCGCATTTCGTACTGAATCCGAACGTTGCGTTTCGCTGCATTTTCCATGAGCGTAAGCCAGAGGCGCTGAAATCCGTTGCCTTCCGTGTCCCAGCAGACGTTTTCAGCCTTACCCGGGAAGTCCGGGTACTCTCCCTGCGACGGTATCGTCTGCATATCCGCCCCCAATTCCGTCAACCATTCGGTCACATGAACGGAGCGCGTNNCCCTGGCCGCTTACGCGCGTATTTCCGCCGGCATGTTCCTCGGGCGCTTTTTCCAGAATGAGTACATCCGCTCCCCGGTCCCTTGCCGTAATGGCTGTCATGAGGCCGGCAGCGCCGAGTCCGAGAACCACAATTTCAGACTCGTAATCCCAGTTTTTGACCTGATCGAATTCAGTGGAAGTACATCCGGCAGTCCCGATACCGGCCAGCGTAGCGGAACCTACTCCTGTTGCGGCGGTCTTGAGGAATTTTCTTCTCGATGTTTTCATATTTCCCTCTTTTTATGATTAGTTGCTGATGATTGATAAAGCTTTGCTTAAAATTTCCTTTCCTACTCCTTCAAATTTCGTTCCTTGAACAAGGGATTTTCATAGACGACAGCAGGATCTTTCGGTCCTTTTTTATATTTAGCCGGGTAGACATCCGGCAGAGGCACATTCTGGGCGATCAACTGCCTGCGAAGGGATGGAAAGTCAATATCCCTGACACTTACTCCCTGACCGATCGAAAGAGCCGCCGCGGTCCCGGCTGCTTCTCCAAAGGCGATACAATGCGGGATGAGGTTGAAGAAATTGTTCACTTCCTGGTCGGACGAAAAAGCCCGGCATGCCACCAGCATGTTTTCGACGCCTTTGGGCAGCATCGATCGATAGGGGATAAAGGCGTTCGGATGCGCGAGCGACGCCTCGCCCCGGTCCAGATCGGGAAAAACGGCGATGGTGTCTTCAAAGGGCTCGTCGGAAAGAAGGTCCCTGGAAGTGACCCTATAGTCGCCGTGCACTCTCCTTGAGCCCCTTGTGCCGAGCTGCGGTCCCGAAAGAACAATAAAGCTGTTTTCGAAACCGGGAATATTCTTTTTATAGAACTCGTGGGTAAGGAGCATCTTCTCGCGGCCGAGGAATTCGACCCGCGTGAGTTCTTCCACATCTGTCTGGCTCGAAGTGGCGTAGCGTGGGTGCACCCAGACGATGTGATCCTGACCCTTAAGATTGCTCCTCATGAAGAAAGTGTGTCCGCCCTTCTGCATCAGATCCCGCATCAGCTCCTCCCACTTCCGGGGATGCGTCTTGCGGAAATCATCCGCTTTCATGAAACTGACGTTGTCTATCCAGTAACTCAGCGAGAGGTTTGCAATTCTGAGTCCGGGGTCGATGTCCACATCGAATGCAGCCCCCGCATACGGCAGCAGGTCTCCGTCCCCGGTTGAGTCGATCACGACTCTGGCCATAATCGCCCGGCGCCCCGATTTGCTTTCGAATACCACTCCAACCGCCCTGTTGCCGTCCATTAACGGCATGGTTCCCAAGGAATGGAGATAGGTTTTCACTTTTGCTTCCGAAACCATATCGTTGAGAATGCATTTGGAGATTTCCGCATCGATCAGGGATGCGTAGACAATGTGCCCTTCGCGGACCGTGAAGAACGACCGGTCATTCCAGTAAGCGATCAACCTCGGATCCGTCTCGCCCCAAATCTCTTCAGGCGGGTGGGTTTCAGCTTCCCGTACAGTCAACCGCTCAATCCATTCCTGGTTAATGCCGCCGATCTGCATGGTTCCGCTGAAATCGGACAGACAGGGAATGATCGTGACCAGGCCTCCGGTACCCATGCCTCCAAGATATCCGTATCGCTCAATCAGCACGGTATCCGCCCCGTTGCGCGCGGCGGCAACAGCGGCGCCGATGCCGCCGGGACCGCCGCCGACCACAACTACGTCACATTCACGAATCACATCGACCGTCTTGTTGGGTTCAGGAATGGTTCGAATGGCTTTTGCCACTTCGCCTCCCTAATTAGAATCTGATTGGTGCGTCGTTAATGTACAGTTTCCTGCCTCGAGGATAATCGCCTTGAGATTTTATAGCAACCAGGGAATCGTTTTGACGCACAAATCCCGCTCATTTCCTTTTTTCAGGTGTCAGGCAATAAGAGTTCATGGACGGATCGCTCCCTGCAAACATTCAGGGCACTGTATCTTGAAAAATAAAGCTGGATTGCTATGCTATTTTTTAAAAAGATTGCATGTCAAGATCAAATACTACATATATAGTCAATATGTAATTACATTTTATGAGCTTTCACCCTGAAAATTTTCAACAAACAAGGTTATATCGAGCTTTTGCCGGCATGCCGTCCCGATGGCATTTATCCCGATAAGGGTTGTGAGCATTAAAGGAAAAGGAATTGACTTCCGTCGATGGGTTCTGATAGTGATTGGCCCGATAAATTGTAATATTCATTCATTCCGAACTGAGACTTTTCCGGGCATATCCAGGCTGTATCCGGACTAAAGGTTAATCATGAAAAACCAGGTTCAGTTGATCACTTACATCGACCGCTTGTCTGGAGGAGGTTTCGACGCGTTGAATCGCCTGTTGGCGGGGCCTCTGTCCGGGGTCTTCGGCGGGGCGCACCTTTTGCCGTTTTTTACTCCTATTGACGGGGCCGATGCCGGGTTTGACCCGACCGACCACACGGAAGTGGACACGCGGTTGGGAACATGGAAGGATGTTCAGGCATTGGGCGGCACGATCGAGCTGGTCGCGGATCTTATCGTGAACCACATATCCTCGTCCTCTCCGCAATTTCTCGATTTCTCGAAAAAGGGCCCCGCTTCGCAATACGCGGGGATGTTTCTCACCCTCGACCGGGTCTTCCCGCAGGGAGCACGAGAATCGGACCTTTTGGGAATCTACCGGCCGCGGCCCTCGCTTCCCTTCAGCCCCGTCACACTCTCCTCCGGCGAGAGGAAATTACTATGGACTACATTCAATCCGGAGCAGGTGGACATTGACGTCCGCCATTCCCAGGCGGAAGCGTATCTGGACTCCATCCTTCGAAAATTCCAGGCTGCAGGTATAAAAATGATACGCCTCGACGCTGTCGGGTATGCGATCAAAAAACCCGGAACCAGTTGCTTCATGATCCCGGAAACGTTCGAATTTATTGCCGACCTGACGGGAAAAGCCCGTACCCTGGGCATTGAAGTCCTGGTCGAAATTCACAGTCATTATCTGAAACAGATCGATATCGCGCGACGTGTGGACCGTGTGTACGATTTTGCCCTGCCGCCGCTGGTGCTGCACGCGCTTTTTCAAAATGATTCCCGCCCGCTGGCACACTGGCTGTCCATCAGCCCGCGCAATGCCGTAACGGTCCTGGACACGCACGACGGCATCGGAGTCATTGATGTTGGCGCCGATGCAGACGGCACGCCGGGTCTCCTTTCACCCGAAGAAATCGACAACCTCGTAGAAACGATCCACCAACGAAGCCGGGGACAGAGCCAAAAGGCGACCGGCGCGGCCGCCAGCAACCTGGATCTCTACCAGGTGAACTGCACTTTCCTGGATGCCCTGGGAGGCCGGGAAGCCGAGTACCTTATTGCCCGGGCTCTCCAGTTCTTCGCCCCCGGGATTCCTCAGGTTTATTACGTCGGTCTTCTGGGAGGCACGAACGATATGGATCTCCTTGCCCGAACCGGTGTGGGACGCGACATCAACCGGCATTACTACTCGGTTGCCGAAATCGAAACCGCGCTCCGACAACCGTTGGTTCAAAAACAGATGGAACTGATTCGCCTGCGGAATACGCACCCTGCATTCGAAGGTGATTTCCAAGTAGAAGCTCCGACGGAAAACCGTATTGCAATACGGTGGGAGTCGGGGAAACACTGTATAAGGCTGCATGTGGACCTGTCCGTCCCGAGCGCATCCATTACAGGCACAAGTCCGAACGGAGACATCCGGTATATGACCATCCCGGATGCTGAAGATCCAAGCAACCCACTCTGAAAAGGTACTTTCATGAGCTCGCCGATCTCACCGAAACACAACCTGGCCGCCATCAAGTGGCTGACATATTTGATGTTCATGATGTTTGCCATGACCACCGATTCCGTCGGTGAAATCATCCCGGAGGTCATTGAAGAGTTTCAACTGAGCCTGACAGCGGCCGGAGCCTTCCACTATGCGAACATGATAGCCATCGCGCTGGCCGCGATTTTCCTCGGATATATGGCCGACAAGCTCGGCCGCAAGAAAACAATTATTGTCGGACTTGTCCTTTTCGCCATTAATTCCTATCTGTTTGCGACAGGGAACGCTTTTCTGTTTTTCATCACCCTGCTTGTCGTCTCCGGCGCCGCGATCGGGATCTTCAAAACTGCAGCCCTGGCGCTGGTCGGCGATATCTCGAGATCCACCTCGGAACATACCGCCACCATGAACACGGTTGAAGGCTTCTTCGGGGTGGGAGCCATCCTCGGACCCGCGATAGTGACAAAGCTCCTGTCGGCGGGATTTTCCTGGAAATGGCTTTACGTGATCGCGGGAACGATCTGCGTGCTGCTGATCGTTACGGCTTCTCTGGTGAAATATCCAAAAACCGTGAACACGGTGGACGAGCCGATTGATTTCAGGCGAACCATGGGCATGATGAGAAATCCTTACGCTTTGGGATTTTCCCTGGGCATCTTTCTTTACGTTGCAGCGGAGTGTGCCGTGTATGTCTGGATGCCGACCCTGCTTGAGGACTATTCGGGCTCTTATGCCTTTTTGGCCGCATATGCCCTGTCGATATTTTTCATCCTGCGTGCGGCGGGCCGTTTCCTGGGTGCCTGGATACTTGCGCGATTCCGTTGGACGTCCGTCATGGCGCTTTTCAGCCTGGCGATTCTTGTCTGTTTTGCCGGCTCAATTGCGGGCGGCCTTTCGTACGCCATCTGGCTTTTGCCTCTGTCGGGGCTCTTCATGTCCATGATCTATCCGACGCTCAATTCCAAGGGCATCAGCTGCTTTCCGAAAAAAGAGCATGGCGCCGTCGCCGGCGTTATCCTGTTTTTTACCTGCGCTGCCGCCGCAGTCGGCCCCCTGGCCATGGGGATTGTCAGCGACATATTCGGGCATCCCAAATACGGTTTTATCCTTGCAATCCTGTTCGCAGGGCTTCTTTTTGCGGGACTGCTGCTCAACCGGATTTATAACCCGGCCAGAGAACGCCTGGCTAAACTGGATTCCAGCGAATACCGGGAGGCGGAGTCCTAGGGAGTCGAGAATGAGAATACTTCAGATCTCTATTTTGGCAATTCTGACTGCAATACTTCCGTATGGCGCGTCGGCGCAAACCGCGGATGCCCTGTTCAAGGCAGGTGCGGCCAAAGTCGACATCACTCCCGGTGAAGGTGCATTGCCGAAAAACATCGAGGGAATTCTGGACCGGCTCTATTGCAGGGCGATCGTCGTCGACAACGGTATCACAAGCGCAGCCCTGATCACGGTCGATACCGGCATCATACCCGATCCGGTCTGGAAAAGCCTTACGCTGAGAATTGAGAACGAGCTGGGGATCCCTGCCCGGAATGTGCTGCTGACACCGACGCACACGCACAGCGGCGTCATGAGACCCGGGCGAGATTACGAGGAAAGCATCTTCAAGTCCGTGAAAACGGCGAAGGGAAAACTCCGGCCCGCGCGCGTAGGCTTTGGAACGGGCGTCTCCTACCTGAACGTGAATCGTAACATCATCGATCCCAAGACCCGTCTCTGGTGGGAAGGACCCAACTATGACGGTCCATCGGACAAAACAGTCGCGGTGGTCCAGTTCGAG
Organism: Acidobacteria bacterium UBA6911; assembly: GCA_002451015.1. GTDB lineage: Bacteria > Acidobacteriota > UBA6911 > UBA6911 > UBA6911 > UBA6911. The sequence continues at coordinate 11,867 of DKBB01000162.1, forward strand.
TCGCTCGACGGTGAGCCGATCGCAGTCTATTACAATTACGCGATGCATGCGGTGACTGTCGGCCAGTTGGACCAAATCAGTGGGGATGCGCCGGGTGCGTCATCCAGGTATATCGAAGATTCTTTTGACGACAGGATCGTAGCCGTATGGTCCACAGGCGCCTGCGGAGATCAGAACCCGATCTATTTCCAGCAGACCTACGATCTGCGCGAAATACGTATTCGTGATTATGCCGGGCGCGGAATCGACATCAGCAATGCCATGCCTCCCGGGGGGCAGGGTTTGAACAAACAGGATCCAGAGGTGATCAAGCGGATGAACCAGCAAAAGCAAATGATTCTTTCCATGGGACAGTTTCTCGGCGAGGAGGTCCTGCACGTGATGCGCGGGATGGAACGCATGTCTGCCGGGGGAAGAATATACGGGAGCCAGAAGGTGGTGAGTTTCCCGGGCCGGGACCGAACGAACGCGGGCCGCGCGGGATTCGAGGGCACTTACAAAGACGGCAGTCCGGTGGAGCTTCGTCTGGGACTTCTGTTGATCGGCGACATCGCGTTCGGAACCGTCAATGCCGAGGTGTTCAACCTGATCGCCCAGCGTCTGAAAAAAGAATCCCCATTTGCGAGAACTATGATGGTCACGTTGACGAATGGAATGTCCAATTCCGGTTACATCCCGAACGACGCCGCCTTCGGCTATCTTACCTTCGAGGTGCTGTCGTCGCGATGTAAGCCCGGATACGCGGAAAACGCCATCGTAAACGGAATACTGGATCTTATGTCCGAATCCGGGCAGGCACAATAATCCGCCTGAAGGAGTATCCGTGAGCGAGCAACGAATGAAGTCATCCATGGAGCATGAAAAACCGGCGCCGCGACAGACCAAACATCGACGGGTTTTTGAACATGTTCTTGCGGAGATCGAGTCGGGAAAAATCAAAGACGGGGCGCGTCTTCCTTCCGAAGTCGAATTGGTAAAGCAATTCGGCTCATCGCGTCCCACAGTCGCCCGCGCCTTGCACGATCTCCAGAATTTGGGACTGGTCGAGCGCAAAGTCGGCTCGGGCACCTATGTGCGCAAAGCGCAGAAACAGAGCGAATCGTGGCGCTTCGGGCTATTGATACCAGGTCTCGGCCGCACCGAGATTTTTGAGCCCATTTGCGGCCAACTGGCCCGACTGGCCCAGAAACAGCACCACACCCTGCTCTGGGGCGATTTCGGGGACAAGCGCGGAGATGCCGATCCGGCACTGATAGAACAGGTCTGCGACAGCTACATTCGCCAGAAGGTCGCCGGAGTCTTTTTCGCACCTTTGGAGTTGACCGAAGACAAGGACCGGATCAATCAATCCGTGATCACCGCCCTGGAAACCGCCAGGATTCCCATTGTCTTACTGGACCGGGATATAGTGGCTTTCCCTCGACGGAGTCGTTTCGACCTCGTCGGTATTGACAATCGCCGGGCAGGTTTTCTCATCACGGACCACTTGATAAATCTCGGATGCAGGCGTATCGATTTCCTCTCACGACCGGACTCCGCCCCTACGGTGATGCTCCGCATCGCCGGATACCGGGAGGCACTGCTGGGCAGCGGAATCGCGCCCGATCCGCAATGGGTCCACAGCGGCGAGCCTACGGACGAAATATTGGTACAGCGGATTTTGGCCGATGGAGCGACAGCCATCATCTGCGCCAACGACCTGACCGCGGCCAATTTGATGCGGACCCTCGACTCATTGGGTTGTACGGTACCCGGGGAAGTGCGTGTAGTCGGATTCGACGATGTCCGGTACGCGGAACTGCTGCGTCCGGCCCTGACCACCATTCACCAGCCCTGCAGCGAAATCGGTACCATGGCCATGCAGGTGATGCTCGAGCGCATAGAAAACCCGGCTTTCCCCGCGCGCGATATCCTGGTTCAGCCGGTACTGATTGTGCGCCAGTCATGCGGAGCCGCCGAAAACTTCCGCTTCTCTCCTGCAAACTGCCGGAATGCGGGTTAAAGTCACGATGGACCTATCTCCGATAACCGGGACGATCCGGGGAGAGAAAATATTTCCATTGAGTTTGTCGTGCAAAATTGTGTGTAATCAATATCTTATTTTCAGCAGGAGACAGATATGATGAATAATTTAGTGCGGTTCATCTCAGTTGCAGCGATCAGCCTAGCCTTCTTTACTGCGCCGATTGCAAAAGCTTCCTGTGAGAGTGTCGCCTCGCTTGAGCTGCCGGACGGGGAAATAACTTCCGCGACTCTTGTTGCGGCCGGCGAATTCACCCCTCCCGGGGGCGGCGGGCCAATGATGATGACGGGCGGGACCGCAGTTTTTAAAGCGGCGCCGGCTTTCTGTCGCATCGCCGCCACCCTTAAGCCGACCGCAGACTCCGATATCAAAATCGAAGTCTGGATGCCCGCCGAAAACTGGAACGGCAAGCTGGTCGGCATCGGCAACGGAGTATGGGCCGGCAGCATCAGTTATTCCGCCCTGGCGGAACCCCTGGCAAAAGGCTATGCAACCGTGGCGACGGATACGGGCCATTCCGGAAGCGGCATGGACGCCAAATTCGCCGTCGGGTACAGGGAGAAGCTCGTCGATTTCGGATACCGGGCGGTCCATGAAATGACCGTAAAAGCGAAAACCTTCATCGCGGCCTTTTACGGTAAAAAGGAGCAGCGGTCGCTTTGGGTGAGCTGCTCGACCGGCGGACGGCAGGGCCTCATGGAAGCCTATCGCTATCCTGACGACTATGACGGCATATCCTCGATGGCCCCCGCTAATCCAATGGTAGGGCTGATGATCGGATCACTGTGGACCGGTTATGCGACAATGAAGGACGATGCGCGCAGGCTTGCCAGGGATAAAATGATGGCCGCGCACAGGGCATATATCGCTCAATGCGATGCAACGGACGGCCTGAAGGATGGCATTGTTGGAGATCCGGAAACGTGCAATTTTGATCCCGGAATCATTCAGTGTAAGGAAGGGGACCAAAACGATTGCCTGACAGCCCCGCAGGTTGCGGCGCTGCGCGATATCTATGCCGGCGCGAAAAATCCGCGCACCGGAGAGCAGATTTTCGCGGGTTTCCCGCCCGGCAGCGAACAACAGGTGACGGCGCTGACCAGCGGGAGGGAACCGTTTCCGGTTGCAACCTCCTACTTTCGCGATATCGTATTCAACGATCCGCAATGGGACTATAAATCCTATGACTATGACAAGGACCTCGCGGCGTCATACAAAGCCGGGAGCGACATCCTCGACGTCCCGAGCGACGGTTTGACCAAATTCATCGAAAACGGCGGCAAACTCCTGATGTCTCACGGCTGGGCTGACGGACTCATACCGGCGTCCAACACCGTCGAATTTTACAAATCCATGACTGCAGAGATGGCTTTGGGAAAAGCGATGGATGCGGTCCGTCTCTTCATGATCCCCGGCGCAGGCCATTGCGGCGGCGGAGATGCCGGCATCACGGATATGCTTTCCGTGATAGATCAATGGGTGGAAACCGGGAAAGCTCCCGACCGGATCATTGCAAAAAGTTCTCCGGACCAGAAGCCGATGTCACGCCCGCTCTGCCCTTACCCGCAGATTGCCAAATACAAAGGCTCGGGCAGCACGGATGACGCGGCCAACTTTGAGTGCGTCGAAACAGCGGGCCCGGTAAAATGATCTCAGCGATCACAGTTTCTATAGAGTTATGCAATATTTTAACTGGTTGTTTTTCCTATTCGATTGGAGGTATGGAGTGAAACATTACTGTCGACCCCTATCATTTTCATTGCTTTTCAGTCTGGCCGTCCTATTAGTCGTCGGGTTCCATGGGATCAACGTCTTCGGACAGGGACAATCGGTCGCCCCCGCTCCCGTTCCGGGGGCTGTAGCCATTCCGCGACCGACTGCCGATGAAGTAAAGCGTGCAGAGCAGGCCCTGGCAGAGTTCCTTAAAAGCGCCGATCCCGCCGTCAAAGAAATCAACCGGAAATACCCGGGTTTGATTGTGGTACGGATACCACGCCCGAATACCGCCATTATCCCGAACCTGGCGCCGTTCTTCAAACAGAAACATCAGGCCAATCTGGAAGTGGCTAAAAAGGGGAACATCGATGTCCTGTTCATGGGGGACTCGATAACCGATTTCTGGCGCAACACGGAAGGAGACTTCGCGGGCAAGCCTGTTCAGGACAAATATTTCGGGCACCTGAAGGTGGCGAATTTCGGCATCGCGGGCGACACGACGCAGGGCGTCCTCTACCGCCTGCAGAACGGTGAGGGACAAGGCTTCAGTCCCAAGGCCGTAATGCTGATGATCGGCACCAATAACACCGGCGGCGGCTTCGGAGGCGCGGGAAATACCGCGGAGGAAATCGCCGAAGGAATCGGCGCCGTCGTTCTGGAACTGCAGAAAGATTTTCC
>DKBB01000185.1 GCA_002451015.1 Acidobacteria bacterium UBA6911
CGAGCAGGATGCCGTTGGTCTGGATGCCGTTGACGATGCGGCGGTCCGGAGGACAATGTTTCTTCTGCAGGGCGACAATCTTGCGGAAACCGTCCAGTCCGTAGAGCGTCGGTTCTCCCCCGTGCCAGGAGAACTGGACCACCGGATCAGTGCAGGCTTCTATATGTTGAAGAAGATACTTTTCCAGGAGTTCCTCGGACATGCTCCGGGTTTCTGTAGTCCAGTGAGGAAGGTAGTAGCAGTAGCGGCATTGCAGATTGCAGCGAGCCCCGACCGGCTTGGCGAATATCTGAAATTCCCTGTGAGTTTCAGTCACATTACAAGTCCCGGCATCCGACGCGACAACGTCAAAACAGCATTGATTCTAGGTTATTCACCTTGTGTATCCAGAATAGCACGGGCGCGGCGGAAAACACCATGGAACATCGAGCGGGTCAGCTTGCCGGTCTGGGTATTCTGCCGGCTGGGGTGATAGGACGAAAGAAGGTATATCCTGCCGGGCAGGAACCATTCTCCCCCATGAAGGAATTTCTTATCCAATCCGTTCGGGCACATGCCGGATTCGCGCCATATCCGTACAAAAGCCTGAAATGCCACCCGACCAAGGGTAAGAACGACCTTTTTGTCACAAGCAAGTTCAAGCTCCTCTTTAAGGTAATCCCGACAGTTGAAAATTTCATCCGCCAGCAGCTTATTTTGGGGTGGAACACAACGGGCTACAGCCGTAATAAGGCAATTTTTCAGCACCAAGCCATCGTCTATTCCCAAAGACACCGGCTGGCTTGCAAATCCGTATCGGTACAGCGCTTCACATAGCCAGTCGCCGCTGCCGTCGCCCGTAAACATGCGTCCGGTCCGGTTCCCGCCATGCGCTGCAGGCGCCAGACCGATGACAATAAATTTTGCATCCTGCACACCGAAAGCCGGTACCGGCTTTCCCCAATAGTCCTGATCCCGAAACCGGCGCACTTTTTCCCGTGCAACCTGCTCCCGCCACTCGACCAGTCGCGGACACTTGCGGCATCGAACAATCCGTTTTTGCAGACTTTCAAAGTCAGATACCGAATTCATTTTGGCAGAATAACACAATGATAGATCAGCACATACAAGTCAGATTGTGGGACATCTTAATGTATTTAAACCGCTTTCACCGATTCGTTCCCGACCTATGGTAGTATTGATTTTACATAAAAATCATATACTGGAAAAAATCACGGTATTAATTTTCAACCTTCCATTTTTTATATTTAATTTTATTCTTTAGTTAATATACCGGTGATTGCAGCCGCAATAAGAGCAAGGATATTTATGAAGATTGCATTGGCACAGATCAACACGACCGTCGGGGATATCCAAGGGAACCGGGACCGGGCGATCCGGGTAATAGAACAGGCAAAAGTTTTGCAAGCGGACCTGGTGGTATTCCCGGAATTGTGCCTGACCGGCTATCCCCCGCGGGATCTTCTGGGCCTCCACGGTTTTGTCGATTCCAACCTGAAAGCCCTGGAGGAAATTGCTTCCCGTACCGACAGCCTGGGAGTCGTCATCGGTTTCCTGGATCCGAATAAAAAAAATGAGGGCCGGGATTTTCACAACGCCGCAGCGTTGCTTTCAGAAGGGAAAATACAGGCTGTGGTTCACAAGACACTGCTTCCGACCTACGATGTGTTCGACGAAGACCGCTATTTCGAACCGTCCGATTCCGTACGACTGGTGCCTTTCATGGGGCGCACCCTGGGCATATCCATCTGCGAAGACGCCTGGAATGCGGAAGATTTCTGGCCCAGGCCCCTCTATTCATCCAACCCCGTTCGCTGTCAGGTCGAAAAGGGGGCGGATCTCCTGATCAATATTTCCGCTTCCCCTTACGAGATGACGAAACTGAGAACACGCTACGAAATGCTGAAAAACCATGTCCTGAAACTGGGCGTCCCTCTCGTATATGTCAACCTCGTCGGGGGCAACGACGATCTCCTTTTCGACGGCAACAGTCTGGTGCTCGGCAGCAGTGGAAATATCATCGTCCGGGGTAAAAGCTTCGAGGAGGACCTCGTGGTGGCGGATCCTGATTCCTCGCAAGACTGTGGGTATACAGACGGTGAACCGGTGGAAAACCTTTTTAATGCCCTGGTCATGGGCACGCGGGATTATGTCCACAAATGCGGTTTCAAATCCGCAATCCTGGGTCTCAGCGGCGGCATCGATTCTGCTGTGACCGCATGCATCGCGGCGGAAGCGCTGGGTAAAGAAAATGTACGGGGCATATCCATGCCTTCCATGTATTCGGCACCCGAGAGCTACGAGGACGCACGGACTCTGGCTCAGAACCTGGGAATAAATTTCGAAGTCGTTCCCATACGGCCGATTTTCGAGCAATTCCAGAAATCCCTGGCAGGTATATTTGAAGGACGGCCGGAAGACGAAACGGAGGAAAACCTTCAGGCGCGTATTCGCGGAACCATCCTGATGGCTCTGTCAAACAAATTTGGTCCCCTGGTTCTGGCCACCGGCAACAAATCGGAGCTCGGTGCCGGATATTGCACACTCTACGGGGACATGGTCGGAGGGCTGGGAGTCATTTCGGACGTTCCCAAAACCCTGGTGTATGCATTGGCGAAATACATCAACCGCGGTAAGGAAATCGTCCCGATAAACACGATACAGAGACCGCCTACAGCGGAACTGAAGCCGGACCAGAAGGACCAGGACAGCCTTCCCGCCTACGAAATTCTGGACGGCATTCTAAAATTGCGGGTTGAAGAACAGATGAGCGTGGACGAAATTGTCTCAAGCGGTTACGAACGGAAAACGGTGGAGAAACTGGTCCGAATGATTCACGTTAACGAATACAAGCGCCGTCAGGCAGCCATGGGTCTGAAAGTCACCACCCGTGCATTCGGTTCCGGACGCCGCATGCCGATCGCCATGAAACTGAATTACTAGTCGGCTGTCCGCAGTCGGTTGTCTGCAGAAAAATACGGTCGGATGTCAAAGGTCTAACTCCCTATGCAGGCCTTGGACTTTTGAACTTCGACCTTTGACCCTCTTCGGACATGCTGACAGCTTCCTTGGAGATACAGAATTTTGTACACCAATGCTTTACTTACAGACTTCTATGAGCTGACCATGGCTGCCGGATATCTCGAGCAGGGGAAAGCGCTGGATACGGCTACCTTCGATCTCTATTTCCGCCAAAATCCGTTCAACGGGGGATACAGTATTGCTGCAGGACTGGAACCCGCGGTCCGAGCTGTAAATGACTGCAGGTTTGGAATTGATGATATCCATTTCCTGCGGACACAGAAATCCCCAAACGGCTCCCCGATATTTCAGGATCAATTTTTGGATTACCTTGCCTCCTTCCGATTTCACGGCGATATTCGGGCAATTCCCGAAGGGACCGTTGTTTTTCCCAACGAACCCCTCCTGCAAATCAACGGGAATCTCATTGAGTGCCAGATCCTCGAAAGCATCCTGCTGTGCCATATAAATTTCCAGACGCTCGTTGCCACCAAGGCCGCACTTATCTGGGAAGCCTCCCATCACGGCACCGTGATTGAATTCGGACTCCGGCGGGCCCAGGGGCCTGACGGCGCATTGAGCGCCTGCCGGGCGGCGTATATCGGCGGCGTCGGCAGCACTTCGAATGTGCTGGGGGCCGCCCGCCTGGGAATACCGGTCCGGGGCACGCATGCACACAGCTGGATCCAGTCCTTCGATTCCGAACTGGAGGCATTCCGGGCCTACGCCCGATCGTTTCCGGATACCTGCATTCTTTTGGTAGATACATACGACACACTGCGGAGCGGCTTACCGAATGCGATCCGTGTCGCCAAAGAACTGGAACGGACGGGACATCGACTTACCGGTATCCGGATAGACAGCGGAGACCTTGCCCATCTGAGTCTGCAAGCCAGGAGGATGCTGGACCGGGAATCTTTAAACTACGTCAAAATTGTCGTCTCCAGCGAACTCGACGAATCGAACATTGCCGGCATCCTGGCCAGGGGCGGCAAGGTCGATATTTGGGGTGCCGGAACTAAATTAGTAACAGGATCCGGGGCCGGCGGATTTGCCCTCGGCGGCATCTACAAAATGGTCGAATATAACGGAAAGCCGAAGATCAAGGTGAGCGACAATCGGGAAAAGACAACCAATCCCGGATATAAAAAAATTGTTCGATTTTACAATCAGGATGGCATCATGCAAGCCGACGTGCTGGCAGACGGCTCCGAAGACTTGAGCGACGGTGAAGTGCTCATGGTGGATCCGAAAAATCCCCTGCATCCTCATAAGATTAGTTCCACCAGGCGGGAGGAACTGTTGCATTCGATTATAGAATCGGGCGAAACGGTCTATAGCTTTCCCTCTCTCGATCAAATCCAGGATCACAGGAAAGAACAGCTTTCCCGGCTCCAAGAAAGCCATCGGCGCATCCGGAATCCTGAGGCATATAAGGTTGGCCTGACTCAGAAGCTCTGGCGCCTGAAAGAACGGATGCTCAATCAGAAGACGTTATGAAACCGGACGTCAATAAGCCGTCACAACTGTAAAACGCGGTGACTGGGTGCGGAATAAGCAGAAATATGCCGCCTGTTGTTTCGTCCAAGATCTTTTATGAGGAAGTTGTGAAACGAGAAGCCGGGAACGGGAGGACATTTAGTTTTCCTGTGCTTTTCCGGTCATCGGCACAAAACGCACCGGGATTGTAGAACGGCGTGTAACGCCATCCTTTCCTTTCTTGAGAACAATAAGATCCTGATCCGGTCTGCCGACGGGGCAGACCAGCAGCCCCCCCTCCCTCAGTTGGTCTATCAGCGGCTGAGGCACTTTCTCGGGAGCGGCCGTGACGATAATACGATCGAACGGCGCATTTTCGGGCCAGCCGGCATACCCGTCCCCTATACGAAAATGTATATTTTTATAACCGAATTTTTTTAAAATCGCTTCCGCCTGCTCGCCGAGTTCCTGAAGGATTTCTATTGTATACACTTCCGGCACAATCTCGGCCAGGACGGCGGCCTGGTACCCGGATCCGGTACCGATCTCCAGAACGCGCTCCTTCCCCTCAAGCTTCAGCAGCTGAGTCATATAAGCAACAATATATGGCTGCGATATCGTCTGGCCCAGCTTTAAGGGAAGCGCACCGTCGTTATAGGCAAACGCCCTTAAATCGGACGGGACGAATTCGTGGCGCGGCACCTTGCCCATGGCTGCCAGGACGCGGGTATCCCGTATATCCCGTGCCAGCAGCTGTGTCTCAACCATGCGCCGGCGCAATCGGTCGAACTCAACGTCTCCGGATTCCGTTTTTTCCTGCAGCCCCTTTTGATTCGATGGAAACCAGTTCGTGGGACATCCTCCGTGAAATACAAAAAGTAAATGCATCAGGAGAGCAGAAAAGATTACATAGTGCGTAAACATCTGGCAGTCCTCGATCTCAATCCATGTCTCTCACATAAAGCAAAATCCTACGCCATATATATCAGCATGCGTGGAGCGACAATGTCCCGGGCTTCTCCAGGCAACTGCCGGGCAATTCAGCTAACGGTCGGCACATCGGTAAAAACATGCGAGAAATTCATATGGATATAGTGTACAGCTTCATTGCCGATAATTTCAATATGGGAACCTCCAGACTCGTTTAAGGGTCTAAATTCAGACATCATTGAGGAAATATTNNGACCGCAAGGGACAAGTTTAAATTTAACGCTCATTTCGACAGGCCATACATCTCAGCGTTATAAATAAACAGGTTCGCGATGAAATAAAGCTAATGGGGATCGATTCCTCTGCGGGAAATGCTACACTGGATGACAGGTAGTAGGAGGCCCCGTATGTTTTTCTCGATTGATATCTGGCTTTTGCCGGCTATAGCGGCAGGTGCCTCATCCTATCTTGTATGCCTGATATGGGAACGATACAGGCATCGATCAGCACCGAACGGAATATTAGCCGGATTTCTATTCGGATTGAGTTTCATAATGGGAGCCGTATCTTCATATTTCAGACAACGGTTGTATACCGTCAGCCTTGAAAACAATATCATCGTAATGTTCATAGTCGGTGCCAGCACAACGTTTTTCTGGCTCCTGTTGCGTCGTTATTTGCCTGATGTGAATAGACGGAATTAGAATCTTAATATCTGGTTCGGACAGTTAAAATAGTATTCACGATGCACTGCAATAGGATTCTACGGACTGCACATTCTTAATCAATGTTTTGATTTAAATTTCCGGTTTTGTAATTCAAAACACGTTATTGAATATATCTACTCGTATTCGCTGATATAAATTTGAAAAAGAAGGTGGCGCGCGGGCCGGTATTAATAAAGACGGTCCCCTCACCCGTTTCAATCTAACCGAGCGCTTCTCCGCCTGATCTCACGTCCCGCGCATACTGAAAGCATTGGATCAAGCGATCCCTATCATGCTTCCCTATTGTTTGATTCTGATATACATATCGTCAGAGTGTTAAGAACATTTACTGCTTTTTCATATACAAATGATTTATCGCATATACACTCATTTATTGACTTATAGTCGCCTCCCTATTTACAATGCAAATTCCATCATTACTTCAAGATTTGAAAGGAAAATCAAATGCTGAATGATCGTCAAAGGATTCTTGAACTAGCACTGGAATCGCTTGAATTGAAGAAAAAAGAGATTGAAGAAGAAATCGCGGAGATCAAGAGGGGGCTGCGGGGCAGAACGGCAGCGAAAAAAACGATCCCGAAGGCGAAAAAAACAGCCCCGAAGGCGAAAAAAAAGGCTGCCGTAATAAAAAAAATCGCTAAAAAAAATACACGGTTTACAAAGGAAGAACGATTGCGACGGTCGCGAAGAATGAAGGAATATTGGGACAACTGGCGCAAAAACAAGGCGAACGCCAAGTAATATCCACACTATATTATTCTTGCATTACAAAAATCCGACCTACTCTCGTCAAAATCATTTTCGGTTTTAATAACTGTATGCTAGCGGGGGCGTCGCCGTATGCGCAGAAGTGATCTTAACGCATCTTTAATATATATATCCCGGATCAACAATAGGAATTATAATCTGACCGACGGGCGTATCATCGAATTAGAAGGTCTGCTGAAAGCTTCCAGATCGGAAGTTCCGTTGGATACGGTCCGCGGAGTGATACATCAACAGAGTCTGCACGGCCGTATACTCCAATACGGGAAGACCCTGATCGATCCATCTGCGACACAGCATCCCGTTACCTTCCATTTCATCCCCAAACCTGTGGCACATGAAGAGCGAATATTACGTCAGCAGGAATCATATCGAACTTAGGCATGCTCTTTTTCCTGATTCGCGTTTGCGGCTAACCGGTTAAACCCGCAATTCTCTTCCGAGTATCCCGCTGGGATAAAGGAGAATCGTGAAGCAATCACGGTACGGCGATACATTTGTACACGCGCAATGACGATACAGAACCCCGGGAGAAACAATCTCTAATGGAAAATTCACAATTGACAACCCTTATACTCAGGTTTAGGATAAGTATTGTGGTCTGAAAAAGGCCAGTTTTTTTAACACTATATATACTCACAATGAGCATAAGTAACATGGAAACACTGACGACAAAAACCACAGAGAAAGCACCCCCGAATGAAACCCTCCAGTTTACACCGGAGGTCATGAAACAGACATCCGCAGTATACGAACGCGTGCGGCATGTCATCCCCGAAATCGAATGGCCCGTACACGCTCCTTATATTGCAGAAATAGAGAGACTTAAACGGGAGCGCAATGCGATTATTCTTGCCCATAATTATCAGACGCCGGAAATTTTCCATGGAGTTGCAGACCTGACTGGAGATTCGCTGGCATTGGCGCGGGAAGCGGCAGAGATCGATGCCGATATCATAGTGATGTGCGGTGTTCATTTCATGGCGGAGACGACTAAAATATTAAATCCTTCCAAAACCGTACTAATCCCTGACCTGGAAGCGGGATGCTCTCTGGCAACGGCGATCACGGCGGAAGATGTTCGTGGTCTCCGGGAAGAATATCCGGGTGTGCCCGTTGTAACCTACGTCAATACCTCGGCTGAAGTTAAAGCCGAATCGGATGTGTGCTGCACCTCCGCGAATGCGGTACAGGTCGTGGAATCTCTGGGATCGGACCGGGTTATTTTCCTTCCGGACGAATTCCTGGGGCGCTATGTCGCAAGCCAGTCGAAGGTGGAAATAATTCTCTGGAGGGGACATTGTGAGGTTCACGAGCAGTTTACGGCTTCCGATATCCGGAATTATAGGGACAACTACGACAACCTGGTAATTCTGGCTCATCCTGAATGCCCCCCGGATGTACTGGCGGAAGTTGATTTTGTGGGCTCGACCGCCGGTATGATCCAGGAGGTCGGGAATCGACAACCGCGACGGGTGCTGATGGTTACGGAATGTTCCATGAGCGACAACGTCGCCGTACAGTTTCCGGAGATCGAGTTTGTGCGCCCCTGCAATCTCTGTCCCCATATGAAAATGATAACCCTGCCCAATATTTTGGAGTCACTCCAAAACATGCAGCATGCAGTGGATGTGGATCCCTCAATCGCCGATCGCGCACGCAAAGCGGTTAGAAGGATGCTCAATCCGGCAGGGCGACCGGTCTGCTCTCCGGTGACCGTCTGTAGAAACTGAATTTGGTCAGGATTTCAGTTCCATTCGCGACTACCCAGGCTCCGGGCAATCCAACTGCTGACAGGACAAAGATGAAGCATAATTCCGAAAGAATTGCCCCGCTGCCCCCCATTCTTTACGAAGAAATAGTAACCCGGGCCCTGCTGGAAGACCTTGGGAGAACCGGCGACATCACAACCGATGCCATTGTTTCTGCAGATGACACCGCTACGGCAAGGATAGTTGCGCATGCCGCGGGGCGGATAGCAGGTGTGGGCATTGCAGGCTACATATTCCATCGTTTGGATTCACGGTTGCTTTTCGAAGTCCAAAAATACGACGGAACGGACGCAGTGCCCGGCGATACGATCGCGGTCGTCCGTGGGAACGCGGGCTCCATTCTTACCGGGGAGCGGACAGCCCTGAATTTCCTTTCGCATCTTTCGGGCGTCGCCACGGNNGGCGGCGGTTTCAACCATCGTTTCGGTCTCGACGACGCTATCCTGATCAAAGACAATCACATAGTAGTGGCCGGGAATATCACGGAAGCCATTCGACGTGTTCGCCGGAAATCCGGGCACATGGTAAAGATCGAGGTGGAAATCGACACTCTGCAACAACTGGAAACGGCGTTGAAAGAAAAAATCGACGCCGTGCTCCTGGACAACATGGATCCGGAAACCCTGACCGAGGCTGTACGCATAGTCCACGGGAAGGTGTTGACGGAAGCATCCGGCGGCGTCACGCCCCAGACAGCCCGGGCTGTTGCCGCTTCCGGCGTGGACATCCTCTCCATGGGATGGCTGACCCACAGCGCCCCGGCGCTGAATCTGTCGCTCGATACTACCGTACGAGAATGATCCGCATCCACTCGATACCGCAAACTTCTCGCCGTATAACACGGTAGAATGCTCAATTTACAGAATATCCTCTCCCAGCTCAGGAATTCCAAAAATCAATAGTAAGGAGAAAACATAAAGAAGATTCAGTCAGACAGGTTGCGGCGGGTGCGAAAAAAATCTTTGAGAATCAAGCTGCATTCATTTTCAAGAATCCCCGACTTTACCTGGACGGTGTGATTGAAAAACCGGGCATTCTCGATTCGGAAACAAGAATGAACCGCTCCAGCCTTCGAATCGGCCGCCCCGTATACCAGGGTTTCTATCCTGGCCTGGATCATAGCGCCTATGCACATGATACAGGGTTCTATGGTAACAAACAGGATCGATCCCGGCATCCTGTAATTGGCCAGGTTGTGCGCCGCCTGGCGCAGGGCGACGATTTCCGCATGGGCGGTAGGATCGTGCAGACCGATGGAACTGTTATGTCCTCTGCCGATTATCTTTCCGTTTAATAAAACCACGGCACCGACAGGCACCTCCCCTAGTGCTTCCGCTTTTCGGGCTTCCGAGAGCGCTTCCTGCATCCAGAACTCAGCCGTTTTCATATCCATTGAATTTAACCTTGCAAGCAAAGTAATGTGATGAATGAATTTCGGGAATGGAGTCCAACACCGATATTTTTATGACATAAAACTTAAAGATTACAAATTCAGGATTTTCCCCTTTCCCAGTATCCCAGCCACTTTATATCCATTTACGCTAACCGTGGTAAGAGTACAATAGGCTGCGTTGTACTTTTACCATGGATTGCCAGGATATGAAGGGAGTAACGAACCACAAACCTTAATTTTGGCATGGATACCGGCAATCGGAATGCAGTACCATATCGAATTACCCTAAAGAATGGTGTAATCTAGATTGACAGGAATATATATGAATAATTCAGAAGAAGAACGATTAAAGATCGCAGTATTTATTGATTTCGACAACATCGCAATCGGTGTAAAGCAATCCCTCGGCCGCAACTTCGATGTCGGCACCGTCCTGGAAGCCATCAAGGAAAAAGGCCAGGTGGTGACCAAGATTGCCTACGGCGACTGGAAGCGGAACGAAGATTTCAGCCGGGCCATGACCCAACATGCCGTTCAGATGGTACAGAGAAATCTGACACCCGGCGGAGATAAAAACGGAGCGGATATCGCCCTGGCCCTGGATGCGCTGGAAATGGCTTTTACACGCGATCATATCAACGCTTTTGTCATAGTCGGGGGGGACAGCGACTTTATAGCCCTTGTCGAAAAACTAAAGCAATACGACAAGGTTGTATTCATTGTCGGAGGGCGTGCTTTCACCAGCGTCATCCTGCAGAAAAACTGCCACGAATTTATATCTTATGAAAACCTGATCGGTGTCCAGTCCGGGGGCAGGAGGTCCACCGGAAAGTCCCAGGCGCTTTCCAGTTCTGCATCCCTGGAAACCGCCCTGCCGCTCATAAGGCGATCTCTCAAAATCCTGTCCGATCGTGAAGTTTCTCCCCAGCTTGGACTTTTAAAAAGTACGCTGCTTCAGCTGGACTCCACATTTTCCGAACGGGATTACGGCGTAAGCAGTTTCAGGGACTTCACTCAGAAACTGGCTAATGCGGGTTATGTAAACCTCAAGCAGGTGGACCGCAGCCTTCTTGTCGAATTGAAGGAAACGCCGGAAAGTTCCGGGAAAAACGCCCCGGAGCCGCCCACAGTCTCAATCGAGCAGACGTCACAGGACAACATCCCCCCGGTGGAACCCGCATTCATTCCGGGACAGCCTTCTGAGGCAACTAAGGCGTTGCAGGAGCTGATAAGGGAATCAAAGGCAAAACCTCACTGGCCGATGTATCTCCGCACATTCAAGCAGTTCCTCAAATCCCTACAGCCTCCCTTTGACGAACACCAATTCGGAATAACCAGCACCTATGACCTGGTCCGGCAGGCTCAAAAAGACGGGTTGCTCCGTGTGGAACGCAATCGCCAGGGTATCATGCGTATTTTCGCTGCGGAACTCTTCCCCCAGGCGGAGCAGGAAACTCCGGAACCGGAAATTAAGCAAACCAAAGAACAGAAAACGGAAACGCTTGAAATCATAACGGAAGAAGAAGCGGCAAAGACGGAAACCAAAATAACAGCAGCGGCTGAAAAGAAACCTGAAGAGAAGGAAACGGGAACGCCAACAGAAAAATCGGAAAGGACCAGAGCCCGGAGGACGAAGTCGGAAAAGACCGCGAAGAAATCGACAAAAACCGCAAAGGCCACCCGGACACGCAAAACAAAATCCGAGCCCATTCCGTCCGAGGAATCCGAGAGGGAAACGGCGAGAAAAGAAGCCGGACAGCAAGCGGAAAAGATCCCCGGGGACATGACACCGGAGACAGCACAGGAAACTCAATCCGAAGGAGAGGGTGAGAATCCAATTGAGAAGCCGGCTCCCAAAAGGAAGAGGAGTGCAACGGCCGCGAAGACCGCCCGGACACGCAAAACCTCAACGCGTAGCAAAACGAAGCCCACCAGGGGGAATACCGCAAAGGAAACACCCAAGCGCGAAGAGCCCGCCGAAACAGACACGGAATAACCCCTGAAATCGACAGGGATACCCCAGCAAGGCTTCGGACGTTTCACTTACCGAGAAACCGCGACTGTATGAGTAGAGCGATGTGACAGGATTGTTAGACGCAGGCTATTGCAGGGGATTGCCCGGATCCCTGGATTCGGGATCCGGGTTCAAAGTCGCTATTTTGACCGTCCGTTTACAACTACCAGAATGTCCTTGGCGGACTGAATTTTTTGAGGATCCTGCCCCATTTCAATGTATTTCGTAAGCAGTTCTATGGTTCGGCTATCCCTCTCTTTTCCATCCGCAAAAGAGTTCCGGCCCAGGACGAAATACGCCTCGGCATTGTCGGGATTGATCTTAATGACACGCTCCAGCGCGGCTTCGATAAACTTTGGCTCATTGGATTTGCCTGCAAGATCCATCAGGACTTGTTCGGCGCTTTGAGTTCCCAAGGCTCTGGGTTCGGTAAGCGTATCCAGCGCGTCTTCATATTTTTTATTATCCAGGTAGAATTGCGCCAGGTTATTGATATAGTTGACGATCTCCTTCTCGGGTGCCAGCTCGATCGCCTTTTTATAAGCCTCTGCCGCGGCATCGGACTGTTCCAGTTTCGCCTGCGCTTTTCCGATCTGCCTCCATACCGGAGCCTGTTTGTCCTCCTTCAACAATTCGATAGCCCGCTGGAACTTCTCAAGGGCACCGGTGGCATCGCCCCCCTCTAAAAGCTTGGTTCCTTCGTCCAGAATTGACTGGGCTTCAGCTATCGCCGCATTTTCTATTCTCGCCGATATCTGCTGCTTGAGAGCGGAATAATCCTTTTCACCCGGCTCGATTTCGATCGCTTTTTCGATCGCGCTCATGGCTTTTTCCAGTTGTCCGTCATAGGTTAAGGCAACAGCCAGCCGGTAATAGCCATCAGGATTATTGGGATCCTTTTGCAGGATTGCAGTGAATATTGCAACCGCAACATCGTATTGTTTCTGCTTGATTGCCAGTTCGCCTCTGTAGGCCGGCACTGCGGCAATAAGCTTCCGGGCATTATCTGCGAGCTGCTTCTGCTGTGAAGGGTCGAGCTGCCCCGGAACCGGCGGCAGGGATGCGAACATGCCGGCCAGCTTTTCAGCCTTTTGCAGGGTTTCTATTGCCTGGTCGAACTGCGTCATCTGAAAGTAAAAAGTGCCTAAGGTAAATGACGCCTGGACATTGGAGGGATCCAGTTCAATCGATTCCAGCAGCTTTTTTTCAGCTTCGGCGGCGTTATTGGCCTGCATGGCCTGGACTCCAAGGACCAGGGATTCCGACGCCTTCTGAATTCGTATGGGATCTTCGAAGTAGAGCGGCGCATCCACTCCGGGCTGAAGTGTCAGCGAAACGTTTTCCTGCGAAGCGTCGATGGTCAGATACTCATAAAAAGCCGGCGTATAGTCATTTTTTCGTCCGACGACCCGGTAGACCCCACTGGGGATCTTGTCTAACTCAGCGATTCCATCGCCATCGGATTTCTTATCTTTCACTTTCTCGTTATTGAGTGAAAGAATCTCCACTTTGACGCCCTTCAAAGGAGTGCCGGATTCATCAACGCATGTGGCGATAACCGTGCCGTCCTGGCCGTAAACCAAGGTGGAAAATAAAAGTGAAAATACAACAAAACAGATAAAAATCAGGGTAAAGTGGTCTTTTCTCATGTCAATTCTCAAAAACCGGCCCGCGATCCCCGGGCTTCCTTATGCAGCACCGGANNCACATATGGCACATGACATGCAACTGCCAATAAAAATACGTCAAATCCATCAAACACTTATCGATTCGATATTCCATTCGCCCGTGTATCCCGGGCAACTTCATCCATACTTCCCTGCCGCAAAATCCTGCTTTAAACTGTGGGTGGAGAGAACCGGGATCAGGGGATCCGAACGACAACCTTGGAAATGCCTGTATTTCCATCCCGGTCGCTGGCGCGAATCCCTATCAGATGTTCCCCGGTCGGAAGATCGGACGTGGTGATCCGATACTCTTCCCTGGCTGAATCCGCGATCCCGTCCTTCGGGAAAACAAGGTGCCAATCGTCTCCGTCTACAGAAAATTCCGCGGTTGCAAGGCTTCCGGCCAACACGCTCGCAACGAAAGTCAACTCTACTTTTCTGCCGCTTACCTCGCTTGTTTCTATTTCAACCCGAGGAGAAGCGTTGGCGATGACAAAGGGGCGGGAAACAAGTTCGCCGATCAGATAACTGTCGAAGGGATTCGAGGGAGCGTCACTTGCCACTACTTTGAGGCGATAAATCCCATCCGGAAGCGAGGAAGCATGGAGGGTATAAAACGGATCTTCATATCCTTCTTCGAGAAGTTTCCAGTCGGTTTCCGATTCTCCCTTAAAGTAAAGAAAATATTCCATGGTGTCCTGGTTCCCGTCCGTCGCCCTCCACGTGAATGACTGCGCCCCTTGCTGAAGTACCCGTCGGGAAACAGGCTTGGGCAGGTTATTCCCCCGTTCTCTCGGCGAGTTCAACGAACGCCCGTCCGGCGTTTTTGCCGGCACGACTACAGCGTTCCCGCTCATCGACAATGCCTGCTGTTTTTGAATTTCGATCCCGTAGGGAAGCACTTCAATATTTGCGACCTGTGGCCTGAGATTCTGCTGTAAATAGGCGATCTGAATACGGTCCACAAGGTCCGCAACAGGCGAGTGGAAGGAACCGGAATCCTGCCGGATCATGACTTTCCATTGCAGATATCGGGCTCTGGGGCTGACAACCTGCCGTCCGGAGTCGACATAGGACGGGCTCCATTCGCTCCAGGAATTGTCCACCTTCTCGGTATTGCCAGTTCTCGTGGAAAACTCGATGTGCGCGTCTTCGGGATTCGTTACATGCCAGGATATTTTCCCCCATGAAGCTACTGCTCTAGCGTCCAGAATTTTCGACTCGAAAACGCCCGTGCCCGACCTTTCCGCCTGAAGCTTGAAAATTTTCCCCTGGTTGCTGCTGCCTGTGTAAACAGTATCCCCGTCCGCCAGCAGTCGGGTCAGATGCTCCTCTGACGCATCGGAGATAACCGAAACCTGTTTGGAGGAATCTATCGACAAAAGTCGTCCTCTTGGGCCCGTCGCCAAAAGGAGGGATCCGTCGTTTCGCATAACGGAATCGTAAACCATCTGGGTTTTTGAGGCATAAACGGCCTCGACTCCCCTGTCTTTGGATATTGCATACACTACGGACTTGTCGCCTGCTGCGACAGCTCCGCCCCCCAGCGCGGCAATCATCGAGGTGGCAGGTTTCGGATCCGGCGATCCCGTCCCGGATTCTGCCTGAGACGCAGCGGCGGCAGACACCGCTTTTCCCCCCGGAGTAGCATCCGGGGATGCCGCTTTTCCTCCCGTGTCCGCAGCAGCGGATGCAACCGCAAAAATTTCTCCAAAAGAATCGAATGTAATGGAATGCACCTCTTCCATGGGAGTGTCCATTAATGTAAAACTTTCGCCTCCGGAATTGATTTCAATCACCTTACCGCCGGGAGCGGTTCCCGCAATCAGGTTCCCGCTTTTATCCCTGGCAAGGCATCTTACGTGCGTATCGCTGCAACTGAAAAAAACCGTTTTTGTGCCATTTTCGTCCACTTTATAAATGATGCCGCTGCCGCCGGTCCCGACGTAAAGATTGCCAGCGTCGTCAAAAACCATGGACCAGATATACTTGTCTTCCGATTTAAAAAACTCCGCGGACTGACCGGGACCGGTCACCTTGTATACCTTTCCGTCCGGTGAAGTGCCCACGTAAAGACAATCATCCGCATCGATCGCCAGCGCGAATACGTTGATTTCTTCCGCTTGAAAAAAAAGAGTTCCCTCTCCCTTGGGATCGATTTTAAAGACCTTCCCGTCATCCCCGGTCCCGACATACAGGTTCCCGCTTTTGTCCCGGACCATGGAAAATATGTAGGGCTGCCCTGTATCGAACAGCAACTCGTAAACCGGCGAAAGAAAAAGCTTGCCGTCCGGGGCAAGAGACATTCGATCCAATCTGCCCTGCAATAATTCGGCCTGAGTAAAATTTTCCCAGAATTGCGGTGTCACCGCCGATGAATTCAACGACAAAACGAGAAGTAGAATCAGTACCGTAAATCCTCGATATTGCATTATTGCTCCAATTTGAGCCTGTATTTCTCACAGGCTGTCTCCGCCGGCGGCACAGGAAACCACGCTGACTGCTCAGTCCTTACACGAGACCCTGTGAGGAATACGGGCTAGGGTTTAATTTTGATTGTCAGCATCTTCCCTCCGGTAGCCACAAGGCTCGTCCGAGGCAGTTCGTATTCCAGGAAAGAGGATATTCCCATTGGGATTACCGCTCCGACTTTGCGCTCCGATCCCAGGATTGACATTATCGAGGGGGGTAATCCGGGCAGGCCTTCCCCTTTGACCACGGCCCCAGGCTCCCGTCGAAACAGCCGGATATAGAGATGATCGTTTTTTCTCAGGTTATTGATCAACCTTATAAGATGGGTAAGATTGCGCGGAACCAGAATGCTATCCTGCGGCTGCTCGTCCATTGACATCAGGGTTGTACCGTCCGCAACCAGCAAATGCAGCGGACCCGGAGTAATATTGGATGGTACCGTCAACGGGTACACANNTCGGTCCGATCCAGCCTTATGGAATCGAGCAGCGCGGACTGATCGCGTTCCTGTGCGGTAATCGTAAGATCGATGCTCTCTATGTCCAGATTTTTATAGCCGAAGGCCATGAGATAATTGACCGGAAGAGCCGCGGAGAGGGAGATGGCGTCCGCAACGCCGCCGTCCGAAGAAAACCGGTTGTACACTTCCACCGACTGCTCATTTTTAACCCGTATTTCTCCCTGAATATCGATCGTCACAACTCCCTGGCCGCGTTCGGAGACCGCAATCGTGTTGAATACGGCCAGATTCACCAGAAGCGGCGTCAGAAGCCGGTCCCGCACCATTTCGTACTCGAAATTCCTGATCATTCCCCGGCTGGTTCTGAGCTGCACTTTCAGAGGCAACATCCGGGTCCTCTCACCCAGACGGCCGAAAACCCCCATGCCACGATCCTGACGAATCGATCCCACGGCTTCACCCATCTCCAGGATTTTGAATGAGCTCTGCAGGCTTGGAAAGATAAATATCGTCCGGGCTTTATGAACGGGAAGATCGGTAAATCCCAACTCCAGCAGGCTGTGCCCGAAAGCGTATATCTTATCCCCGTCAATATGGGTGACCGTACCTCCGGCCGAGACATCCAAGTCTCCCCTAATCAACGGGATGATGATGCTCGAACCGGGTTCCAGGGGTGGGGTGTCAGAGTCCGCCCAAGCACCGGAGGTGACGCCCGGACTCGCCCCGCCGACTCCCTGTAGAATCGACATTCCCATGGCCCGGAATTTAGGCTGGAACTTCTGCAGGGTTTTCGGATCGAACCCGCCGAGATTTAGGGGGGTGGCGATTGGAACAAGGGCATGCCCTTG
>DKBB01000140.1 GCA_002451015.1 Acidobacteria bacterium UBA6911
GTTCACGAGTATTACTGCAATTTTTTGCTTACCGCACAGCGGTTCGATGAAGCAGTAGCTGAGGCGCTGAAAGCACAGTCTCTGGATCCCGCCTCGAGTTTCACTACTTTTGCGGTAGGTACTGCTTTTGGCATAAGCGGGGACTTTCCAAGAGCCATCGAGGAATACCAGGCCGGAATCAGGTTGAATCCCGATTACTACATGCTTCACACCTGGCTTGGGTGGACCCTGTTTGCCAACGGCCAGTATAGCGAAGGCATAGTCGCCCATGAAAAGGCGCTGGAGCTTTCTCAAAGGCTCCCCTACTTCGTGGCGAGTTTGGCCACGGCGTACCACAAGTTAGGTCGAACAGCCGAAGCCGACGCCCTCTGGCGGGAACTCGAGGAGAGGGCGCAACGGGAGTATGTTCCGGCCATCTGTTTTGTTCAGAAGAACTCTTTACGCGACGAAAAGTTCTGGCCGACGCTGCGGTCGCTCAAAAAAGCGGCCGAAGAGCGCGATATCCGCCTGTGCTTTGCCAGGGTTCTTCCCGCAGAGTATCTCCGAGGACCGAAGGACTCGCTAGCCAAGTTGAGGTTGAAGAAGGCGATCCTCAAGATGATCATTAGCCGAATCCTCGCCCGACACCGGATACTCGAGACCGCGCGCGGCGGAAAAGAAAAATAATAGGACTTTTTTATAGATTCTTTCATTATCGGGGCTTCTTGTTACTCTGTTTGTTGTGGCGGAGTTAAGTTTTCGTTACTCCATTTATAGGTATTGGCGGTAAACGTCGAAAGCCAAAATAAGTAGAATTATACCTGGCAGGATTTAGCCCAGAATCCCAGTCTTGAGATAGGAATTACACGAAAACTTGATTTTTACCCGATCTTGTAAACCCCGTTCAATATTGGACTTTTTCACATGCCTGGTTTGTGGGGCATACCGGAAGTTAGAAATTTTCTTAAGTATTTGATAATAATCTATTTAACTCTAATTCCATAAGATATCTTAGCTCGATTGCTTTTTTATCTGGCTTCCTCTCTAAGAAATGTATATTTCATTGAACTTATTAAGTTCTATATAATTAGTAATAAGCCTAATAGATATTGTCGGAAACTCCATTATTTGAAAGGATAGGGTCCTTTCCCCTGATCGAGCCTGCTGAAGACTTCCCATTCCTGGGACACTTCCAAGGTATGCGCTCTGCCAGGTACAAAAATAAAAAAGCAGGGCCATTTCTGACCCTGCCCATATCAGATGTATGAAAATATTTTTTTAATCTACTTTTGTATAGATTTCAGAGACATCCATTGTGTAATTAGCGTCTCCAGGAACGGCAGAAATTCTGTACACTCCAGGAGCAATATACGCTTTTAGACCTAGAATGAGTATCCAATGTTCTCCATTATAAATGAATGGGATTCCGGCGCTTGCAAGCCCAGCTGGTAGTAGTTCTTCAGAGAATTCTAGATCAGTTGAACCACTAAATGACTGAAATTCAATGTTGACAACTGGTGGTTCCCAGCCAAGTGATGCCATATAAACATCATCAACTACAATACCGGACTCGTCGACACAGCTAAATCTCAATGGAATATTTCTGTTTGTTTTTTTGCCCGAGAAGGTGATTGAGTGGTCGAATGGCGGAAGAAAAGTTCCACTGTCGTAATTGCAGCTCAATCTGGGTAGCGGTATTACATCGAATCGCGTCCAATCAAACCTTTCATCCCTTTCAGCCCCAAACACCATTCTAATTTCAACATAACTGTTGGCGTTTCTTGTAACCGTCGCGGTCGCTGTGTCGCCATACACGCATGTGAAGGGATAAAGGCCGTCCGAGATGTCAGTGTTATAGTTGGTACCGATCGTTTGAGATGTATCCCCATCAGATCTATATTCGAAACAACTAGCCCAACTATTTGGAGTAGTGAAAGTGAATATCCCGTATCCAGGCCCAACTTCATCTCGGGTGACATAAGCATATCCATTATCTTTGTTATAGTCATTGGTGCTTGGAGTTACGTCGTTTACTTCAGCAAGGCCCACAACAGCAAATATAGTTATTGCAATCACTTCAAGTCCGAGTATGTTTCTTATGCGCATTCTTTCTCCAAAATTAAGTTTTTATGCTTTTGAAGGAAATCCAATTCTCAAACACTTGTATCAGAGCTATATCGTAAAAAACATCTCCATTCGTTAGAATTTTCCTACGAACATAGACTCCTTCGTAATTATTGGGTCGGGGGATTTTATTCCGCGCATTAAACGCAGATTAACGCTAAATAAGGAGTGAAATATGGAATCTTTACATAAAAATGTGCAGGATTTCTGTGCCTAATATGCCCGTTTTTATACCCCCCCCTGGGAGTGCGGCAGACCTGGGTAGATATGTGTATATAATTGATAATAAGCTGTTTAGCATTAAGCTCCATAAAAATATTTAAGAAGAATTGAATTTTGGGGGAACTTTATCGCTGAGCTGAATGTATCCCGCAAGACAGATTCGGCCAGTGTTAACCATGAAAATTCATTGAAAAAAATTTTTAGAATACGTCTCTACAATCATGGTAGGTGCCTGTGAATATATCCGCCAAAGCTTTCCTGAAAAGACCGGTTAAATCCGGAGGGGCCACCCACTCTGTCTTTGTCCATGACTTTGGCTATCGATACTTCGGGATATGCGGAAATATGCGGAAATACTGCATATCCTCAAAATATGGAATATTGGATTAAGATCTTTAAAGGCAGGTAGATAGGACGATAATGCTGACGTTTCCTAAACCGTGGGCCGCAGGTTCGAGTCCTGCCAGGCGTACCAGCGATCCCACTTATAATCAATAATTTACAAATTGAACAATGCAATCGATAAGAGCGGGATGCATTTTATAAGCGCACGGGAGTATGCGTGGGATTTCCCGGTTTTATCATAGCCGTACGCGGTTGAAGGGCATGTTCGAGTTAATCTTTTGCTTAACTGAGATCAGGCTCCGCGACGATAAATTTTCCCTTCTTCCGACCCATATAATTCAAATGGCGCTTCATCTTACACCGCAACCGCTCCCGCCATCGCCTCACGGATCTTGGTCTTCTCCACCAGGGTATCGTATCGGACGATGTATTTAGGAAGAATAAACGCCGGTTTTTAGAATTTATCCGCAGTAGAGGAAAATTATTTCAATGAGAGTTCCATCCTATCATCCGCAATGCGACCATGAATATATTTCTGCAATTTTCCAGTTATTTTGCCGAACCTTGTGCAAACCATAGTAAAATCAAGGCCTGAAATTCAACGATAATGACATAAGGCCTCTTATCGGAAACCAAGGGCAGGTTTCGATAAAGAGCAAGATTTTAAACAGGCATTCATTCTTCCTATGCACCCGTTTCTTCAAGCACCTTGCGAGATTTGGCTGACAGTATCCTGAAGCCTTCTTAAGAGATCCAGATAACGGGTGAAATATATCCTCGCGACTCGGCCCATAGCATCCATTCCAACCAGATGATTCTTCTGGAGAATTCCCTTAACAGGCTTCGCCTCGATTGCGAGAACCTTCGTTGGCGAAAAGCATTTTGCAGAGGCTGTGTATCTGGGTGAATCGAGAAGCGGGGAAAGACCGAAAAGCTCACCCTTCTCGATTTTTGTAATATTGAGATTGAATTCCTGTGCGGTAGAAGGCAGTTGGAGGTAGACCAGGCCCTCCATAAGCACATAAATATGCGTGCTGGGCCGGTCATGAATAAAGATCATATCATTGGCATTAAATTCTTTTACCGATGAGAAAGCGCTGATCTTGTCAACTTCCTCTATGCTCAGCGACTTGAAAAGTTCGGTTCCTTTCAACATCGTATCGGTGCTCATTGGATAGCTCCATTTCAATAAGGTTATATAGAGAGGTCTTTAAATAAGAGTGAGACCCATCTCCAGCCCATTCAATAGAAATTGATAAATCTAATCAACACACCACTACAGGAAAATTATTTCGATTAGGGCACGTTCCGATTAAAAAGCGAGTGGGGCTTATTCCTTCACAACATCCAATCCTTCCTTAATTCCTCCTGCAATCACATCCAATTTGCTGATCTCATCCAGTACTGGTCCCGATGCTCACCTTCAGGCATCGATTTCAGCAGCCCCACGGAGCTCCCAATCGTTTCCTCCAAATAACCTTGGTGGTCCCGAAGAGATTCCAGGCAGGCCATGGTGCAGAGGATGCGTTTGGGATCTGTCATTCTGTATCCATATTCTTATGCTTTTCCATCCATTCTCTAGCCAATTTTTGCGCTGTCGATATTTGTTCGTCAGTCATTAATATTGCGACAGAATCACGATTATTTGCGGCTTCTTCGCGTAATTTTCCTTTAGAAATAGTAGAAGACAAATTAAACCACATGTGTGCTTGAATGTAATCTCTGGGTGCCCCCAAGCCATCAGCGTACATAGTTCCCAGATTATTTTGTGCATCCCCATAGCCTTGCTCGGCTGCCTGGCGATACCATCTCACTGCCTCTTTATTGTCCTGTGCAACGCCAAGGCCGTTATAATAAAGATCTCCCAACATATTCTGAGCTGCGGAATAATCTTGTTCAGCAGCCTTACGGCACCATTTTGCTGCATCAAGATAATACTGAGGAACTCCATTACCATCACGATAAAATGTTCCTAGGTAGTATTGCGCCTCAATATGACCCTGTTCTGCAGCTTTGAGAAACCATTTCGCGGCTTCTGTGTAATCTTGAGACACACCATCGCCTGAAAAATACTTATGTCCTAAAACGTATTGTGATTCATCGTCACCCTGCTCGGCCGCATTTATCAAAGAATCTAATGAAGCATAAGACTCTTGTCCCCAAATCGGCACAGTTATGACCAGGCAAATTAATATGGTTAGTCGCACCGATAATTTAGGCCATCTCATCATATTCTCCTATTAGTATAGAGTCAGATACTTTATCGAATTCTTATATTCTATGATCAATCCACCGGAACCCGATCCTTCAGTCTTTCAAACCAGTTTGTGACGACGATGATTTTGCGGGCTCTTGCTGCTGGGGCTTCTTCTTGAGATTCGTCATCAGGTTTTTCTGGTGGTGTGGATCGTTTTACCATAAGGAATCGTCCGTCGACAGGGTGGATATCCCATGCCACCCATGCCGATCTGACTGATGGTAGAATAATGAGCAAGTGACTTCCCGATTATGGACATACATGCCTCCTGGAAATCTTGCTTCCGTGTTGTCTGGTAAATCTTGATGGAGCTTGAATTAATTATATGCGGATGTGGATGAGAGAGGAAGGGGAATTCGGATAATAAAAAAGCCGCCATTCAGGGCGGCCTTGTATGCAAATGAAAGACAAGGTGATCATCTCAGTAAGAGGATAACCATTTCTAATGTGGCATGAACCACCCCGGGATTGTCTGAGACTCTATTATTTGGGGGGATAGAGTCATGACAATAAGAAAGAGGTATTCCCAAGAAGCAATAGAGAGGGTTGTACGGATGATATTTAAGCACCAGGGAGAGCATGAATCCCAGTAAACCGCAGGGTCGAATCCTGCCAGGCGTACCAGCTAACTAACTCGCCTCTTTGGCTTGAGCTCGGAAACTTTTCAAGCTTTCCATTGCTCAATTTCCCCTTGGGTGAGAGCGAATTCAAGAAACACCTAAAGAGATATATGCTTCTCCTTATATGGATGCGAAAATGACTGACCAGCCTGAAATTACCATTACATCTTCTTGAGGATTTCCGCAAATTCCGTCGGCGTGTATGCTAGGAGCGTTTTCGATCGAACATTTCCAAGAGAGACCGTTGACACAGTATGCGCTAATCCAACCTGCTCATCCTCGATTTCCGCTATTACTATCAAATCGAATTCACCGACCGTATAATAAGCGCCAAGAAGTTTCCCTCCCTTTGCCTCAAATGCCTTAATTGCTGCGTCGAGCCGTTGGGGAGAATCTTTGATATTCCTGAAGCCCTGGTCAGTGAAGTTATACAAAGTTACGAAAATAGGCATTGTTTGATCTCCTCTATTAAAAACTATATTGGGTACTTTATTCTTCCAAATAAGCGATGTCTTGCTACCATGCATCGGAAGTCTTAAATTACTGTCTGGACTGGCAACAAAATCAGCCGGGACATGTGCCGGGATCCGCGTAGCTCGGGCAAGGAAGAAAATGCAGCGGCTACTGGAAGTGATAATGAAATGCTGCGTGTTCTCGGAACTGAATGTGTACTGATATATTCCTATATCAAAGCCATCCTCAGGTCAATAGCGTGCAGAAAGATTCGCACAACAGATGGTAGTAGTTATGATTACCGTGGGCATCAACATGGAAAGTCAAGTTGGAGATGTGTATCGTTGGTAGACTGTATGTTAAAAATAATGACACATGGAAAATGAAGATTTTTCTATCCGTCAATATGGTACCAATAGATCGGGGTATAATAGACCTCAGGACGCAGGCAGGTATATACCACTCTTTAACGCATTTCATCGGATGTAGACGGAGAAAGGACTTAGGTTATGGAGCAAAATCGGGCAACACAAATCATGGCGCAGGGTTATGCTTGATCAGAATCCGTTTTAATGGCCGTGTGCCAGGAATTCAGAATAGAAAGCGAAATCATTCCCAAAATCGCCAGCCACTTCGCAGGCGGGATAGGCAATACTGGTTCTGTTTGCGGCGCTGTTATTGGGGCTACGATGGCTATTGGGCTCAGAAAAGAGAAGGGTAATACTAAGGAAGAATGGCTCCGCTCCCTAGAGGTTACGCAGGAGTTTCGTCGGCGCTTTGAGGCTGAGATGTCGACTATCAACTGCAGAGAATTAACAGGTGCCGACCTGAGTACGGTTGCGGGAATCGAACAGTTTATGAATTCTGATATACCCCAAAAAGTCTGCTTCCCTGCTGTGAGCACCGCCTATCGGATAGTTTTAGAAATTTTAAAAGAAAGTCGGTAGTTGAAGTGTTTTAAACCGATCCTATAAATTCTGAAGGCTCCCTATGCTTGGATGTAAATCCCCCGGACACCTCCAGGAGAAAATTGCAGCATTGTAAGCGCCCGCCTGAGAACTCCTAACGGAAGTATCGCCTGCCAACCATGTGTTGCAACTTCACATATTTTAAGGTCCAAGCCTGGATTAATGACTAAACTATGTTACGCATCGTAATATTCCACATTTGTTTGATCTCACTTATAGTAAAATATTGAGGTAATCAGCTTTTTCATGGTGATTATTTATAATAAGACAGCGTTACCGGAAGCAGCGATAGGCCCAACCGGGGAAAGCTTTCTGAAAAGGAGCGCTCATTTTCCCTTCATGCCGTCGCTATCCACCAAACAATCATTTGAAAAATAAGAGGAAGTCATGAACAAATCCTGCGTTTATTTCGCCAGTATCCCCCTGCTGTTGGCTATGTTCTTATTCTCAGCTTTTGCAGCTGATCCCGTAACGGCTAATCCCGATCACGAGGCCATGCTCAAAAGCCTTGATCCGCAAATGGCCGCCAACAAGCGTTTGGTATATGACATGTGGCGCACCCTGGTAGATGCCCACGACGTGGAAGCGGCAAAAAAATATCTGGATAAAAACTACATCCAACATAATCCAATTGCAGATACCGGCCTTGATGGTGTGTTGGCCTATTTCTCCAGTTTGGGCGATCCACTGGAAATTCCCGATCGCGTTCAAAATCCCATCGTGGCCATAGTAGCCGAACGTGATTTAGTAGTCTATGCATGGGTGGACGCGCAAGAAAATCCAAATGAGGAAGGTCAAACCTACACAACAACCTGGTTTGACATGTACCGCATAAAAAACGGCGTTATTACCGAGCACTGGGATCACGGTACCCTTCCGGAAGGCATGACACCCCGTGCTTACGTTCCCACCAAGGAAAATCCCGATCATGCGCGTTCCCTGGCCAGCAAAGATGCCCAACTGGCGGCCAACAAGCGGCTGGTGTATGACATGTGGCGCACATTGTTGGATGCCCAACAAATTGATGAGGCGCCCAAATACCTGCACAAGGATTACATTCAACACAATCCCATGGCCGTCACAGGCTTAGACGGGTTTATAAATTTTTTCAAAAGCTTTGCGCAACCCAAACCCCTTCAACCCAAAATGGCCAACTTCATAGAAATAATCGCTGAAGGCGATAAAGTGGTTCTCGCCACGTTGAAACAATACAACGACGCCAACGGCAAACCATATACCACAACCTGGTTCGATATGTGGATTGTGGAAGACGGATTGCTGGTGGAACACTGGGATACCCAAAGAATGATGGCCATGCCTGGCAGATGAGCCGAATAATTCCAAAGGTTTGATCAAAGCTGTGCATTGAGACAATGTACAGCTTTTTTCACCTCTTGACCCAGTCAACTCAAAATTTTGATATTAACGTGGGGGTATTTCCAAATGGAACACTCTGGAATATACCCGCTGGTTAGGTTTTTGATCATAATCCTTTTGGTTTTATTGGCAGTGAAAAACCGGCCTGCACGTAGTAAGAAAAGAGGAGCACTGGATCGCGATTGAGTCAGTAATTTTTTAAATTTAGAGCAGAAGACGCAGAAGCACGGCGGCAATTGGGATCAAAATGTAGTCCAGGATACCAAGATATAGCAATCCAAAGATAATTAGAAAACCGTAGCGTTCCAGGCTAAGGTAGCCGGACACCAAGTGGGATGGCAAGAATCCTATTACGACCCGGGAACCGTCCAACGGAGGGATGGGGATCAGGTTGAAAACTGCCAGTATGACATTGATTAGGCAGACATGTGCCATGAAAAGCCCGATCATTTCCCCGAAAGGGAATACCCGCAAGATTATAGCGGCAATGGCAGCTAGAATCAGGTTGCTGACCGGACCCGCCAATCCAACCAGCATGACTCCTTTCTTTACATCGCGGAAGTAACTCGGATTGAAAGGGACCGGCTTGGCCCATCCCAGCAGGACAGGGCTTTTAACAATAATCAGAATGAGAGGAAGCAGAATCGATCCCATGAGATCGATGTGCGCCAACGGATTGAGCGTCAGTCGGTTGGCATCCCTGGCAGTCGGATCACCGAGCCTGTAAGCCACATACCCATGCGCCACCTCATGAATAATAATAGATAACACTAGCGCCACTATTTTGATAATCATTTCCATAGGGATTCCCCCTCAGCAAACCTTCAATTTATAACTGATTAGAGAATACTAACAGATATAAATTTGTCTCTGTATTTCGAACAGTTCGAAAATGAACATTTTTTTAAAACATCATTTCATGCATTTTGCCGGTTTGGGATGGTATTGAAGTGCCTGTTATTCCTGTGCGTTCTTTACGGCGACTGCTTTTTGACTTGTGTCCAGGGATAGAATATTTTATAAAAAAAACAGATAAGCATTCTCACATACAGCAATTTATGCAGGGATAAGTTGCCGCACTTTAAAGATCCGACCTATAAAAGAAAGGTGTGCCGCAATGAGATTACAGCAAGATGGTGATATGGAAGTTTCACTTGAGGAAACTGTTGTGATGGAAATTCGGGCTACTAAAACCGCATTCCTTGCCCATACGGGGCCGATTTCGCTTGGTCAGTGGCTAAGAGTCGAACATCCTTCTCCTTTAAAGGAAGTCCGGCGATTTAAGGTTGCCGGGACTTTTTCCACTAACTTCTCTTATGTCACCGGCTTTGACTTTTCAATCGAACAGGGGGGGAAGATTTCCTCAAACGCCCAGTACAAGGTCAGAATCTGGGGCGACGGTCCCGGTGGATACGTTCGTACCCGCACGATCAAACCGACAAGTATTCTGCCTTCAACACGCGTTTTCGCTTTCGAGGTGGGCCAGGGATGAAATATACAATCTGCTTTTTCTTACTGCTGGTTCTCAGCATTTGCGAATCAGTTGCTCAGGATGTTTCTTTTGTTCCGTTCGAGAACATTGCCCTGACTCTGCAGGAGTTGGACGCTCACCCTGCAGAGGCTGAAATAAAGTCGGAACTAGATGGAAACATTCAGGAGTTCGCGCTGTATGCACTGGGACGCCAGGTCTACACCTCTCTCGTTGAAGAAGCCAGGATTGACAAGCAGGTGGGAGCTACGGGCGGCAGTTCGGGGTCTACCAGCCTGGTGACCAAAGGCAGTGTGCCGTCGTTGGTCGGCCTTGCCGTGGAGGGGGGAGCTCTCTATCAGTCGATCAGCAACAGTATTGTGACCCTCCGCTTGAATCCGTCCGGCCTTGCACGGGCGCTGGCAAAAAACTCGTACCTGTTGGCCGGACCGCCCCTGAACCAATCGGCGATTGAAAGTGTTGCTGAAAAATTCTCCTTCTCCACCAGCCTGGACTTAAACCAGGGGGCATCGCCGGGGACATTTACCGGCGAACGTTCCCAGCTCAGGGAAATGTCTTTCCGCTTCAGCATCATCAACAAACGGGATCCTCGTCACCCTTCCCACGAGGAATCGATAGAAAGGTTGAGAGGACGAATGGGACCGCTGGTGGCTACGGTGCAAGGCTTGTTCGATGTCCTTCGAAAAATGCCCGGATATGAAGATTGGAAAAACGCGTCTGCGACCAAACTCTCGGCTCTGGATCTCTCTAATGATAAGGGGCTGATGGCTGCCTTGACCGAAATCGGCGCCGATTTCGCTCGCCGTTTCGCATCGCACCCGGAATTCAAGCGATTGGCCGGCGAGATGGTCAAAGCGATCGAATCCTACCGAACAGTACGTGACAGCGTGTTTGAAGATATTGCGAAAGGATCCACGCTGTCCTTTGAATATTCGTTCAGCAGGTTGCCGCTTCCGGAAGAAGCCCTGAGCTTTTTCCCGCCCGATTCAGACGTTCCAAATCTTTCAACGGCGCGCCTGATCTTTTCCTCCCCGGTCGGAAGCTTCGGGGAAGCCACCTTGAATGGATCGGTGACATTTTTTAATTCAACTCTTTCCCAAATGCACGGCAATCTTAGGGATATACAGGTTTCAGCCGGATTGGATATTCGTCTGCCGGAAATTCAGTCGGTGGGAAGGCCTGTTCTTACCTTTGCCGGCCTGGGGGTGTTTCTTAACCAGCAGCCTTTCGGGGTGAAGGTCGACCTGCAGGGAGTTGAAACGGAAGATGGTGCTATCGGTGTATTTCAGGCGATGCTGACGTTTCCGGCAGGCAGGAGCGGTGTTCGCATTCCGTTGTCTTTTACTGTTGCCAATCGGAGTGAGTTCAACACCGAGAACGAGGTTAGGGGGGCGATCGGACTTACTTTCGATATGGACAAGTTGTTTTCAAGACCATAATCGGAGCGCAGGTGAAATCGCACCCGGGATTCGGTCCGTCCGCAGCCCGGTAGACACATACAATTTTCCGTACGGATACAAATCCTGCCGAGGACGCCAGCCACGGATTAAAAAGCGCCGACTAATGACACTCTATGTTTTTCAAACAATGGGTGTCCATAGATTTTGTTCTGCGTAAATGTTTTTTCGTGGAATCCAAAAGATCTCATCGAGCTTTATCATGAGAAACTGGAGATACCCATAGTAGGCACCTTGAACGATGACACGGAGGGTATGCAGTAAAGATTTTAAGAGTAAATCTGAGCAAAGGTTACGACGAGTAGTATCGAGACCTCCAGGTATGCGCGATTCGACTGCGGTTACGGAATAGGAGCGGCTATTTTCTGGGACCTCTGTGTCGTTCTCGGTCACTAAGATCTGCAGAATGCCCTCGGTCCCGGTCTTCGACGGCAGGAAGTGGGACCGGAGAGGTTGCCGCGATCTCTACCTGGACCATGCGGGGGTGGAGCATTGGAAAACGGCAATTTATAATTCTAAGGCTGGTATCCCGATTCAGGATATCCCCAGCGCGATACTCTACAAAAGCTTGGTTTGCAGCACGTNNACGTGCTGCAAGGGAATAATATAACCAATATCTGTTAAATATTTTCCTTCTAAACATTTATTGTACAGGTATTTCACAGGGGATAGTCTTTTAGTTCAGGCATTAACCTGAATTTAATTCAGGCATTAACCTGAATTTACATTCGGATTTAATTATTGCTAGTTTTCCAGGGCGGAGGCGGTTGGTCCTTAAGATGCATTCCGGATAAGAGCGGCTTCATCGCCGTCGCTTTTACGAAATTCCCTTAAAGAAACATAAAGATCGCGGTCACACTGCCTGAGTATTGTGCTGACTTTTTCTACGTCCATTTCCAGAGAATTAGAGATGGATTCGGTGGAAAGGCCCTGGTAATGAGCCTTCGCGAAAATTTTTTTCTCGAGGTCGGGCCATTTCTGGATAGTATTGGATATTTCCTGGAACAGGTCCTTCCGATTCCTTTTAACAATTACGGCCGACATGACGGTACTCCAACTAGGTATTTTATTGCTTTTTCCCTTAACTCCCGGATCCGGGGATATCATATTGCAACTCACCCCTCTCATAAAACCGGGGATGCCGGTTATGGATGAAGCGCAAGTTTTTTGGGACTTCACCGGATTGTTCTATGCCTAAAAGAAAAGTGATCTTTTTTCCTTGCATACAATCATTAATACCTAGTAAGACGCCTATCGATTCAAAAAAGTTTCAAAATTCGTAACGGATATGTCAGAAAAACACAAAATATCCCTGATTTGCTCCATGCTGGATGGGCATCTTTCTCTTTCCACCGTAGAAGATGCGGTAAGATTCGGGCGCATTCAGCCCGGGAATTCCGGGCTGTTTTGCTCAAATGGACGGCGGCATAATCTGCAGTGTGGAGCCGGGATGCGGCCTTAATTCTATTGTGTGAACACCTGTGAAATCCGAAACTTCAGGTGCGGAAAGAACGCCGAGCAAAGAATCCCTTGTTTTCCGTAGACCCCGGTTGATATGTAGCCCAGTTCGCTCCAGACCTGTTGCTCGATTGTTTCCGCTTCAGGATCTACAATCCAGTATTCCCGAATCCCGGCGTCGGCGTAAATTTTCCTCTTTTCTTTCAGATCCCTTTCCTGCGTATCTTCGGAAAGGATTTCTACGGCTAGATCAGGCGGGCCCAATACGATCTGATCGCCTACAATCCCTTCCCGGTTCTTTCGCACAAAGAAGATATCGGGCTGAACGACGTCCCAGGATGAAAGCATAACGTTGCATGGCGTGCCCAAAACAATGCCCTGGTTTTTCCGTTCAAGATTCTCATACAGGATTGCGGATAATTTTGTTGCCACGCGTTGGTGTTTCGTATCGGGGATCGGGACAGCATGGGGGATGCCGTTCAGGACTTCAAAGTTGCCGGCTTTCGGGAAAAGATTGCGGTTCTCTGCTTTAAACAGGGTTCCCGTTGTTTCCATCACTATTTTTATCATGCACATTCTCCCACCAGTCAGTGCGCCCGAATACCTCGGCAAGGCTGCAGAACAGCACTATATCGGGGCATCACGGCTGTATTTATTAACATCGACGACATTTCCACATGCACTGCATAGCATCCAGGCTTGCCAGGGCCGTTTTGCTGCAGGAACTCGCTGTAAATCCGGAATGGATTCTGCTGTAGACATTGTTTCGCGGGGAGGGAATCTATTTCTGAAAATGTAACCGAATGGAATACCTCATACAGAAACGGCACATGACCGGATCTCGCAGTTTTAGATGTACGAGGTAAATGGATGTATTTTCCTGCGTTTTTCTGTGAACTCTGCGGTGGATTTTTATACGGAATCGATGAATTTTCCCGGCGGGCCGTTCATTTCGTCATTCCAGTTCCGAGCTTTGACGGATCCGACATACTCAATTCTATTGGCCGTTAATACGAGCCCCTTCGCGTCCCGTCCCCGCACCGGCTGGTGTGCTATGGAGAATTTCTGTTGGCGGATTTTGATGCGTTCGTCCTCGGAATATCGAACGTAAAGCAACGAAGGATCGTTATCGGCAAAAAAGAGTACTTTAGAACCCTTAGGTGCAAACCGGGATTCCCGGTTTTTGACGAGCCCACCGGGGGCAAACTTTTTGAAGTAGGTAAAAAAATCGGATTCGTAGACGGTCGTCATTACACGTTCGCGGTCCAGGATAGCGCAGTATATCAGGGATGCATCCACAAACAGTTTTTCGGGGGGAGACACTACCTTGCATCGGCCGTCGTTCCAAATAAGCAGGAGACGGTCCAGCGGGGAACAGGAAACGAGCTGAGATCCTTCGACTTTATGCCCTATGTACCCTTTCTTCTTGTCGTAGTTCACCGTCAATTCGTTTTTAGTAAGTTCCCTTTCGGAAATCTTCCCGAAGGTTTTAAGCTTTGTCCGCCGAGGATATTCGGATCTGTATTGCCTCAGCAGGCCGCGCAGATAGCGGATAGCGTAAGGGACCATCGCCTCCAGGTCCGTTTCCACTTCTTTCAGTTCTTTTGCAAGAGACTTGATCTCTCCCCGGTTTTTATTGAAATCGAAAAGCGAAATCCGCCGTATGGGCAGGTTGAGGAGCTTTTCGATATCGTCACGTGTGATATCGCGATTCAGTTGGTCCCGGTATGGCTGCATTCCCTGCCGTACAGCTTCCTGGATCTCGTCCGCCGATTTGAGAGTTTCGATCTTCTTGTAGATGCGGTGTTCGATGAACAGGCTCGCAAGAGTCCTGCCGTGGATTTCTTCAAGCAGTTTTTTCTTTCTACGCAGCAGTTCACGCTGCAGGATTTTTACAAGCCGGGATGTATTATGGCGCAAAATGGACTGGACGGTCATGTCCACAGGCTTGTTATTGTGTATAACAACGATGCGACTGGAAACCTGTACCTGGCACTGGGTGAATGCAAACAGTGCCGCCGCCGCACGATCCTGGCTCTGGTCGGGCGCAAGCCGGATCTCAATCTCTACATTCCCGGCAGTGAAATCGTTGATACTCTTGATCTTGATCTTCCCCCTGCGCGCTGCGTCCTCGATAGAGGATGTCATCGAGTCTGTGGTGGCGCCGAAAGGGAGTTCCCGGATTACGAGAGTATCGCTGTCTTTTTTGTCGATCCGGGCGCGGACCAGGACATGGCCCCGTCCATCGTCATAGCTGTCCGCATCCATCAGGCCGCCCTGGGGAAAGTCAGGGACAATATGGAAAGGTTTTTTGCTTAAAATGGCGATCTGCGCTTCGAGCAGTTCGGGAAAATTGTGGGGCAGGATCCGCGTGGATATCCCGACCGCGATGCCTTCGGCGCCCAGCATCAATAACAGGGGGATTTTAGCCGGCAACAGGACGGGTTCTTTGCGGCGACCGTCGTAAGTTGGAACGAAATCGGTCAGATCGTTGTTGAAAATTTCCTCCCGTGCCATTCTGGTCAGCCGGCATTCTATATAGCGCGCTGCAGCCGGGGGATCTCCCGTCAGGAGGTTTCCGAAGTTTCCCTGTCTTTCGATAAGGAATTGCTTGTTTGCCAGCGCAACCAGAGCCTCTTCAATGGAGGCGTCTCCGTGCGGATGAAACTGCATGCAGAATCCGACGATGTTGGCGACCTTGATAAACTTGCCGTCGTCGTTCTCATGCAGGGAAAAAAGAATACGCCGCTGAACCGGTTTGAGCCCGTCGTCCAGGTCCGGGATGGCGCGGTCCCGGATCACGTAGGATGCATACTGGAGAAAATTCCGATCGACCAGTTTTTTAAGAGGTCCATCCCCCGTAGCCTGAAGCCTGTCGGCTGCCCGGCCGTTTGCGGGGGCAGGGGTGGAAGATTCCGGATCTTCCGCGCAGGTTTCACTATCGAGCGGCAGTCTCTTCTGGCCATCGGTCATGAGGTTGTTTCCACAACTAGATGATTCATAATATAGTTCCGCCGCTCCGGCGTATTGCGTCCCATGTAAAAGGACAGGATTGCCGGCACGCTGTGTCGGTTGTCGACGCGTACCGGCGTCAGGCGCATATCCGGGCCGATAAAATGCTTGAATTCCCACGGCGAAATCTCACCCAGTCCCTTGAACCGGGTGATTTCGACTCCTCGCAGATTTTTCACAGCCTCGTCCCGCTCTTCTTCCGAATAACAGTACGTTGTGTTCTTCGCATTGCGTACCCGGAAGAGCGGCGTCTCCAGGATCGATACATGGCCCTCATGCACGATAGACTCGAAAAATCGCAGAAAGAAGGTCAGGAGAAGGTTTCGGATGTGCAGGCCGTCTACATCGGCATCCGTCGCAAGAATGATCCTGTTGTAGCGCAACCGGTCGGTGGAATCCTCGATATCCAGGCTGCGCATCAGGTTGTACA
>DKBB01000087.1 GCA_002451015.1 Acidobacteria bacterium UBA6911
TTGTTCTCCGTCAATGCTGCGATTGACAATAAAAGAGATTTTATCGCCCTCTATTTTCCCTTTACTGATCACGGCATCGCCGTCCGGAGTCGTGACTTTTCCCGTCAAAATTTTACCATTAACCTTTAAATTAAACACAGCTTCAATAAAAACCGGATAACCCGGGAACGTCAATTTTTCCCCGTCCACTTCATAGCTAAATTCAGTTTCAGCAACTCCGTAGCTATTCGGTATCTGCGCGATCCAGTTCCCGGTCAAGTCTGCGGCCCAAGTTGATGTTAGCGGGAATAACAAAGCGACTGCCCCGAGTGAAAAAAATTTGTTTTTCATGAGGCAATGATCCTCTTGTCGGTTCTTTGGGTTTAATAGAATTAAAACGAATTGCTTATAAAAAAACAAGGGCCTCGATACTTTTGTTGTCAATATAACCGGTTCAGAATCGGACAATGGACCGCAGGTTCGAAAAGTAGGAGTTTATATGCCGGCTAAAAGAGGTAAGCCTTTTATGCAGTTCAGTTTTCTTTTCAATGTCGATAACGACGGGGAGTTCCAAAGACGAAAGTTTAATTGCCTTTCAGTGCGCGTAGGATACTTCGGGAATAGGCTGTGAAAGCATCCTTGCCCTTTGGCGTTAAGTGGCAT
The DNA here is from genome assembly GCA_002451015.1 of Acidobacteria bacterium UBA6911. Taxonomy (GTDB): domain Bacteria; phylum Acidobacteriota; class UBA6911; order UBA6911; family UBA6911; genus UBA6911. Next base: position 643 of record DKBB01000087.1, read on the forward strand.
ATGGTCAAAGGGAACTTGCCTTTGAACTTTTTTTCTATCTCCACATAGGAAGCTTCTTCAAGCTTTGAAAGATGACTAGAGAGATTTCCCTGTGTAAATTCCCCCTCGCGCTGCAGGTAGAGGAAATCGGCTTCCCCCACATCATTCAGGATCATCATGATCATAAGACGCGCCGGTTCATGAATCATCCGGTCTATCTGAGACAGTTCCTGGAGTTGTCTATTCATACGCAACCACCGTTCAGTTCTCCAGGGCGGGGATGCTTATGCAGGAAGCGGACAAGAAGCCAAGCACCGCGAACAACCAGCCATCCGCTCACAATAAGCAATGGAATGAATTTCCGGATATCCGGCGGCAGATCCCAAAAAGCCGCCATCAGACCCGCCAGGGCGACCGGCAGAACGGAAATCCACGTATATGCATGAGCGTCCCGCCGGGTTATCAGGTACAGCATTGCCGCCATAGCTAGCGTTATCAAGGCAACTGCCCAGCCTTTCGTGCACAAGGGACTGAAAAATCCCATGATCGCCAGAATAATGATTATACGGAACCCGAAATTAGTGACATTTGTCTTTGGCGGAGGGGCCGTCCGAAGAGTCAGAATCGTTTCCGATTTCCTTTTTCCTAGAAGGTCGTAGAAAAAATCCTGGCCCGGACCGGGATCTCCCGGGGGAGTCGCATATCCCGACCGCGGATATGTCAACCGTGTTTTAATAAAATCGAGAACTTTCCATCCCCATGCCGGCAGTGTAAATATAAAGGTGAATCCGGCAGACCACAACACTATGAACAGTACCGGGTTTATCCATCTCAGGTATGCCGCCAGCATTACCAGAAAGAATACAAGAAGCATAAGACCTGCCAGGAGTTCAGGCAGGCCATCCTCAAACCAGTAGGCAGCTGCTCGCCGCCCAGGAGATTCGTTTTGTACTGCCGTTTTATTTGTCATGAAATGTAGTTTGTAGTACAAACAACAATTTGTCAAGTTCTTTTTTTGTTTTATCGGCTCCAAATTTGTCCAGAAAGCAGCAATTCGTGAAGGAGTTAATTCAAGTGACTATATAACACCGCACACTTCCATCTGAAGTTGGTCCGTGCAATCCATTTATCTTCCAACTTGACTTCTGACGCTTCAGATTTGAAACTATTTCTAGGCTTTATCAACACTACTAACAGCTTAAAAAATTAGGGAGAATCCAATGAATCGTAGAACCTTCCTAAGGACCGTGCCGGCTTTTGCTGCACTAACCACCACACCGTCTGTCCTCAATCAGGATAAAATCCTGGCGGCTGCCCAAACGAAGGACGTCCGTATAATCCAGCTGCCCAACCCTCAGCCCGACGGCGGGAAGTCCGTTTTAGCCGCTCTGCAGGAGCGCAGAACCAATCGTAGCATCCGCGCGGACAAGCTGCCGCCACAGATGTTGTCGAATCTTCTCTGGGCCGCCTTCGGCGTCAACCGCGAAAAAGGAAACTTCGGGAAACCGGGAAGAACCGCTCCTTCGGCTAGTAATTCGCAGGAGATCGATCTGTATGTAGCCCTGCCTGAAGGTGTCTATCTCTATGAGGCTGTTCCTCATTTGCTGAGGCCAGTAGTTACTGGTGACTTCCGTGCCCGCTCCGGCAGAGGCGCTGCGGCAACAGCCCCGGTGAATATATTCTTTGTGGTCGATCTCTCTCGCTATGTCCTAGAAGGCAACCCGGATCGAAGAATCAACGATCCGGAGATCCAGAAAACCTATTATTACTGTGCCGTGGGTCTGATCGCCCAGAACGTCTATCTGTTCGCCGCCTCACAAGGATTGGCGGCCTGGTTCCATAACTGCGACAAAATCAACACTGCTGCAGAGTTTAAACTGCGCCCCGACCAGCGTGTTCTTTTTGCTCAAACTGTAGGTTACCCAGCTTGATTAGCGGGGAAGCAAATGTTCAAACACCTTGAATTGAAGCACTATTTTAAGATCCAAATGGAAGGATAACCCATATACTTCCATTGGAACCGGCAGACAATGCCACCCAGCAGCTTCTTGGCACAATCGCCGCCGAAACCTGCAAGATCTTGCTGATTGCTACCCCCGGCGAACGGCTTGGGTGTCATTCCGTTTCGGAACAACCATAATCAAGGGCCGATTATCTACCAGGTCGGCACGCCGCATTCGAAATTTGCGGCATCGTTCGTATCGCCGCTCCCCTTGTAAATTGCAACCTCCGGATAGGCGCACACCGGCCGTGTTTTTCTGACCTTTACTGCGGATTGGGGCGTGTCTTGCATGCCCGCCCGCGCTCGGAACCGGGAGCTTTCGTCGAAATAGGTCGTTGTGATTTGATCCGGGGCAATGCCCTCCTCCACCCACTTCTCCACTGCGCCCAGGGCGTCGAACGTTCCGGGAAACATCGCTGCGCACATGCCATAGTCCGGAACCATGAACAACCGGAAGAAATCTTTGGTTTTGTCTTCCCCGCCCATTGTTTTGACGACGTCCTCGTAGTACGTGACGGCTGTCCGCGGCGGAACCCAGGTCTCATTCCAGCTCTGGTACAGGATAAGCTTGCCCCCGCTTTCCTTGAATGCTGTCAGATCGGTTTGGGTGTGATTAATGATCGGTCCGAGGCGTTCATCGATTTTACGAGTGTCCGCGTCGATATCGAAGGTGCGAAAGTCCCAATCCGGATCTTCAAAAGCAATGTACTTGAAAAAGCCATTATTTATAAAGAGCGGTTCGGGGCCTTCAATCATAGCCGTCCAGAGCAGTTCGCTGCCCGGCTCAAAACCTGAGTAGATTTGTGTGCCATCGTCAAATTTTGCACCCGCGTAGATGCTCCGGGCAGTCTCGACCTGGGGCGGCGTCAAGCAGGAGTCATTATCCTCCCCTTTACATTGAATCGCTACCGGATCAAACTTGCAACGGGTCGGGTCCTCAATCGCATTGTCTTTGACGCCGTCTTTGGC
>DKBB01000102.1 GCA_002451015.1 Acidobacteria bacterium UBA6911
CGTCAACGCGGTCACCAAGTCGGGAACCAACGACCTGCACGGCACGGTCTACGAGTACTTCCGAAACAGCGTCCTGGACGCCAGAAACTACTTCGACGTCTCCAGCCAGAAAAAGCCGAGCTTCAAGAGGAATAATTTCGGCGTCTCTATCGGAGGGCCCATCCAGAAGGAAAAAGCCTTCTTCTTTTTCAACTACGAGGGCTTGCGCGCGAGCACGGGCACGACGAGTCGCGCGGTGGTGCCGACCTCGTTACCCGAACTTTTCACGGCCGGCGGCATGACGCAAGATGATAATGGCCAGTGGGCGGGTGAGTTCGGGCCGATAAATCCATTAGTAGAAAGCATATTTGAAATGTATCCGCTCGCCCAAAGCGAGTCTGAATGCCCCAATGTATCCGGTATCAATTTCCTGCCGGGCACAGGGCTCCACTGCTCCCAGAATAAACAAATCGGGGACCAGGACTATTTCTTGGGCCGCGTGGACATCAAGCTGGGCGATACGGATAACCTGTTCGTCCGATATGCCAGGGAGAGCGCTTACCAGGTTCTCCCGTACGTGTATACCCAGGCCCCGGGATGGCCGGAAGTGGATCATGAGCGCAACCAGTACCTGACCATAAATGAGCAGCATATGTTTTCGTCCAGAACAATCAACGATTTCCGTTTTGGGTATGTGCGGCTGTTTACGGAGACGGCAAACGGCGGCATCAATGAGACCGACACCCCACTGCATCAGGTCCCCGGCAGGCAGGCTATGGATTTTACACCCGGTTGGGGACTTGCAGCTCTGGGTCCTTCGCCTTCGAGTCCAAGCCGGCCCGTCATGAACCGGTACAGCGTCGGCGACAACGTCTTCATGGCGCTGGGCGCACATAGCCTCCGCTTCGGAGCCACCGTAACCCGAATGCAGCTGAATATGGTGTGGAACCAATATTCCGGCGGCGCGTGGATTTTCGCGAACCTGGGAGGGGCTATAGGACCGCTGGGCGGATCGTTGTACGGCAATCCATTGCTGGGCGTAAATGCGGCCGGCCCCGGCTACAGCTATACAACCCCTGACGGGGAGAATTATCCCTTCAACCCCGCCCGCTACTGGCGCCAGACCTATTTTTCTCCTTACATCCAGGACGACTGGAAAATCGCCAGGAACCTTACTTTAAACCTCGGGCTGCGCTACGAGTGGGCCAGCAACCCGACGACGGTCAATGAACCGGTGTTCACGATTAACAATCTAACTTCACCGACAACGACCCAGGACGACTTCATCGCCGTGAAGCATCCTTTTAACAGCAATCCCAATAACGGGAACTTCGATCCGCGCATCGGCATCGCCTGGGACGTGTTCGGGAATCACAAGACCTCCATCCGCGCCGGCTTCGGCACGTTTCACGAGCCCGTCACATCGCGCACGTATGCCAACAACAATACGTCGTATCACCCGAATACACCGTTGTTCTTTACTTTCTGGACCACCGGTTTGTTTCCCAATCTACCTAACGATCCCCACCAGATCATCAACACCCCGCTCACGCCCACGGGCACTACACCGGCAAACGAAACGATCGCCTGGTACTATGCCCTCCCGAATACTGTAGACAAGGCACCGTACATGATGCAGTACAACGTGGCCCTGCAGCAGGAACTGTTGGCCGGGACAGTGCTGACGGTGGCCTACAACGGCTCCAGAGGTAAAGACCTGTTCTTGTGGTCCAATCAAAATCCTCCGCTGGCCTTTTCCGACCAATCGGCTGACTGGCAGGAGGACAACGCCGCAAATTGGCCCGGCGCCACCGGCCAAGGCCCGCGGGGCACAGTTGCCAACCCGTTTGTGGGCTTGTATACCAATCCCAACTTCCAGGCAGTGGAAGGGGTTACGCCCACCGCACATTCCACTTACCACGGCTTTCAGATCAGCCTGAACCGGCAGTTCGCCAAGAGCCTGGTATTCAATGTGGCCTACACTTATTCCAAGTGCAAGGATAACGCGTCGGCCACCAACAGCTCGGAGCAGGGCCAGTGGGCCGTCTATAACGCCTACGACCCGGACTTTGACTGGGGTCCTTGCAGCTATAACTCCGACCATGTGTTCACGGCCAATGCTCTTTACCGGCTGCCGTTCGAGGGCAATCAGGCGGTGAAAGGATGGCAAATCAGTGGTATTATCAGCCGTTTTACCGGTTTGCCCTTTAACCTCCAGAACCAGTTTGGAGGCCAGTATCAATCCGCAACGGGAGGCGCCACAGAAGGCGAGCGTCCGAATCTCGTCCCCGGCTGCAACCCAATGCCGCAGCAGATAGACAAATGGTATGATCCGGAATGTTTCGTATACGCGCCCTACGGTACGCTCGGAAATTCCACCCGCAACTCGCTCACCAACCCCAATTACTTCAACCTAGACTTCTCCATCGTGAAGGATACCCAGCTGACCGAGAGGGTCAATATGCAGTTCCGGACGGAGTTTTTCAATATCCTGAACCATCCCAACTTCCTTTTCGGCTCGCAAGCCTACTTGATGGGAACCGCCGGCATCGTCACTCCGACGGATCCCCGCTACCAGTATCTTTCCGATCCGGCTGCCTATAGGAATCCCGACGGCGCGATCTGCAATGGGGGTCAAGGCCCCTGCTACACCACCGCACCCGGGTTAGCCGCGACTATGCCGGGGAACCAACGCCAGATTCAGTTTGCTCTGAAGTTTATATTCTAGGTTTCAGCGCAAAATCTACTAACCACCTTCCCGGCGGCAACCCCCAAAGTTGCCGCCGGTTTTGTTTTCATCCTGTAAATAGGGACCGGGCTGCAGTAGTTGGAACCTTTTCGGGCTTGGTCCAAACTTTTCCGAACTATCGAGTGGCTATCGGAAACAAGTGCATCTATAAGTAGCGGAAAGCCCTGCTAAAGCATTGAATTAATACCGATAGTGTCATTTTGTGCCACATAGTGCCGGGGGTAGGTTCGGACTTAAAATCCTGGACGTCCCTGTCGGGGCGTGTGGGTTCTGTCTTCGATAGGAAGCGAGATTCTAAAAACAGGCATTTGATTTTCCTATACACTGGATTGCATGATTTTTATCTGCAATATGTCCCCGTTGGCAAAACAACACAATCAAGAGGCAACCATGCAATATGTCTGGCTGGCTTTCGATGGTGAGTCCGGATCATATGATAGAAATCGGCAATTCAAGATCCATTCACATATAACACTTTATCATCTGCCGCCTCCTCTTCGGAATACCCCTCCCGGCAAATCTGTTCTCCGAGGGCAAGAGAAGTGCCTCCGAAACGTAGAAAGATATATTCGGTGAAAGGGTGTGTGCAGCAAAAAATAATCACAAGCTTTTGTATTGTTGAAATTTTGGGTTAACTTAAAGGCATGACAAGAGAAATAAGAACAATGTCCGGAGAAGGAAAATTAATGAAGGGGAAAGCGGAAGTCTCGCGAAGGAANNACCAAATGGCAGCCGCACCGGACGATGCCCTACATCGAAGAGCTGCTGAAAAAGCAATATCCAGACATCAAATTCATCCCGATGCAAGAGTTTCCTATGGGGATTCAAATCAGCAGCGACCAAGTTATACAGATGGTGGCTGCACGGAAACCGGATGCCGTAATTATCGGAAATGCCGGGTGAGGATCGTGCGCTGCAGCCAGCGGCGGTGCCGCTGCAAAGCTTGAGAAACTGGGCATACCGACCGTCATCATTCAGCGTAAAGAATTATTGGAAGCAACCCGCCAGGCGGTCATGGGGCAGGGCCTTCCCCCGGAGGCCCCGTGGGTNNTCTCCGGCAGTGATCATGAGGATGCCCTTGCCAGGACCCATTACCTTTTCCTACGTAAAAACTGGGGAGATGGTCTGGCGATTTTTCCGCCCACGAAGAGTCGTGTAGACTGGATCCTGACCGGCACAGATCACAATCGAGATGAGACGCTAGGCGGTGGAATCGGCAAAGTGGCGCCCAAGGCCGGCATTCTCAGTTACGAAGTGCTCGCTACCTGCATGGCGATGGCGGGCGGGCGTCCGGAGTACATGCCAGTGGCTGAGGCTGTATGCAAGACAATCATCGAGAAGCAAAATACATTGATGACCAGCTCAGGCGGAGCGTATCAGGGAGTCTGCGTAAATGGTTCCATCGCGAAGCAGATCCGTCTGAACTCGGGATTCAGCCTTTTTGGTCCCGATCCCAAGCATCCGGCGGGTGGAGCGATTGGCCGCTGCCTTTCCCTCGTCCTCATGAATGTAGGGGGGCATGTTGCCGGGCAGGGAACTATCGCCGAGTACGCAGAAATGCGTTTCACGGGTCTCTGTTTTGCCGAAAACGAAGACAACCTTCCTCAGGGTTGGACAACGTTCGCCGAGGATATATACAAGCGCCCTAAGGGAACGAATTCCGCTACATTCTTCATCACCTTTCTCGGCGGCCTGCGACCGTTTGTACACAGAGGAGTAGGGAATGAGCCCGATTTCGAGACGGAAATGAATGAAAGCTTTTACCGGGCAGCCAATGTCATGAAAAGTGTAGGGACTCCAAATCACAGCCCCTCGCCGGGAATGCCGGGGATCATGTTTTACAATTCGATGATATGCAACAACATGGCAGGCATTGGTTGGACTAAAGACAAGATCAGGAAGCACCTGGCGGAGTTGGTGTTTGTCACACCGGAGGAAATCAAGGATAGGACGGATATTCAAAGGGCGGCGGCAGCAGCCAAAGTAGATTTGTCGAAGCTCCCAGCTCGAATTCCATTGATAACGGATCCCCGGAATATCAATTTCATATGCGCCGGCGGCGATCATCCTTCGCTGGCCATGTGGCTGGCCGGTGTCATGCTCATGGGGAACGTTGAAATACAGTTGCCCAAGAACTGGGAAGCTTTGCTCATCCAGGCGGAGCAGGATCTAGGTCCGCTTCCGTCATCATAGTTTCATAAACAAGCTTAAGAAAGCACCTGCACTGTTGTAATAAACCAAACAGATTGGAATGGCTTCTCTGATCTGTAACTGCTGACATGCATCTTTAGATATTTGATATCAATCCTCGATCACTTTGTCCGTGACTTTGTCCACGGAAACCGACAATGCCCAATAAAATCCAACGAAACCCCATATGGCGGCAAATTCAAATAATTGATAAACATAGCATTTACAGCAGATAGCGGAATGCAGGAAGCCAATATAAAATCCTGGACGCCCCTGTCGG
>DKBB01000253.1 GCA_002451015.1 Acidobacteria bacterium UBA6911
CGAAGTTGAGGATCGAAAAAATGCCCTTCTCTTTTTTTATCAACAAGTTGCGTATAAAAAATCCAACTTCGCCGAAGTTGGATTTGCTCCTTTTAAAGTATTGATCCTCAATGAGATCGACTTTCTTGGCAAAGACAATATCGGAATTGAGGTTTAGACGGGTGCGTTATCTATGAAAATTTGAAGAAAGCTTCGGAAGGGTAGATTATGCCTTCCTTGCTCAAAATAAAAAGATTACGACGGATTTAACCAGAACGCTCGGATGAATATTCCTGTTAACGCCAAAGGAAACGATGAAAGAAAGATTTTGGGGACGACAGCAATTAGAGTCCGGCTCGTTAACCTTTCTCCCAACAGGGGGGGCCGTGCCACAGCCGTTGACGGGTATGTTTCTCGACATTGCCCGCTTCAAGCAAATAGCCGGAGCCAATTATTAGGTCAGCGCGAATATAGCCAGCAGCAGAACAGTGCTGTTATTCAGAGCGTGTGCGGTCATGGGTGCAATAATAGAGCCGCGCCATTCCCGGATGGCACCCAGAATGAATCCGATGGTTGCCAGCGCAGGGACGGCGATCCATCCCTGTGGGTGAATTACAGCAAACAGAATTCCTGTTGATGCTGAAGCAATAGGCCAACTCCATCGCTGGCGAAGAAATCCGAACAGGGCACCCCTGAAAAATGTTTCTTCCACGACCGGGGCCCAGATTGAGGCAAGTCCCAAAAGCAGAATCAGGATGACCGGATCGCTCTGGATCTCTTTAATGACGGGATGTGTCGGTACCGTGCCGGTGGATCGGGAGATTGCAAGGACAAAGACGAGGGATACAGCTAAAAGGGGCAATCCCGCTACATAACCGATTATTCCCGATCCTGCCTCACGGAAAAATCCCCGACCACGGGTCCATCCCAGGGCTTTGCGGATATCACTCCATTTCGATCCTCGAAAAGAAGGCCAGAGCAGTGCAACAACAACAGCCGGAATTGAAAACAGGGAAGGTAGAATCGGATATCCCGGCAGCAGCCAGGCAACCAGAATGGGCAGGGCGAGGAATCCGAAAATATAGATTGCAAATGCTTCCAGAAGTGACTGTCCGGGATCTTGCACTGTAGAGAATCTTGTTTGCAGCCGCTTTTTTACCCGTAGGACAATTGCTGTAATAAACAAAACCAGCCCGGCAGCCAATGCGGCCAGGACGAGGGCCGCGAACAGGATAATAACAACGAAGGTTTTGAGCGCCGATTGAACGATCGCCCGGCGCCCCGGATCCGAGGGATCCATATCCTGGCTCAGCGCCAGTTTCCCGATCCATCCGTAATTTTCGATGTCCTGACGTTGTTGGCTGGAGAGAGAGGATGTGCCGTCCCGGTAAAGTTGCTGGAACAACGATATATCCCGGGCGACACGATTGTTGGGGGATTCTGCGCTGAGCCGTTTTAATTCCAGCAGAACATCTTCCCGGGTGCTCAATTCCGCCAGAATCGGAACAATGGAAAGATGAATCCGGGTGTCGTCGGACTGCTGCCGCAACTCTTCCAGTTGGGGTTTGAAATACTCGAGAGCCTGGGCTCTCCCCAGGATACTTTTCAATCCTACGGCATATCTCCCCATCAATTGCATCGTTATATCGCTGGCGGAATCAGGCTGGGTCGGCTGCGGCTGCTGCTGCCCGTGCGAAATCTGAGTGATTGCTATGGTTGCAAAGATCAGCAACCATGCTACGGCGATCCCGACCGTCCATCGAGAGCCTGACGGGCGGGGGGGCGAGACCGAATGACCGGGCTCAGAACTCAGTGGATCGTTTGTATCGGGCGAGTTCCAGATGGAATCGACAGGTGGAATGTTGGTATCGGACATTGGTAGATTATCCAGTGTATGTTTTGTGAAGCGACAACTTTTTTCGCTCGAAACGGAGAGTTGCGAAATGATCGTCTATGGTTTCAGCCCTGCGAATGCGTTCTACGGATCCGTCTTTTTTCAACATCAGTTCCTGGGGGCGAAGCCTGCCGTTGTAGTTAAAGCCCATGGCGTGTCCGTGTGCTCCGGTATCGTGGATGCATAAAATATCTCCGTCCTCGATTTCAGGCAGAACTCTCTGTACAGCGAACTTATCATTATTTTCGCACAGAGAACCGACAACGTCGACAATCGTTTTGTCCTGGGACATATTTTTCCCTGCAACGGTGATGTGATGGTAGGCGCCGTACATTCCGGGCCGCATCAAAGCGGACATACATGCATCGACGCCGATGTATTTCCTGTATATGTCTTTATGATTGATGGCGCGGGTGACCAGTACGCCGTGAGGTCCGGTCATGTAGCGACCGCTTTCTGTATAGAGCACCGGTTTATACCCCATGCGCTTTTCGAAACCTGACAAGAGGGCGGCGATCTCACCGGCCATGGCTTCCAGATTCAACGGTTTGTCTTCCGGCCTGTATGGGATCCCGAATCCCCCGCCGATATTGATGAATTCAAAACGAATATCCAGTTGTTTCCCTATCCTTTCGATCCGTTCCAGCAGCATTTCGGCGGTTTGGACCATGTAGGTATAGTTGCTTTCATTCGATACCAGCATGGTGTGGAGGCCGAAACGCCGTGCGCCCAGCGTTTTTGCCTCGCGATATGCGGCAGTCAGCTGTTCATCCGTGATCCCGTATTTCGCTTCTTCCGGATTGCCGATGATGCTGTTGCCTGTGCGGCTCGAACCCGGGTTGTATCGGAAGCAGATGAGTTCCGGCATTTCCGGGACTTTGGGTATAAGGGAGATGTCGTCCAGGTTCAGGATACAGCCTCCGTCCTGTGAGGCAGCCAGGAACTCCTCGTTTGAGGTATTGTTGGATGTGAACATGATATCCATGCCGCTTCCCCCCGCCCGGCGTCCCAAAATCAGCTCGGGGATCGAACTGCAGTCGAATCCGAAACCCAGGTCCTTCATAATCCCCAGAATGGCGGGATTCGGCAGCGCTTTGACTGCAAAAAACTCCCTGAAGCCCTTGAGGGCGGAGAAAGCTTTCTTCAGCGCCAGACCTGTTTCTCGGATTCCTGCTTCATCGTATAGATGGAAGGGAGTTCCGAAATGATTGACGATATCCTGAATAACAGGATAAAGCCTGTTCTCAAACGATGCGGACATTGGCATGGTGGATTGACCTCCTTACGGTTGTGCTCATTAAACCGTATGCTTTCCGATGCAAAACAGTGCGCCAGGCACAAATTGAAAATTAAAGATTAAAAATTCAAATATACTATTCATTATTTGACTGCCGATTGTATTGTTCCCGGGGCGAACACAAGATTCGCCCCTACAATAGCCTTCCCCTTTTTGCGTCAGTACCCGAATCCCGATCAGATTGCCACCGCCTGCTTGATTCGCTGCATGGCTTCCTCAACGTCTTCATAATTATTAAAGGCGCTGATACGGATGTACCCTTCGCCGCATTTCCCGAATCCCGCGCCCGGGGTGCAGACCACACCGGCTTTTTCCAGCAGCATATCGAAGAATGCCCAGGAGTCCGTTTTCCCGTCGATCCATATGTAGGGCGAATTTTCTCCTCCGATGCATTCAAATCCTAGTGCGCTGATTTCCTTGCGAATCAGCGCGGCATTTTTCAGGTAGTAATCGATCAGTTCCTTTACCTGAACCATTCCTTTCTCACTGTACACCGCCTCGGCCGCCCTCTGGACCGGGTAGGAGACTCCGTTGAACTTGGTCGTGTGCCGACGGTTCCATAAAGAATGCAGGGGATATGCTTCTCCGCTTTCGGTGAACGCCTTGCAGGATTTGGGTACAACCGTAAAGGCGCAGCGCGTTCCGGTGAACCCGGCAGTTTTGGAGAAGCTCCTGAATTCAAGCGCGACTTCCCGGGCGCCTTCGATTTCGTAAATTGAACGGGGCAGAGAGTCGTCCCGGAGAAAGGCTTCGTAGGCAGCGTCGTACAGAATAAGAGCTTTGTTCTTCCTCGCATACTCCACCCATGCCGAAAGCTGGGATTTCGTAATAACCGCTCCGGTTGGATTGTTCGGGAAGCACAGGTAGATCAGGTCCGCTTTTTCTTTTGGCGGTTCGGGGACGAATCCGTTCTCACGGGTAAGTTCGATATAAACGATTCCGTTATAGCGCCCGTTTTTGAAAGTTCCCGTACGGCCTGCCATTACATTGGTGTCCAGGTAAACCGGATAGACCGGATCAGGGATGGCGATTTTAATGTCAGTGGCGAAAATTTCCTGAATATTGCCGGTATCGCATTTAGCCCCGTCACTGATAAAAATCTCATCTGCAGCAATATCCGCGCCCCTATCCTGGAAATCCGCTGCGGCGATTTTTTCGCGCAGGAATGCATACCCCTGTTCGGGGCCATATCCGCGGAAAGTCTCAATGGAGGCCATTTCCTCCGCCGCCTTGTGGAACGCTTCAATACAGGCTTCCGGCAGTGGACGGGTTACATCTCCGATGCCCAGCTTGATAATTTTCTTGTCAGGATGGGCTGCCTGGTAGGCGGACACTCTTTTCGCGATTTCCGAAAATAAATAGGACGACTGAAGTTTCAGATAGTGTTCGTTTAATTTAATCACGCTGTACCTCCGATCATTCTCGTATCCATCTCACATTCCGCTGACAGCGGTTCTCAAGGGATCGCCCGGAATCATCCCCACTCCATGAAAGATTCTACTCATCGATGGGTATCTTTGCCGTTTCCTTATAGGTCGAAAGAACGACGGATGTGCGTGTCGTCCGGATGCCCTTGATGGGTGCAATCTCATTCCGGATGAAACGGCCCAGGTCCCGGTTGTCCGCCACTCTGATTTTTATCAGAAAGGAATCTTCTCCCGTAACGTAATGAACTTCCTGTACGCCCGGAATATCCCCAAGAAGCCGGCCGATCCGTTTTTCGTCGGCCAGTTTCTGAATGCCGACGACGATAAAGGCCACCAGACTGCGGGAGAACCGCTCAGGATTCAGGCGCACTTCATATCCGTCGATAAATCCCTGGCTTTCCAGTTTGCGAATACGTTCAAGTACCGCCGATGGCGCCAGTCCCACCTGGCGGGCTACATCGACATTCGGAATTCGAGCCCGTTCCTGCAGGATCTTCAGTATTTTTAAGCTGATTTCATCGATCTGTTCCGCCATCTATTCTGCCTCATAAATTAATAACAGAATATTATTCACTATATATATGTATGTCAAGAATAATATTCGGACAAAATTGCCTATATGTTTAATATTATTCTTATGTGGGCGCTTTCTTGTGCCCGGTGCAAACTGTCGCGTCCTTTTCGCCCCCGGGTGATGGACAACGGTTGCATTAACTTCATCTTATCCTGGCGTTCTGGCGTGGAACGATTGGATGCACTTTTTTAACTGGTGACCGGATTAAATAGGGCATCTACCCAATAATCGAAATTGCATTGATTTCTAAGTTATGAGTAGCAGGATTAGTGAAAAAGCCGGGGAGGGGAAAATTCCCTGTCAACAGAAGCAGCCCGCTCCAGTTATCCCTGGGTTTGTCCTGCTGGCGGTCGGCACCAGCTATTTCTTCCCCAGGCTTGCAGGGACCCGGTCGATCATTGGGCGCAAACTCGATGCGCCTCTCTGATGACCAAAACATGGATTGGGTTAAGGCGTTGCACCGTGGGTTATCGGGCGTAATCTTTAACGGTTAAAAAATTGCTTTACCCCGTTTCAGTTCCGTTCCGGCAAGAAACGGATCCCGGATAGATTATCGATTTGCATTCGGTGCGTATTCTTCCGGAAACCTTCGACCTTTGACTCTTCACGAGCTGCCCGATGTCTCAATGAAGCGATCGATCAGGATGCCGCAGTTGCTTACGATTGCCTCGATTTCCTCTTCTGTAATATCGTCGAGGTGAATTCCTGCAATGGCGCAAACCGGTTTTTTCAGGTGCCTGCATATTTGGTATGCCGCCATATAGGCAATAGAGTCGTCCCTGTGGCCGAACCGGGTGAGGACCGATGTGGACGCCCGTTGCTCCCCGAAATGGTATTCCGACAGGGCTACCGCACCGATATGCTCCTGGCTATTGAACAGGCGGACGAAAAGATCGTTTCCTATCGAGTGCGTGGACAGGCTTACTTTCGTACGCCCATCGCCTTCATGCAATAGAACCGGTTTTATGTCAGTCATGGGTTCCTGCCCACCTTCGATACAGGTTGTGCTCGATCTGAAACAGGTCGAGAGCCTTGCCTATGGTGTGATCGATGATGTCCTGTATCGTTTGGGGTTGATGGTAAAAAGCCGGGGCGGGCGGCATGATGATGCCACCCATTTCCGTCACTTGGACCATGTTTCTCAGGTGGCCCAGGTGCAGCGGGGTTTCCCGTACCAGCAGCAAAAGACGGCTTCGCTCTTTCAATGTTACGTCCGCCGCCCGGGTCAAAAGGTTGTCCGAATAAGCATTGGCAAGGGCGGAAAGCGTCTTCATGCTGCACGGAGCGACGATCATGCCGTCGCGCATAAACGAGCCGCTGGCCAGGCACGCTGCAATATCGTCAATCGGATAGACCTGTTTCGCATAGGCCTTGATATCCTCGACCTTGAAATCTGTTTCTATTCCAATTGTTTTTTCACACGCTTTTGAAATAACCAGGTGTGTTTCGATGTCCTTCATTTCGAACAAAACCTGAAGCAGGCGAATGCCGTAGATGACTCCGGTAGTCCCGTTCATGCCGACTATAATTCTCAAGTTCACTCTCCCTATTCCGTATTTCTCGATAGGCTATTCTGTACCGTCCCGGTCGTTTCGCATACAAAGACCGCTGCGAGAAATACAGATTAATAGGAATCTACTAGATCGCGGGATTCGGAGTCAATTGCTTCCTGAATTATTGCTTCCGGGCACGCGCGTTACAATTCAGACAGGTACCGGGTGGCAGTCAATAAAATTTTCTTTTGGGAAGGACGAATCGGGTAGCATTGAGGTGTTATGGAATACGCTTACCGGTACGGCGATCCAGGCCGTCTATACCTGAATGTGACCAACCGGTGTACGAACCGCTGCTCCTTCTGTATCCGCTATCACACTCGCAGCCTGGGCGGGTCCATTCTGTGGGGTGGGCCGGAACCCGACCTGGATGGGTTGCGGGAGGCGGTGGGCGCCCGCGGCGCTCCGGAGGATTTCAACGAGTTTATCTGGTGCGGTTTCGGGGAACCGACCTATCGTCTCGATCTTATTAAGGAAGCGGCAGATTGGCTCCGCAGCGGCGGAGCGACTGTCCGGCTCAATACCAACGGCCACGCCTGTCTTATTCACGGTCGGGATGTTCTTGCGGAACTGGCTGCAGCAGTCGATGCCGTTTCCGTTTCTCTCAATGCCCCGAATTGTCAACGCTACCTGGAATTATGCCATCCCGATCCCGCTTCCATTCCTGAGGTGGGGGCATTATCACGTGAGGATTTCTGGAATGCGACACTCGATTTTCTTACCCGTGCCCCGGAATACTTCAGGGAAGTGCAGGCAAGCGTCGTTGCTTTTACGCTTTCCGCTGAAGAGGTTGAAGAATCCAGGGCTCTTGCACGCTCTATCGGGATTGAACGTTTCCGGGTTCGCTGATTCCGTGCGATAGAAGAGCGAATCCGATTTTCGCCCCTACTTACGCAGCGCCCTTCGAATGATTTTGCCCTGGGGAGATTTTGGCAGATCCGTGACGAATCGGATCGTCTTGGGCACTTTGTAATTGGCGATTCTTTCCTTGCAGAATGCGATGAGCTCCTTTTCGTCCGTTTTTGTGCCCGGTTTGAGTGTCACGAAGGCCGTTACGGCTTCCCCGTACTCTGGGTGGGGCAGTCCTACGACGCCGCATTCGTTTACGGCTTCGTGCCGGTGCAGCAGGTCTTCGACTTCCTTCGGGTAAACGTTCTCTCCCCCGGTAATGATGATGTCTTTGATGCGGTCGATGATGTAAAGATAGCCTTCATTGTCGAACAGGCCGACATCGCCCGAATGAAACCAGCCGTTGCGCAGGGCGGCCGCTGTCTCTTCCGGCTGTTCGAAATACTCCTTCATGACATTGGGGCCCCTTACAACTATTTCGCCCTGGTCTCCCTGTTTCACTTGCCGGTCGTCGGCGTCTACGACTTTCACCTCGACGATTCCGGCAGGCGTGCCGATGGAACCGATCTTGTGTCGGAAAATATGGTTGAAAGTGACGCACGACGCCGCTTCCGTCATGCCGTATGCCTCGTGGATCGGAATACCGAAGGCATCGATCCATTGCCGGACTATTTCCGAAGGCATGCTCGTGCCCCCCGAAAAGGCGTAGCGCAGGCTTTTCAGCTGTTTCCTGGTTTCCGGTGCGTTCAGGATGCGTATGAAGATGGTCGGCACGGCATAGAAACGGGTTACCTGATATTTCAATACCGCAGCCATTACCTTGTCCATATCAAAGGCCGGGAACAAAACCAGTGTGGCACAGTTGCTGAAATAGGTATTCATGATATGGCACTGGGCAAAAACATGATTCAACGGCATGAAGCAGACGCCGATATCGTCCGGAACCATCCTTTCGTGGTAGGCGACATTCTGGGCGCTGTAGAGAAGATTCCGATGGGTCAGAACGGCTCCCTTCGGGGTTCCCGTCGTTCCTCCGGTGTAGAGAATGGAGCCCGGATCCTCTCCGGTCGTTTCCGGTTTTACCGGGGATGGGTTCTTTCCATCGCCCCTAAGAATGGACTGGAAACTTTCGTCCGATTCCACCGTGATAATATTCTCGATGAAGGGAATCTCTTTTCGATCGGGAACCTGAGGGAAAAGTTCTTCCGAGGTGACCAGGATGGAAGGCCGGGAGTTGTTGACGACCTCCTTCGTTTCGTCCTTCTTATAGGCTCCGGGGACACATACAGGTATTGCCCCGATTCTTGCAGCTCCGTAGTAGAACAGGATCCATTCGGGACTGTTCGCCAAGTAAAGAGCTACGCGGGCTCCCTTGGATATGCCCAGACGGATCAGGCAGCCGGCGACACCGTCGATGATGCGATTCATTTCCGCGTATGTGTAGCTTCTGTTTCCGGAAATGAGAGCCTTCTTGTCGGGGAAACACTTCGCGGCGTGGAAGAATGAATCGGCAATATTCATATAAAAACCTCACGGTCAACTGCAGGGACATCGTACTTTTTTCATTAATTACTAAGGGAGGGATCCCTGTGTTTTCAATGAAAAACGTACGGTGTCCCCTGTTTTATTATCGAAAAAGTTCCGGAAGGAAAGTCGACATAAATGGCACATAGGTGATTAGCAGGACTCCGCATAATAGAACCAGCAGTATCGGAATGATGGAACGCCACAGCACGGGCATAGGCTTGTTGAACCGGTAAGAGGACAGGAACAGGTTCATGCCTACCGGGGGAGTCAGGTATCCCAGTTCCAGGTTCGCTAGAAAGATAATTCCCATGTGGATCGGATCGATTCCGAATTCCACGCCGATGGGGACCATGAGCGGGACGATAACGATGATGGCGGAAAAAATATCCATGATGCAGCCGGCCAGCAGCAGGAAGCAGTTCAGAGCCAGCAGGAAGAGCAAGGGGGACTCAATCGTTTCGGTTACCCAGGCGATCAAAATATCAGGGACCTGGGCCATGATCAGATAGCCGGTGAATCCGAGCGCGACCCCGAGTATCAAAAGGATCGCCCCGACCAACAGGCCGCATTCCGCCATGACTCTCGGCAGGTCCCGTCTTATTCTTAGGTCTTTGTAGATCCACGCCTCCACGATGAACGCATAGAGGGCGGTGATGGCCGAAGCTTCCACGGCCGTGGCAAACCCGCTGAAAAGGGAAACACAGGCCACAACCGGCAAAAGCAGTTCCCATTTGGCGTCCCAGAGAGCACTGCCGGCTTCGGACCACTGGAATGCTTTTGCCGCTATGCCGGATTTCGGACTCTGCAGAACGCCCCATGTTCCTGCGGCTATGACCATCAGAACTCCGGGGAGTATCCCTCCCAGGAACATCTGGCTGATATCGATTTCAGCAATAATTGCGTAAAGGATGATAGGCAGGCAGGGGGGGAACAGTAGTCCGATGGAGCCGGATCCGGTGAGGAGACCGAGCGCGTTCTTTTCCGAATAGCGCGCGGCGAGAAGAACGGGCATCAGCAGGCCTCCCAGGGCCAGGATCGTAACTCCGGAAGCGCCGGTGAAGCTTGTGAAGAAAGCGCAGACAAGGACGGTCGCGATGGCGGATCCGCCCCGGAAATGCCCGGTGAGGGCCTGGAAAACGCGGATCAGCCGTTTGGGGGCTCCCCCCTCCGCAAGGAGGTACCCGGCAAGAGTGAACATGGGGATAGCCGGCAGGGATGGATTGGTGACCTGCTGATAATGCTTGATAGGCATCATCTCGATCGGGAAGGCATCACCCCACAGCAGGATAAGGGCTGCGCCACCGAGCGTTACGAATATGGGTGCCCCCAGGACCGTTGCAATCAACAGGAGGATCAGTGAGGGGAGCACCAGTTGTTCCGGGTCGAGAGGCAGCCAGGTAATAAGAGCCAGGATGATGCAGGCAATGAGAAGGGCGGCAACGCGTCCTTTCCAGCCGCGCGCTGCATGCAGGATCAGCCGGATTGCAATCAGACCGAACCCTAAAGGCAGGATCACCTGTACAATCCAGAGCGGTATGCCGTAGGCCAGGATGTCCCCGGCATCCTGGGTTTGAATTACAAAGTGGTAACTGGCGAAGAACAGGACCGCCGTCAATGCCGCGGCAAAAGAGCCGCTGAAAAGTGCGGCGGCCGCTTTGGCCCTTTTTTTCAGGAAAGCCGTTACTGTTGACAGCGCCAGCAACCGGCCTTCCCTGGCCGCGATGGCTCCTCCCAGCATGCAGATGAACAGGGTCAGGTGGCTCTGGACGGCGCTCGATCCCGGAAGGACAATGGTCGTGGATCGCAGGACCATCTCCAGGAGGGGTATCAGGACCATGGCGCCCAGGCAGAAAGTTATGGCAAGATTTTCTCCTGTTCGGAAGGCGCCGGTCCATTTGCCGGGTGGATTATCCAGGGGGCCGGACCCTTCAGTCGCCTCTCGGACGCGTTCGCTCATTTTCCGGATTCCTTCGCGCGATACTCGGCGACCAGACGCTGCACTTCGTCGAAGATATCCGCAGGCACTGTATTCCCCCGGATTTTCGGGTAAACAATGTCGGTCAGTTTGATCCATTCTTTTTCAACATCGGGCGGCAATGGATGTACAACCAATCCTTTCTTTTGCATCGCGGCGATCGATTCATCGTTTTCCCGCCGGACGGCGCTCCGGATTTTACTGCCCGCTTCGGCAGCCGCTTCCAGAAGCTGTTTCCGCAACGCGGGATCGATGGACTCCCACGTGTCTTTGCGAATGACCGTCGCGCCGGAGAGAATGCTCCACTTGAGATCGAGCATATTTTTTGCCACCGTGTAACACTGGTACGTCAGAGCCCAGTTGGGAGGCAGGGAGATGGCATCGATCAGGCCGGTCCGCAGTCCCGTCAGGATATCGGCCGTTTCCAGGGGAATCGGGTTGTAGCCGAGCGATTTCATCAGGTCTACCTGGTCGTTGTTCCCGGCCGTCGTATAAATTTTAAATTGCTTGAAATCATCCGGGTATATCGCGGGTGTTGTCGAGAAAAAATGCACCCAACCGGTATCCCCCCAGAAAAGGACGACGAATCCTTTATCCAGCAGCATTGTTTCCAGGCGGGGAGACAGCTTTTCGAGAACGTAGTCGAATTCCTCCGAGGAACGGAATGTCAGTGGGAGGAACGAAAGGCCTCCGACCGAACTCTCGATTTCCCCCAGGCCGATAACTGAAAACATCCCGGCGGTGAGCGCTTTGGCGCGCATCAGGCGCACCATGTCCGCCTCCCCGCCCTGGGCGCCGTCGGGGTAAATGATGAGCCTTACGTTGCCTCCACTTGCATTCCGCCATTTCTCTCCCATTTCGACAAGGGCTTTATGAAACGAGCTGTCGCGGGGAACCACCGTGCCCAAGCGGATGGTTGTATTTTTCGCGGCGTACGCATCGGAGATTCCCGTGAATATTATGGACACGGCAAACGTCAGAAAGATTAAAGATGCGACAGGGGCGTTCTTTAGTTTCATTTCATTCCTCTTTCATGAGCGCAAGATTCTATATTCACTCTATTGCCCGTACTGCGGATAAGACGTATGAATCGGCGCTTCGGATTCGATTTTTCAGCCCGGATTCAGCCTCGATTTCGATATTGTAATCCCTGAACATGCCGCAATCATTGGATCTCAACTTTTTCTGATACGAGAAAACCAACGTCTGAATTGAGTTTCATTCTTCTACAATCAGAAACAATTCATCGATTCGGGAAAGAAGCCATTGTGCGCGGCGTTGGTATACCAGGTTTTCCAGTCGATATTCCGGTTTCCTGTCCACGTCAATTGCAAGGGCTTTTTCCAACAGCGATCTAAATTCCTCATGGTTCCGTTCCGCAATACAGACGGTCTCGGCCATGGATACCAACGGGCCCGCCTGGAATCCTCCCGACAACTCCATGGCGCGTTCGAAATGCCTGCGCGAGCGTTCCAGGGGATCTCCCTCCGAACCCCGTCTGACAGGTTCGTACACTATCAGAAAGGAATGAATGGCGCCCTCATTGAAAGTTTCGTCCAGTTCAAGCGCGCGATCGATCAAGGCCTCCACTACAGGTTGATCGACAATCAGGTCCGGTTCATCCTTTGACAGTGTGATGGCCATTCCCCAGGAGGCTGCGGTCCAGAAAAGAAGCGGCACGTCGTCCCGGTTGACCGTTTTGACGGCCGAAATCGGGTCTTTGTTCAAATCGGCAGAGAAATGGGGATGTCTCGTTTCCAGGCCGCGCAGGCCGTAGTTGCGTGCGCGCAGGAACAGGTTGCGCGCTCTCAGGCGCATTTCAGAGGCGCGGGTAAAATCCTGTCCTTCCATTTCATCCGCATCCTGACTGATGAAGGCATAAGCATATTGCGTGAATCCACTGGATGCCGCCAGAAGGAGGCCGCGGTGCTGCGGGCTTTCCGCCAGGATGCTTTCGATCAGCTTCAGACTGAAAGGGAGCGCTCCCCGGATGAGTTCCGGATCGTTGTCCGAAGCATAGGTTGTGCCGCTCTCCGCAAGAGCGTCCCCGAGATTCTTTATGGCGATTTTCCTGATCGAACAACCGGCCAAAACAAGTGAAAAAACGGAAATTGTCATTAAGAGACTGGCGGATACCCCGGGGCGAATCCTGTATCCACGCGTAAAACTCATGAGTTTGTAGATGTCGGTTTTTTTATGCATATGCAATATTCAAATATGGAGTTATCGTAGCAATTTCTAGTCTGCTCCAGAAATTGAAAGATATAAAGATATTTTTATCAGAATTGATCCGGGAAGAAAAGCGGTTGCAGACTCCGTTAAAATTTCTGATTATGCGGTAAGAAAGGAGTGTCTTGGATGAAAGCGATTGAAGGCAGAATCGGCAGGATTTTTGTCCTGCGCCTGGAGCACGACGATCCCCTCCCCGGGTGTATTGAAAAATTTGCCGAAGAAAAGGGGATTCGCCTGGCGCAGGTTGTGTTTCATGGCGGCATATACAAAGGAAATCTCGTTGCGGGTCCTCGGAAAACCGAAGAACCAAAACCGGTCCCGATCGTTCTGCCTGTCAGCGACGCGCATGAATCCTCAGCGGTTGGAATCATTGCTCCGGATGAGAATGAAAAGCCGATACTGCACATGCACGGAAGCCTGGGGCGTAGCGGGCAGGTAATGGCCGGGTGCTTCCAGAAAGGGGTGACCGTCTGGCTTGTCGGGGAGGCGGTTGTTTACGAAATTCTCAGCGAGTCCGGGGCAGCGAGGGTGTTGGATGAAGAGGCTGATTTGAAATTACTGGAAATTTCGGATACATAGGCAATAGCGGAGCGCAGGACCCAAGACGCGAACTTCCGGTACTGAAACAGGAGGAGAGATGACACAGGATACCAATCCCATCATAATTCCGCCGGATGAAATTCACTATGATTTCGTCCAGTCTTCCGGACCGGGAGGCCAGAATGTCAATAAGGTAGCCACCGCCGTACAACTCCGCTTTGACGCCCGCAATTCCAGAATATTGAAAGCGGCCGTTCGGGAGAGGCTGTACCATCTGGCCGGCAAACGCGTCAATTCGGCAGGGGAAATCATCATTGAGGCCAGGAGATACCGAACCCAGCAGCGGAACCGGGAGGATGCCCTGCAGCGCCTGCTTAAACTTATAGAAAGAGCCAGTATCATTCCAAGGAGACGCCGTAAGACTCAACCGACGGCCGCTTCAAAACTAAGGAGGCTGAATTCCAAGAGACGCCGATCTGAAATAAAAAAGTTTCGGAGACGTTCTTCGATGGATGATTGACCCAAACTGTAATACTCTGGCCTGTGACTTTTTGATACATCCAAGATTCTGGGAAAGCAGTGCTCCTGGAACCTGAATGAATATGCCGCAGAGGAAACGTTTTACAGGTTAAACCCGGCCCGGCCGAAGGCTGAGCCGGGAGCCCGCAACGAACGGTTTCCACGGAGCGAAAGAATGAGAGGTTTGCAAAAGCTTCGAAATGCGTGGCGCTCCTTGTTGGAGAGTGCCCGGGAGATGCTCGGGTTCCGGTCCATTCAAGCATCCTCTGATGTTCGACAGAACATCTTCAGTCGGGTGGAATCAGCTATTGCTGTTGAAAAAAATCGAAAGATATTTCCTTTCAGAAAGATTGAAATCCGCCTGCAGCCGTCTACTAAATCCATGGCCCGGGAATTTCAATCCGCCTTCATGGGAAATTCATTATTGAAATCCGATATTTGCCGAATGTTGAAGGATGCCGATATCCAGTTTCCTCCCGAACTGGAAATTTCCGTTGGACTTGATGAGGCAATCGCGTCCCCAAAAAAGGAATTAGCATCCTCCCCCCTGTATGCCATGGAGTTCGGGGATTCTGTGAATACGGCTAAGTATGATATTCCCGAAATCGTCCTGGAAATTATCAAGGGATCGGCCGAGCAATCCGTTTACCGGATAAAGAAAGATCGTCTTCTGGTGGGATGCCTGTCGAGAGTACTGGATCGTGAGGGAAGACTGGTAAGGATTAACAATGTGGTCTTCCCGGATACCGGGAATGAGATCAATACCACCGTCGGCGATATGCATGCAAGGATCTGGTTTGATTTCAAGCGACAGGAGTTTCGTGTCATGGACGAGTCCAGCCTTTACGGAACACGCATCGTTCGCGATGGGCATATGATCGAAGTTCCCGCGGAGAGTCCGCGCGGAGTCGGATTGCGCTCGGGGGACGAGGTCTATTTCGGTCAGGCTTGCCTGCGCTTCAAAATGATAAGAAATGCGGATTGAGGATCCGGCGTACCGATCAAACCTGGCATAGGATTCGGCCGATAGAAATTGAGGAGCCTGGAAATGGTGCAATTCGCTTCGACTGCCGATATTGTTGATGCTCTCGGCAACTCCGGTACCGTTATCGTGGATGTCCGGCCGATGGCGGCTTACAACGGATGGCCATTAAGGCGGGAATACAGGGGCGGACATATTGCCGGCGCTGTGCCTTTTCCTGTTTCCTGGTTTTTCGCTTCGGACCGGGGCGAACGGATCCGGCTACTGGAAAGCAAAGGAATCACACAGGAAAAGAATCTGATCCTCTACGGTTATGAATTAGACGACGCCCGGACAACGGCTTCCAGCCTGGCCGAACTCGGATACGCGTCTGTACGGATATTCGAGGCAGGGCTGCAGGCTTGGGCAGCCGATTCGGACAATCCTATGGACTGCCTGCCGCGCTATCGCCAGCTTGTCTACCCCGAATGGCTCGCGGGTATATTGCGGGGCGAAGATTGTTACAGTCATAAGGGGGGGGATTTCGTCTTAGCACATACAAGCTTTGATAATCGTGACGATTATAATTCCGGGCATATCGCCGGTGCGATTGCACTGGACACTCTGTTCCTGGAAGAGCCCGAGCATTGGAACCGGCGCAATCCGGATGAGCTGGAAAGAGCCCTGCTGTCCAATGGAATCACCCGGGATACGACCGTTGTACTCTACGGTAGAGTGGGAAATCCCAGCATGAAAGATCTCCATCCGGGGCGTAATGCGGGGCAGATTGCCGCAATGCGTGCGGCACTGCTTCTGATGTATGCGGGTGTCCGGGATGTTCGGGTGCTGGATGGAGGGCTCGATGCATGGATTTCGGCCGGGTACGAAATCACGAATGAAACGACGGTCCCGGAGCCGGAGGAGAAATTCGGTTGCCGGATTCCGGCCCACCCGGAATATATCATCGACATCGAAGAAGCCAAGCAATATCTTGCGGATCCTATGTCTGAACTGGTTTGCATGCGGAGCTGGGCGGAGTTTGTCGGTGAAAAGAGCGGATATCACTATATCGGCCCAAGGGGGCGTATTCCGGGAGCGGTATTCGGAAACTGCGGCAGCGATGCCTATCACATGCAAAACTACCGCAACCTGGACGATACGATGCTCTGCTACGGGGAAATCGCATCCAACTGGCGGGAAGTGGGAATTCTCCCGGAAAAGCGGATTGCTTTTTACTGCGGAACCGGATGGCGTGCCAGCGAGGCATTTTTCTATGCCTACCTTATGGGGTGGGACAGGATAGCGATCTATGACGGCGGATGGTATGAATGGAGCATTGACGAAGGCAATCCCGTCGAGACCGGTATCCCTGAAGGGATCTTTATCAGGACCCGCCGTTACTGACTTCGAAGAGATTGAGGCTGAATTGCTTCCGTGAATCGAACCATTGTTTTATCAGGAGCAATCCTTTGTGATCTCCAAGAAGGGAAATTTCTTCTGGATTGTATTTATAGGAATTTTCCGTGTGAATCTGTTCTCCTTTCGCTAATGCAACGGTCATGTTCAGCGCGTCGATCCGTATCTTCTGTTCGCAATTGCTTACCAGATACATTTCGATTCTTCCTTCTTCAGGATTAAAAATTGCACGATGCTCGAACCGTTCAAGAAGGAAGTGTCCTCCCAGTTCCCGGTTGATGCGTGCCAGAAGGTTTAAGTTGAAAGCCGCCGTTGCTCCGGAACGATCATTGTAGGCGGCTTCTAAAACCGCTGAATCCTTGATCAGATCGACTCCGATAAGAAAATAGTCTCCGATTGATAGTTTGCTCTGCAGCCGGGCAATAAAAGACTTCGCCGACTCCGGTTCATAGTTGCCGATACTCGAACCCAGCCACAGGAGCAGGATCTTGCCGCCGATGGGTTCCAGCATTTCCAGCCCGTCTTCATAGCGGGCGGCGATAGGGCGAACGTTTAAAGGCGGACACGCTTCTTTCAAAACGACAGCGCTTTCTTCAAGAATGCCGTGGGAGATATCTATGGGATAATAGGTCGCCCGTATATCCGAGTCGATGAACGTTTCCAGCAGGATGCGGGTTTTTTCGGAATTGCCGCTTCCGAGCTCCACTATTCTTGATGATCGATTGCAGATTGCGGCAATGTCGCGGGAATGGGTTTTCAGGATTTCCGCTTCCGCCCGTGTACAGTAGTATTCCGGCTGTCTGCAGATCCGCTCAAAAAGGCTGGAACCAATTTTGTCGTAAAAGTAGAGGCATGGCAGTGCCTTTGGGGATTTTCCCAGGCCGGTTCTTACATCCTGAGCGAACCTGTTATCAAAATGTCCCGGGTTGCTGCTGTCTGCCGGCCGGTTGACGGTTTTCCGTTCGTTTGATTTCATGTATCGGACCTTTTGTTCCGTGGATTTCCAAGCTTCCGGTTGCAGTCTTTCGAAAGAGATTTCCTCATTGTGAATCCATATCTTTTAGTTCCACGATACCAACCTCCCAATAAGTTATTTGGACAGCGGGAAACCCTGAACGGGGAATTCAGATTTCATATGCCTCCCCAATCGGAGTCTTTCGTTCCGTGACTTACGATTGCGATCCATGACTTCCAAAACGTAATCCTTTCGGAATGACCCGATGTTCGGCCAGATCGAAAATTCCCTGCACCAGCAGGGCTAAAAGGGCTGCCGGGATAGCGCCTTCAAGAATGAGTCGTGTGTCATTGAGGCGGATGCCGGTCAGGATGGGTTGCCCGAAACCTCCTGCCCCGATTAAAGCTCCCAGAGTTGCCGTTCCCACATTAATTACGGCGGATGTCTTGATCCCGGCCAGGATCGACCGGCTTGCCAGCGGCAGTTCAATGCGAAAGAGACGGGTGGCTGCCGGGAGTCCCAGCGCAATAGCGGATTCCCTGATCGGCAAAGGGATGTCGTGAAGCCCTGAATGGGTATTGCGTACAATAGGCAGCAGGCTGTAGAGGAAGAGGGCGATAATAGCCGGTGGGCCGCCGATACCGAAGAACGGAATCATAAATACCAGTAGAGCCAGTGAAGGGATCGTCTGAATGACTCCTGTCGATCCGAGTATCAGGCGGCCGGTTCTTTTGTGTTTTGCGGCAATGATGCCAAGGGGAACTGCAAATAAAATCGCTGCAGTCAGAGAAATGCATACTAAGACAAGATGGTCCCGCGTTGTACGATACATTCTGGCCCTGAATCCTGCGTCTTCGGAGGTTACGGTTATACCCAGATCTTCGGCAAGAA
Source organism: Acidobacteria bacterium UBA6911 (assembly GCA_002451015.1). Taxonomy (GTDB): domain Bacteria; phylum Acidobacteriota; class UBA6911; order UBA6911; family UBA6911; genus UBA6911. Next base: position 18,590 of record DKBB01000253.1, read on the forward strand.
AATCGGCCGCTATTATTGTTTCAGAAACATGATCGATCTTCGCGCGGGAATTCATGGCAATCATTGCGGATGCCGAAATTTTTCCTCCCATTGATTCCAGCTGTTCTATAAATTCCGGAACTTCTTCCTTTAGATTAAGTCTGTAGAGAAAAACCGCATCGTATATAGGAAAGTATCCGGCATCGTCCTGAAGGGTTGTGAGGTTGTATAATGCGATTTCGGCATCCGTGGAATACATATCCACAACATGTATCGAACCGTACTCCATGCCCCGGTACGCCAGATCGTGGTCTATGCCGCGAACGTTTTCATGCGGTAGACTGTAACGATGTTTCAGACCCGGCCATCCGTCCCTCCGGTCGATAAATTCATTGGTAAAACCGATCACCAGATCCGGATGCCGCCGCAGATCGGTGATGGTTCGAATCTTCAGTTTTTCAGCCAGTACCCTACTCATTCCTATCGCGTAGGTATTGTTGAACCCGAGTGCCGGTGTTCGACCGATTCCGAACCGGGATAGAACCTCGTCCAGCGGAACATCGTGCGACAGGTTGAGCTCGTGAAGAATTTCTTCAACGATGGTTCCGGTATATTCCGGGTAAACGTCGATATCT
>DKBB01000073.1 GCA_002451015.1 Acidobacteria bacterium UBA6911
TTCTACAAAGCGGCATCCATTGTGTGCGAGGCGGCATCGGTCCTGGTAGGGCGTTACAGTCAGGCATGTTTTGACAAAGCCATGACTTGCAATGATGAAATCCGCCAGGCTGAACTCACAAAGATGGGCGACAGCCTTGCCTGGATCTCGGGAAATCCCGCACGCACCTTCTGGGAAGCTTGTCAGGCAGCCGTCCTGTACCAGCTCTTCCTGGCCCTGGAGAGCGGCTATCCAGCCAGTTCCTTCGGCCGTTTCGACCAGTACACCTGGCCTTTCCTTGAGTCCGATCTGAATGCCGGCCGCATCACCATGGATGAGGCCCAGGAGATCGTAGACGCCTTTTTTCTCAAGGCAAACTGCTTCTATGGTGCGGCACATCCGTCCGTCGCCATCATAACCGGAATCGGCAACACCTACCAGCATACCACCATCGGCGGAGTAAATCCGGACACCGGCGAGGATACTTCCAATCCCGTCACCTACATGGTCCTGGAAACCATCGGCAGACTCGGGCTGCACGATCCGACTATTTCCCTGCGCGTCCACAAAAACACGCCCGACGATTTGTGGGATTGCGCATTGGAAACGACCAAACGGGTGGGCGGGCTTCCCCTGTTTCAGAACGACGAGGTCATCATCCCTGGACTCATACGCGAGTTAGGATTCGACCTCAGGGATGCCCGGGACTATGCCGTCATCGGTTGCCAGGAAATCACCGGATCCGGCAACGATTACCCGGCCTGCAACGGCATTTCCCCACCCCATGCCAGCGTCCATTACGGAGTAGTCCTGGGCATGGCCATCAACAACGGGATCAACCCGTACAACGGCCAGCAGTGCAGCATTCAATCCGGTCACCTGTATGAAATGAAATCATTGGAAGAGGTCAAAGCGGCTTTTAAAGCCATCGCCCGGTACATTGTCAAGGCACAGGTCAGCATCAACAACTACACCGAATACCTGACAGCGTATCATGCCCCACTGGCTGGACTTTCCATTTCTATGGAAGGCTGCATGGAACAAGGCCGCGACTGTACATGGGGCGGCTGCAAGTACAACTCCTACGGAGGAACGGCAACCGGTNNGGCAGAGCACTTCAAGGCCGGCCTCTACAGTGCCTCCGACCATGTCTTCCAGGGATACCATACCTGGGCGACTCCCGACGGACGAAAATCGGGGGAGCCTATGGCTGACGCGACATCACCAGCCCAGGGGAGGGACGGAAACGGTCCGACCGCCGTATTCAACTCCGCCCTCTGTTTCGACCACAGCAAGTTCATGGACGGCCTGGCCTTGAACATCCGAATCCATCCTTCCGCATTGAGCCGTGAAGACGGCATCGCCAAGCTTCGGGACATAACCCGAACATACATGAATGCCGGCGGAATGGAAGTCCAGTTCAACGTGGTCAGCTCCGAGACTATGCGGGCCGCGCAGAAGGATCCGGATTCCTACCGCAACCTTGTTGTCCGGATAGCCGGATACTCGGCTTACTTTGTCGAGTTGAACACCGATTGTCAGAACGATATTATTCACCGTACAGAAAACTCTTTTTGATAACTATTCCATAAATCAGCATCCAATTTAATAAACGCACCGGCAAGACTGCAATAAACCGGCCGGATGATTTGCACTGACAAGTCTGTTAGGAAATTGAAGGAGAGATTATGGGGTCGTCCAAAAAACTCAATATCCGGAAGTTATCGAGGGCAACCCTGATACTGATCACGATTCTAATCCTCTCTTCCTGCACCCATTACAGCATTATAGGCGGGTCCGGAGGGGGCAGCACTCCGCAGCCGCATACCCTGCGACTCGAGTTCCGGCAGGTGAATATTTTCCATTTCACCTGGACGGACATCGCCGACGAAACCGAATATCGGCTACTGGAAGACCCGGACGGTAAATCCGGATACTTCGTAACAGCCATCATTGCTGCAAACAGCACATCCTACGACTTGTATGTCCCCCTGCCCGACCGCATTAACGCCGTCTATCAACTGCAGGCCCTGCGCGGTGGCAACTACGTTAATCTGGGCGAAGTTGCCGTAACCGGATCTTTGGCCGATGCTGTAGGGTATTTCAAGGCTTCGAACACCGAGGAAATTGACGGTTTCGGTTTTTCCGTCGCCCTGTCCGGAGACGGGCTTACCCTGGCTGTTGGTGCGCCTTTTGAAAACAGCGGCGCCACAGGAGCCTGGCATCCGGGCGACCTCGATTATATCGGCAGCCAGATGGACAATTCGGCGCCCGGAAGCGGAGCCGTTTATGTATTCACGTATACCGATGGCGCGTGGTATCAGCAGGCTTACCTCAAGGCCTGGAACGCGGAGTCCTCGGACGAGTTCGGCGGGGCTATTGCAATTTCTTATAACGGCGATATGCTTGCTGTCGGAGCTATAGGAGAGGACGGGAACGCCGTTGACGGCCAATTCGACAATTCAATTCCCGACAGCGGGGCGGTATACATCTACGCTCGTACCGAAGACATCTGGGATCCGGCATATTACGCAAAAGCATCCAATCCGGGAGAGGGAGATCTATTCGGCTGGGCTCTGGCTGTTTCCGACGACGGAATGACAATCGCTGCATCGGCGCCGGGCGAAGACAGCAACGGCGATCCGAATAATGACTCCATTGAGGACAGCGGCGCAGTCTATGTCTTTGAAAGGGATCCTTCCGGCCGGTACCGCCAGGATTACCTCAAAGCTTCCGTTATTGACTACTATGACGGTTTCGGCATGGCCCTCGCACTCTCGGACAATGGAAATACTCTTGCAGTGGGATATTCAAATGAGGACAGTGCCGGGACCGATCCCCGGGACAACTCCGCACCCAACAGCGGCGCCGCAGCGGTCTTCTACCGCGTCGATTTCGAATGGCAAATGCAGGCGTTTCTCAAAGCTTCCAATGGGGAAGAAAACGATTATTTTGGCACATCCGTTTCGCTTACCGGCAACGGCCTGACGCTGGCCGTCGGAGCGGCAGGAGAAGACGGCAACGGATTCAATCAGAGCAATAATTCCATTTCCGAAAGCGGAGCGGTCTACGTTTTCTCAGGCTCCTCCGGCGCCTGGTTTCAAACCGACTACATTAAGGCCCCCAATACAGGCGCTTTCGACGAATTTGGCGGCTCTGTTTCCCTTTCCGGCGACGGGTTTTCTCTGGCTGTCGGCGCCGGCCTCGAGGACAGCAGCGCTGTCGGCATCGAAGGGGACAGCTCCGACGATGCTGCCACAAACAGCGGTGCAGTTTACCTTTTCGTTCGATCCACAGGAAGCTTCTTCCCGTACAGCTACATCAAGGCTTCCAATACGGAAGAATCCGATTACCTCGGATATTCTGTGGATCTTACCTGGGACGGATTGATTCTGGTTGCAGGCGCGCCCGACGAGGACAGTAGCGCAACCGGTATCGGAGGCGATGCAAGCGACAACTCAGCAACTCTCAGCGGCGCAGTTTATATGTACTGATGCAGCAATTTTGTATATGCCGCGTGGGGACGAACGGGTTGAGGCGATTTGCTTTGCATTCGCCAGTTCTGCGACGCGGGTATCATATGCGGCTGGCAGGTTCATCCAGGATCGCGCGCCCGTTCCATAATTTCGGGCCAGTCGCAATGCGGTATCGGCGCTGATTCCCCTTCGCTCACGAACAAGGTCGTCAATTCGAACGGGGGTTACACTGAGAGCCTTTGCCAAAGCATTTGCCGGCATGCCAAGAGGGATCAGGTACTCCTCGCGAAGAATCACGCCGGAATGAACCGGCCTCATTTTATTCCCAATCATAACGGCCCCCTTATCCATGATAATCGAAGATCTCGACATCCCAGGCATCTGTATCTTCCCAGCGAAAACAAATCCTCCAGCGATCGTTGATTCGAATGCTCCATTTCTCCGCCCGATCACCTTTTAGCTTCTCAAACCGATTGCCGGGCGGTGCGCGTAAAAAGTCGAGCCTTACTGCAGCATACTCTTAAACGTACATGCAACCCGATGTATCAAGTTTTTAACCTTATTTAAAAGAAATAGAGGCGACACCATTCAAAGCAGATGTATCAATATTGACTCAGATTCGCTTCAGATGGTCGACGGCATTACGGAAAAGAGACAGGCCCAACCCATTCTCCGGCAGGGCTGCTTTCTGCTTTTGGATGTCCCATTGCGGGTGGTTTTCCGGGTACAAGTACGCTTCCGGGTGCGGCATCATCCCGAAAATCCGCCCCGTTGGGTCGCACAATCCGGCGATGGCATTGAGGGAGCCGTTGGGATTGTAGGGAAACTTTTGCGAGGCGATCCCGGTTTCAGGATCCGCGTAGCGGCAGGGCACGCAACCGGACGACTCCAGGCGATCGAGCAGTTTCTTATCCAGGGTGAAAACCTTCCCTTCCCCGTGACGGACTGGAAGAGGAAGAGGATCCAATCCGCGCGTAAACACACAGGGGGAATCGTTCTCGAAGCGCAGGTGGACCCAGCGATTCTGGAAGGATCCGCAGTCGTTCTGCATAACCGACAGCTTCTGGGTGAAAAAGTCCCCGTCCAGGCCGGGCAGCAGACCGAGTTTGACCATGATCTGGAAACCATTGCAGACTCCCATAATCAATTTTCCCTGGCTGATGAATGTTTCCAGTTCAAGGCTCAAGCGATGCTTCGTCCGCAGTGCAAATACATGGCCGGAAGTCATATGGTCGCCGTAGGAAAAACCGCCAATAAACATTAAAGCTGTAAAATCACGCAGACGGGCCGGTTTCTCCAGAAGATCGCTGAAATGCACAAGTTTGGGAGCCGCTCCGGCTAACTCCCAGGCATAACGGGATTCATCCTCGCAATTCAATCCGTATCCCGTGATGATCAGTACCGGTATTTCAGATGCCATAAAGCGTTTCCTTGAAAGAACGACGGAGAGTCTCGATATCCATATCCACGACCTTGTTTCCCCCCGTTCCGTTGACCCGCAGCTTTCGATTGCCCGTGACGGTACCGACTCTGGAGAGAGGCACTTTGGAAAAAAGGGATTCTAAAACCGATTTTTTGTCCGGGGAACAGGTGATCACGAACCGGCTGTTCGATTCGGAAAAAAGTCTGGCATCATCACCCAGTTTTCCTTCACAGGCCAGGGAGGACAGGTCGATTTCAGCGCCAAGATCGCCGCCGATTACAGGGAGAGCAAACGCAACCGCCAGTCCGCCCAGGACCGGGGTGTGTGAGGAACACAGAATTCCGCCTGCGGTGGCCTCGCTCATCGCCCGGTAAATCGACAGCGCTCCCCGGACATCTAGCTTCGGGACTTCTCCTCCATACGATTCCGGCGTGCCCCGCTCCCGTGCCAGCATCCGATAAAATTCCGAACCGCCCAGTTCGTTTCTTGTGGTCCCTACGACATAAATCAAATCTCCTTCGTTCTTGAAATACATCGTAACGGCGCGCCGGACATCGTCCATGATCCCTATGGTCGAAAAAAGAACGGTCGGCGGAATGGAAATCTTCCGGTTTCCCCGAACCGAATCGTTTTTCATGCTGTCCTTACCCGAGATTGAAGGCACTTTGAATGCGGTTGTAACATCGTACAGGGCTTTATTGGCCCGGACTAGCTGTGCCATCTTGTAGAGACCGTCCGGAGTCTTTTCCGACAGCACAGGATCGGGCCAGCAGAAATTATCCAGCCCGGCAATCTTCCCGAGTCGTCCTCCGGCGCTGATTATACGGCGAACGGATTCATCGATAACGCTGGCCATCATGTGATAGGTATCCAGGTCGGAAAAGAACGGATTGATTCCCTCGGCCAGAATAATACCGGCATTGCATCCATGCTCAACCCGCATGACCGTTGCATCGCTCGGCACATCGCTTCCAATACCTACAAACGGCTTTACCACACTCAGCCCTTTTACTTCCCCGTCGTACTGGCGGGATTTGAACTCCCGCGAACAGATATTCAATCCGCCCAGAAGAGACGCCAGTTTCCTGTTGCGTTTTCCGCGTCGCGGCATCGCGGGCGAAGCAATCCGGGGCGGTTCCCAGCGCGCCTCCAGTTCCATGCGGGGCACTCCGTCATGCAGAAAATTGAGTTCGATATGTGCGACAACGCGTGATCCGTAACGCACAGTAAAAGCGCCGCTGTCCGTGAACATTCCCAGTTCGGTCGCCTCCACTTCCCTTCGCGCAGCCAGTTCCAGGAAATGCTTTATTTTGTCCCGAGGCACCGCCAGGGACATGCGTTCCTGCGCTTCAGAAAGCAGAATCTCCCAGGGCTGCATCCCCTCGTATTTCAGAGGCGCTTTCGACAGGTCCAGATCCGCCCCCCCGCTCAAACGGCTCATTTCCCCGACCGATGAGCTCAATCCTCCGGCTCCGTTGTCGGTTATGGTGCGATAGAGACCGAGATCGCGCGCCTCCATTAGAAATTCGTACAAATTGCGCTGTGTGATTGGGTCGCCAATCTGAACCGCCTGCGCAGGAGACTCCATTCGCAGTTCTTCAGAAGAAAACGTGGCACCGTGTATGCCGTCTTTCCCAATGCGTCCCCCGCACATCACAATGGCGTCCCCCGGGATTATTTCCTTGCGTCCGGAAGGACGGCCCTGCAACTGTCTTGGAATGCGCCCGACGGTGCCGCAGTACACCAGAGGTTTCCCGATGTACCGTTCGTCAAACCGTTCGAATCCCCTTACCCAGGGGATCCCGCTCTGGTTCCCGCCGTCGATGACACCCTGGTGCACTCCGTCCCGAATCCGCCTGGGATGCATCAGGCCTTCAGGAAGATTCGCGTCATAAAAGGGAGAACCCAGGCAATAGCCCCAGACATTGCACACCATCTCGCATCCCATACCGGTTCCCATGGGATCGCGGTTCACTCCGACGATTCCGGTTATGGCTCCGCCATAGGGATCCAGTGCCGACGGGGAGTTGTGCGTCTCGACTTTATAGGAAATATCGTAACGATCGTTGAACCGGATNNCAGTGCTCGGACCAGGTCTGCGCGATACATTCCACCTCGACATCGGTCGGCTGATCCGGCAAACCCATTGAAACCCGCTTTTGCCTGACAGGTTCGGCGTCGAAGTAATCGCGTATCGCCCTCATTTCTTCCAGGCTCAAAGACAGGATGCCCTCGCTGCTGATCCGCATCAGATCGGAATCCGATCCGCTGAGGTCGTAGGCGCCAACCCGGATGTCCGCCTTTTCCCGTATGGCCGGAACCGCTTCATCCACGGGAGCGGACAGCCATTCATCCGGTGTAAAAATCTGTATTGTCTGGATCAGGGGATTCGCCAGGAGATCGCGGGCGATGAGCAGAACATCATCCCGGGTTAAATCACCGCCCCGGAAAAAATACTGAACCGAAGTGTATACGGTTTCGTCTCTCGACAGGGACCGGCCGACAAGATCCTGAACAACCGCACGTGCAGTCGCCCCTACATTATCGGTCACGCCGGGTTTGAATCCGATTTCAACCATCCATTCATAAACCGGCGGGGACAGTCGCCCGAGGGCGGAACGCGCGATGACAGGGTCCGTAAATGCTTTCCGGATTTTCCTTATTTCCCCGGAGGGCAGCGGGATATCCACCTTATAAACATCGCGGGTCCGGCAGGATTTAACTGAAAGGTTGAAATACCTTCGCGCCTTTTCGACGGCAGCCATGCCGCGTGCATCTTTGACGCCTCGTTTCAGACCGATCTCAATACGAAATGCCACAGGGATGTCCAATCGGTTCAGGTTGAGTTATTGAATCTTCGATTACAGGGCGAACACAAGGTTCGCCCCTACTTGGTTACGGATTATTCGTGAACTGCCGAGCCTTCGAGGAAAGCCATCAGCATGCGACTGCGCGAAGGATGTCGCAGTTTGCGAAGAGCTTTTGCCTCAATCTGGCGAATGCGTTCGCGCGTTACGGAGAAGCGCTGTCCTACTTCTTCGAGCGTATGTTCGCTGCCGTCTCCCAGACCGAAACGCATTTTGATGACCTGCTCCTCTCGCGGCGTCAGTGTCTGAAGGACCGAATCCGTCTGCTCTTTCAGGTTGATGTTAATTACGGCTTCGGCGGGAGACACGACACCGCGGTCTTCGATAAAATCGCCGAGATGGCTGTCTTCC
>DKBB01000009.1 GCA_002451015.1 Acidobacteria bacterium UBA6911
TCCTGATACAGCTCATCCGTTGTTGTGATGACACGTGTATTGGCCTGATAGGCTCGTTGAGCCGTGATCAGGTTGATGAATTCCTGCGCCATATCAACGTTGGACTGCTCCAGCGATGCACCGGATATTGTGCCCCGACCACCGGTGCCGGCGGTACCTATAGAAGGCTCCCCGGAGCTGGGAAATGCAATGAAAGTGCTTCCCTTGTATTTCTGCAGTCCCTGGATATTCGGAAAATCCGCCAAAGCCAGCTGTGCAAGCGTGACCGATTGTCCCGTTTCCGACTTTCCGACTATGACTCCGCTACTGTCGATGGTTATGTCGGTAAGAACGCTCGCTGCACTTCCATTCTGGGTGGTTGTTGAAACACCGAACTCCCGGTCAAAGTTTGTAACAAGCCCATTCCCGTCGTTGTCCCATAATCCTAATGTAACCGACATATTGGAAGCCCCGTTTGCCAACCCGTTGATGTTCAGATCAGGGTTCCCCGCCGGCGCGGTCAAATTGGCATTGCTGTCAAATGTGAGGTTACCGTTTCCGATAACGACCGGAGGATCTGCGGGTGCGCCTCCCGTGTCCGCTGCCGGTATCGTCGCTTCCCAACTCCAGTTAAGCGCGGCCGTTTTTGTATATTCCACCGTGACGGCGTGCGCCGCTCCCAGTGAATCATAAACCTGCACCGTTGTTGCATATGTGTCGCCATCCTGCGCACCCGCATCCAGATTGACCAGAATTTCAAGGTTCGTCGTCGCTCTAGCCGGCATGATCTGTCCTTTTTGTATTTCAATCGGCTCCAAAGATCCGGAACTGTTCAACTGGCCGTTTACAGCCATATAGCCCATGATATCAAATCCGTCCGAATGGATCAGCCCGCCGTCCCGATCCCATTCAAACCTCCCCGATCGCGTGAAACCCAGACCGCCGTCTGCCGACACGACAAAAAATCCGTTCTGGTTTATGGCAGCATCGGTTGTGTTCCCGGTGCTTATAACCGAACCTTGTGTCGTCATTCGTGTAATGCCGTTTAAAGTACTGCCGAGTCCGACGGAAATAGGGTTCCCTGTTTCGCTCGTTCCCTGGATTCCGGCAAGCAATTCACTGAAATTCGCCTGACTGGATTTGAAGCCCACGGTATTCATGTTGGCAAGGTTGTCGCCGATGACATTGATTGACATGCTGTTGTTGTTTAAACCGGTCAATGCAGTGTAAAAAGAAGTTAAAGCCATTTATTTCTCCCGATCCGGATTAACCCGGTTTATATGTTATTCAGTTGGAACAAGGGACGATTCGACGTCTATTGTTTTTGAATTCTCCAGGTTTCCATTATTGGCGCCATTCAGCGTGTTCGTCAGGTCCGTAATTCCGTTGTTAATGGATATCAGCTGTTCCAGTGAACTGAAGGTTGCCAGTTGGGCGAGGAACTGCTGATTATCAACAGGATTCATCGGATCCTGATGTTGTAGCTGTGCAACCAGAAGTTTTAGAAACTCGTCTTTCCTGATATCCGAAGTCGATGGATTCTCGGATTCGGTTCCCGGAAACTGTGCTCCAAGCTGCGTCACTTCACTCACGTAACTCATTTATTATATCCTTTGATTAATTCGATTGTGAAAAGCAAGCCTACAACAAATCCTGATCCTCTCACAATTCCAGCCTGAGCATCTGCTCAGATCTATAAACAGATTATTTGCACATTCCGTGCCAAACATCTAGATAGAGGGCATAACAGCGTATCTCTTATAATATCAACACATAAGTCAATAGGTCTCTTTACTTCCACCGTGGTTGAATCCATGCAAAAATTGCCTATGGGAAAATTATGCAACGGTGTGAAACCGCTTATCCGGAGCCCAGATACCCGCATCGGGATTATCAAGGCTTGCATCCTCCGGATAATTTTTATTCGAATCGAAATTTCGGTACGCACCTTTCTCATTTTGGCCAGAATTGGGATGCCCGGATTTGGAGAAATGCCCTGCGGTGGATTGGGAATCGGGAAATTCCTGAAGTTCTACATGTATGCGATCCACTTTCAAACCTTGTTCCTGAAGGTTCTGCTGGAGAATGTGAAGATTGCTTTCCAATATGCTCTTTACGCTTCCGGTTTCGGCTGATATATGTACGGTCATTCCTCTGGATGAAGATTGAGCCCTGATTTCCATATGGCCGAACTCGTCAGGATGCAGTCGGATACGCACGGATTCGACGCCGTCCCGGATAAGAAACTGAATTCGTTCGGTTACCTGGGATAAGAATTCATTGGATTGCGGTGCCGTCGGTTTCACGGTATTTCCACCTATGGGTGCATTGGATTCCAACAGGCGAGCGGTACTGGCTGAAATGTGGTTTGCAATCTCAGGCTGCCCCCCCTTATCTGCGTTCGGATCTTTCCCTGATGCATCCCGGGATGCATTGCCGATGTGCCCTAATGCTTTTGCAATCGTATATGCCTCAGGATCTGCGCCGGATTCGCTGTTTTCCCCGCTTGATGCCGTATTTCCTTCGGCTGTTCTTGCGGATACCTCGTTTCCCGAGGACAAACCCATCTGGGGAAAATCCGTCTTCCGGACTGTATCTCGATGTTTTGAGGAATCCTGAGCGGAATCGTATTTGGCAAGGTTTAATTTTCCTGGTTCGGATGCATCCAGTTCTGAATCGTCATGTCCTGTATGCAACAGACTCGGCTCCCCTTTAATCCGGGATCCGCGGGAGGATCCGTGAAGATCTTCTCCGACACTGTCTGTTGAAAAATTTTGCCGTCCCTTGTCGGAAACTTTGGTTTCGCTTTTGTCGTTTTCAGGAGCCTGCGTCCCGGGCATAGAAAATTCTTCCTGTGAAGTCCGACTCGAAGCGCGATCGGATCCCACGGGACTTATCCGGGAGGTGTCGGAACCGCCAGTTAACGGGATACCCTCAACGGATTGACCTCCCTGTACCGAATAACCTTCTTTCGACGCCGCACGGTTATCTCCGGGACCGGTTCCGGGTGCGCCCTCAATTCCTGCACCGCCTGTTTTCGGACCGGACACATCGGGCCGGGTGCCGGATAAATCACATCTGGAAATGGAACCGGAAGTATCGTCGTCGGAATCTCGGTGATTGAAATGGCGATGTGCATTGCCACCCAGAATTCCCTCTTTTTCTTCATTTTGATACAGGATCTCATTCACCTGATTTGAAAATGTGCATACGGCTTCAGATTCCGCTTGTTCCGTTGACTTAACGGATACTTCAGTACGGGTGTGTGCCATATTTATCGGAAGGCTGACTTTCATAGGATGGACACCTTTTTATGGTATTTTTTGCTGGAAGGATTGCCGGCTTGTTGCATACCTTGTCGAGACCCATTCATCCACTTCCTTCTGTTGCTTTTTACTCAGTTCCATATGGAATGCTTTTTGTCTTTTTGCTTTCAGTGCGGAAATTACTTTTCGTTTTTTTATTGCTTCGATTACAACTTTTTTTTGCTCCTGGACCTCGGATTCCAGTTTCATCAAATTTTTTTCGCTTTCTTCAATTTCATGAACCAACCTGTTCATGTACAGCCGGAACCATTCAAGTTCCCCGGCCACTGGATTCTCGGCCGCTTTCCGGGACAGTTTAAGCATCGTTTCCCGCCGTTTATCTTCCAATGAATCCCGATAACGCAGAGCACGCTGATAAGAATGGGTGAGCCTTAAAAGAGCGTCCCGCTGTCTCTGTTCGATTTCCTCTCTATGTTTGAGTAAGAATTCCAGGCTGAATCTGAATTTTGCCAAGGCATCAATCCTTTGTCATTTCATCCAGGGATGTGAACGCATTATCAATATTATCTCGTTCATCACTTCCTTGAACGAGATAGGAATTTATGCAATCGATTTTTCCCAACGCCATGTCTATCCTCGGATTGCTGCCTTTCGCATATGCGCCAATATTGATCATGTCTTCGGCTTTATTGTAGGTCGAGAGCCATTCACGGATTTTTCCGACTTTCTGGAGATATGCGGGTGAAACAAGCTCCGGCATCAGACGGCTTATGCTGGACAAAACATCTATACACGGATAGTGGTTCTTCCAGGCAAGTTCCCGGCTCAGTACGATATGACCGTCTAGAAGAGAACGAACAGCATCGGCAACGGGTTCCGACATATCATCCCCTTCGACCAGGACGGTATAAAATCCTGTAATGCTCCCGCCGGACATAAAGTTGCCCGCCCGTTCCAATAATCTAGGCAGCAGTGAAAAAACGGACGGAGTATATCCCTTTGAGGCGGGGGGTTCTCCCGCAGCCAGACCGACTTCACGCTGGGCCATCGCGAATCTGGTTATGGAATCCATTACCAGGAGTACATTCTTCCCTTGATCGCGGAAATATTCTGCTATTGTTGTCGCGGCCAGTGCGGCGCGAATCCTGAGAAGGGGAGGTTGATCGGAGGTGGAAACAACAACCACGGACCTTTTCAGCCCCTCCTCGCCTAGATCTTTTTCAATGAAACCGCGAACCTCACGGCCACGCTCCCCAACAAGGCCTATAACGATAACATCGGCCGAAGTGTAACGGGCCATCATGCCCAATAGGGTGCTCTTCCCAACTCCGCTGCCTCCGAAAATGCCGATGCGTTGTCCTTTACCGCAGGTCAGAAGCCCATCTATAGTTCGAACACCCGTTCCCAGGGATTCCTTTATGTTTTTACGATTTAAGGGATTTGTTTCCTGCGGATGGACGGGATATGCCTTGTAACTTTCAATCCCGCCTTTGTCGTCGATCGGCGTTCCGAAGGCATTCACGACTCTTCCCAGGAGGGCATCGGATACCGGAATGGTTGCTTTCTTATTTCTTCCAACTATCTTGTCGCCGAGTTTAACGCCATCCACTTTATACAGCGGCATGGAAATAACGCTATTGTCGCGAAACCCGATTACTTCCGCCGGTATGCCGGTGCCCGTTCGGTCATTTCCGGAAATTTCACACAATTCTCCGACGGAAACCGGTGGGCCGACAGACTCAACAACAAGACCGACTGCCCGTTTGACGGTCCCGATCGTCCTTATCGGGTCGCATTTTTCAAGCTTATGAAAGTATTTATCGAGATTGATGCTATGGCCGACCATTTAATTATTTGAGATCCCCAAAGAAGGCATTTTCCACTTCGCGAAATTTCTCTCCAATGCGTGCATCGATATCGCCGCAACAGGTCTCCACCAGGCAACCGCCCTGTTCGATGGAATTATCGGATTGAAGAGAGACATCACACCCTTCGTCACCTGCCTTTCCATGACTCTGTTCCATAAGAAATTTGTAATCTACGGGATTGAGACGCACCGTAACGGATTTTTTTTCAGTAACGCGGGAAAGCGCAACTCGAACGAGTGTCTGGATGATGTTTCGATCTACCTGGATTTCACGATTGACGACTTTTTTAGCGATCTCCATGGCCAGTTGGACAACCTCTTTTTCGGTCTGGGCACACAAGGAGGACCTCACGCGGCTGATTTCTTGTATGGAATCGGCATATTTTTGCATTGTGGCTTCCATTTCCTTCACAGCGGTTTTCCTTCCCGCTGTTTCGCCCTGTTGGAATCCTTTCTGAAAGGCTTCTGCTTCAAGTTTTTCCGTGTCAACCGCAGCAACGCCTGTAAGCCCTTCCTTAGAGGCAGTCTCACAGGGTTTGACAGTATTCCCGGAAATATCCCCCGTCTCCATTTCGACGGTGGGAGTGTATTCCTTGTAATCTTCCTTAAAGAGAAAATGCTGAATACCCAGAGCCCGTTTGGTGCCCTGCTTAATAAGTCTTGAAGTCATTGGAACCGCTTTTCTGACAGACGGGTTATTAACAAATGTTCCGAATAGATGAGAATTTCAATACCGCTGCTAACTAATGGGAATATTCAATGCTACCGGATCATGTTATATATTCATCGCCACTGCCCCCTTTGAGGCTGATGACTCCGCTCTCGTCAAGTTTTCGGACAATGCTGACAATCTGCTGCTGGGATGTTTCCACATCCCGCACCTTGACAGGTCCCAGAACCTCCATATCCTCTTGCATTATCTCCACAGCGCGTCCGGACATGTTTCTGAAAAATTGATTCCGCAGCTCTTCACTTGTCCCTTTTAACGCGATTGTCAGGGTCTTTTTATCGACACGCTGGAGAATTTCCCGCATACCGGTATCATCTATCAGCATGACATCGTCAAAAACAAACATCAAATTTCGTATACTCAAAGCCAAAGCGGGATTATCCCCTTCAATCTTTTCAAGAATTGCCCCGGCCGATTTAGTTTCCATCCTGTTTATCAGTTCCGCAACAGCCCGGATACCCCCGTAGGATTCACGGCTGAAGTCGCCGAGAGATCTCAACTTTTGTTCAAGAATCGAGGTGATCTTATTAATGACATCCGGAGATATTTGCTCCAGATTTGCCATTCGCATGACTACATCAGCCCTAAGCGAGGTCGGCAGGGATCCGAGAAGAGCGGCGGCCTGAGAGGAATTCAAGTGCGCCAGTACAAGGGCGATAGTCTGAGGTTGTTCGGACTGTATGAATTTTGAAAGTTGTACCGGGTCCGCTTTCTGAAGGTTATCGAAACCTACCAGGGAGCTCTGCATTGAGATATTGAGATAGTCCAGAAGTTTCTTGGAAGAATCTGCCCCAAAAGCCTTTACAAGAATCTTTTTGGCATATTCAGGGCCGCCGCGTGCCAGGAAGGACTGTGCCAGGGTGAGCCGGTAAAATTCTTCCAGAACTTCATCCGCGACTTCCGGATTAATTTCACCCAGTCGAGAAATCTCCTTGCTTATCTCCTGAATTTCGTCTTCCTGCATGAACCGGAAGATACTCGCACTTGCTTCATCTCCCAGTAATACGAGTATGATCGCCGCTTTTCTTGCGCCTGGTATTCGAGAATTTGGCACCTTCTACATCCCCTCTCGTAAAACGGAACGGAGTAACTGCGAAACCATCTCAGGGTCCTTCTTTGATTTATCTACAATTTTTCTTTTTATTGCCGCTACCTTTCGGTTGCCGACATTCACCATGCTGGCTTCCTTCAGCAATTCCCGCTCGATCTGCTCATCACTCAGTCCTAAGGCGGCCAGACTATCCTCGGCTCCGGAGGAAGCCGGAGGAAGAGCCCCTTCATTACCCTGTTTGGAGGCAGACTCAATTTCACCTGCCGTCGCTCCTTCGGGCAGAGAATCCTCCGCTTCCCTGGAAGACAACTGTGTTTCGGTTGCATCTCCTGTTCCAATAGCCGCCATGGACAATGCATGAGAAACGCGCCGTTTGATCGGACGGAGAAAAATCAGATAGACCAGANNAATTATATATTCCCGCCACTGCAAATAAAAAGATGGCTCGGGCAGGGATTCCAGAGGTTTTGTTTCTGTATAGAAGGGCTTATTCTCGATGGTCACGCGATCGCCCCGCTGTTCTTCATACCCGACAGCGGCAAGCACGAGATTTCTGTAGTCGTCCAGGTCTCTTTGAGGTATCGCTTCCAGTTTTGGTGTGATCCTGCCCTCATCACCCTGTTCATAAATTCTTCGGTGATCCAGGAGAACGGCTACGGAAATTCTACGAATCGCTCCTTTAGGCCGAACGGTATGCCGGATGGTCTTGCTGACTTCATAGTTTGTCGATTCGCTCTGACGTATGCGCTCGAGAATGGATCCTGCGAGTTGCTGCATCTCCGGAGGTTTCAGATTGGACTGCGTCCCCGGAACACCGGAGGCTTGCGTTGAATTGCCCGGACCGGACCGCTCCTCCATTCTCTGCTGACTCAACACCGCCGGAGTATTCGGGTTGTACGTCTCCTCCATTTGCTCGGTCGTGTTGAAGTCCATATCCAGCGATGCGGTCACATGCACCTTACCTTTTCCCACCAGCGGTTCCAGTATTGAAACCACCTTGGAAGACATTTCCTTTTCCAACTGTTCCCGGTAGCTGGATTCCAGTTCGGTCCGTTCGGCGTCTGCAGATTCCACCGATTGCGTCAACAGATTCCCTTCGTCGTCGACAATGGAGACGTCGCGCGAACGCAGTCCCGGGACGGCACCTGCGACAAGCCCCTTTATTCCCGCCACACTGGACTTGGAAAGCTGGGATTCTCCTCTAAGCTTTATAAAAACGCTGGCTTTGGCGTTTTCCGTGGATTCCTCGAAGACAGAATCCTTCGGAAGTACAATATGGACCTTTGCCTGGTACACTTCGTTCAGGCTGGATATCGTACGTTTCAATTCCCCTTCCAGCGCCCTTTGAAGGTTGATCTGTTCCGTGAAATCGGTCATCCCGAACTGGCTTTTATCGAATATGTCGAAACCGACTCTTCCGCTGCCGGCGAGACCATCGGCGGCGATGTCCACACGAAGCTGAGCGTTTTCATTTTTATTGCCGGCGACTTTGATCGTTATCCCCGAGCTGGTTTCCTCAACGATAAAATCTTTTTTCTCCTCCTTCAGTCTTTCCTTTACGGCAAAGGCATCCTCGGGGTTCAGGTCCCAATACAGCGTTTCATAGTCAACCCTGTTCATAAAAAAGACCATGGATCCGATCAATGCCATTCCGAGGAACCCAAAAACGATTATCGTCGCTCTCTGCGATAACGAAAGTCGCGACCAAATTTCAACAAGCTGATTGATCATGGGAGGCTGATTCAGTGACATTTTCTACTCCAGACAACAACTGTCCCGTGTAAGTTATTATGCGGTTTAAACCTGCATCCGTATGATTTCCTGATATGCCTGGACGATCTTGTTTCGAACCTGCATCATCATTTGGAAGGAAAGGTCGGCTTTTTGCATGGCGATCACGGTATTGTGCAGATCCTGGGATTCCCCTGTCATCAGTTTTTCTATTTCCTGATCCGACTGTTTCTGCAGTTCGTTTACCGTGGAAATTGCATCCTTTAAAACCGTACCGAAGTTTGTATCTGTTTTTTCGGTTCCCGGACGCCGCAACGGCTCTATTTCGGGAATCTGTAGTTTCGGATTAATGGGTCCAATAATGCCTTTGTCCATCGATTTTCCTCTAACGGAGTATTTCCAGTGTTTTCATCGCCATTTCTTTTGCAGAATTCACTGCCTGCAGGTTTGCCTCATAGGAGCGTGTGGCCGACATCACATTCACCAATTCCTCCATGGGATTCACATTCGGGTAGTAGACATAGCCTTCGGCATCCGCATGGGCATGGCCGGGTTCGTATTCCCTGCGAGGCTCGCTGCGATCGGTGACGATGCCTGAAATCTCCACTCCCTTCACAGCATCCTCAAATTCCGCGCCGAAAGTTTGGTTGGGGGATACCGAGCTGAAAACGACATCCTTTCTACGATACGGTTCCACCCCCTCTGGTTGCGTGGTATTGGCATTCGCGAGGTTGCTGACAAGCACCTCAAGTCTCTTGCGCTGTGCCGATAGGCCGGTGGCGCTGACTGCGATGGCGGTCAATAAGCTCATTTATTTTCCCCCTTCGTTTATACTTATGGCGAGTGTCCGAAATTTTCCCTTTAAGATTTCCGCCATCATGGAGTACCCGAAGGACGTCTCGCTTAATTTCATTAATTCCTTGTCGAGATCCACGTTATTTTGGTCCATCCTGGATACCAGACCGGGCACTTCATACGGCTGCGCTCCTGAGAAGCCGGGGAGTCCACCTTGTCCATGTTCCGGTTTACTGGTTCGTTGGGGCATTCTTGTTTCATTCACAAGTTCCTGGATAGTGGCGTGAAAGGACACATCCTTTGTCTTGTATCCCGGAGTGTCAATATTTGCGAGGTTGGAGGCGACAATTTGGTGACGCTTTGAGAGCCTGCTCATATACGGTCCCATCGCTTGCAATGTCGGATCCTGAAATAAATCCATAATATTCCTCCAAAAGTCTCGGTTCGGATCGAGACTCTCGATAATTTAAAGCAACTATTGTGCCAAAAATGTTCTAACCATTTGGTTTATTGAAGAAATCCGTTTTCGACCTTTATCGATTCCTTATTTTACGCATCCTTTGCACCCGCGGGGATCGATCGGAAGCCTGTCAGCGACTCTCGAATCACCAGGAAGGGGATGAAACAAATTCCCCAGAAAGGTACATTTCTGTGTATTCAAATTTAAATGGATACATGGGAGTGGGCAGATTTTGCCTGCCTTCCTTGCAGGCCCCTGTCCTGAAGACCAAACTCATTTAACTTGTTTCTCAGCGTTCTCAGGCTTATTCCAAGGCTTTTAGCGGCCTGAGTGCGATTCCCCCCGGTATTTTCCAGGGTTCTGCAAATCAACTTACGCTCCATTTCCCGCATAGTAACGCCCGCGGATAATCCTAGATCGTGGAATTTTGCCTCCGTCCCAAGTGGGGAATTCTTGGTATAGGAATTCGGCAGCAACAGGTCCTCCGCTCGAAGGTTGTCGCCGGAACAAAGAGCCAGGGCCCTTTGGATGGTATTTTCCAATTCCCGCACATTGCCGGGCCAGAGATACCGCATCAGTCGATCCAGCGCGTCGGAACATAAGGAAATTGTGTTTTCACCCGAATGTTTTCCATATTTTTTACAGAAGAAATCAGCGAGAAGCGGAATATCCCCACAACGCTCTCTTAGAGGAGGAATCGTTAAACGGACCACGTTCAATCTATAGTAGAGATCCTGTCTGAATCCACCGCTGTGTACCAGTTCCTGCAGGTCACGGTTTGTTGTGGCAATTATGCGGACATCGATGGAAACCGGAGTCCGTCCGCCGATTCGATCCACTTCCTTTTCCTGCAGAACACGCAGCAGTTTGGCCTGCAGAATAGGCGCCATTTCACCGATTTCATCGAGCAGCAGCGTTCCTCCATTCGCAAGCTCGAATTTCCCGGGCTTCGAACTGACGGCTCCGGTGAATGCTCCCTTTTCAAAACCGAATAGTTCACTCTCAAGAAGATTTTCAGGGAGCGCTGCACAATTGACTGCAATGAAATCATTTTTCGATCTGTCGCTTTTTTGATGAAGCATCCGAGCCAGCAATTCCTTGCCCGTACCGCTCTCCGCTTCTATCAAAACGGTAGCTTCGCTTGCAGCAACCTGTCCCGCCAGTTCGAGTGTGTGCGAAAAAGCCGGGTCCTGGGTAATAATAGTATGTGCGGGCTTTTCATTTCTTTGTGGATTGGAATCCAGGGCCCGACGAACAACACGTTCCAGCGCTTCCGATGAAAATGGTTTCAGGAGATAATCAAACGCACCATGCCGCATGGCATCCACGGCGTTTTGAATCGTTCCGTAAGCGGTTAGCAGCACTACCGGAGTTTGGGGTGAAAGAGATTTTATTTTTTTCAGCAGATCCATCCCGCTCATTTCGGGCATTCGCATATCAGTTAGAACAAGATGGTAATATCTTTCCTTTAACCTGCACAGTGCTTCCATCACGCTTCCGGCTGTCGTGACAGCATAGCCTTTACGCCGGAGTGTTTCGTTGATTGCAATGAGCATTTGTGGCTCGTCGTCCACCACAAGAATATTTTCATCCATCCATCGATTCCTTTACGATCTGACTGTTTTGTGGCCCGGATACTTTTCCTCCGAAACCGATAATAAAGGTTGTGCCGCAGTTTATTTCACTGGATACCCGGATGGTTCCGGAATGCTGCTCCACGATCTGGTGCACCACAGACAATCCCAGTCCGGTCCCTTTTCTATTGGTTGTGAAAAAAGGATCGAATATCCGATCAAGATTTTCCGGAGGAATACC
>DKBB01000338.1 GCA_002451015.1 Acidobacteria bacterium UBA6911
GTCGAAACATGGACACCCACTGTCCTGGGATCAGAGGGAAAACGAGCACCTGAATTGTGCTCGGAGAGTAATTCAGGGAACAATTGGACATCCATTGTATCTTATAGAAATAGCTTAATTTGTATAGAATTACTCAATGAAGAACACGCCGTATAGCTCCCATCTTCAAGCTCCAAACCGACAAGCCGAGATTCATTGAATCCTTAATAAATACTTCCAATTCAAGGCAATGCCCGACTTTACCGCAACCCGACCGTAAAATCCCGGAATCCATATCCCCAGGACATCCCTCTGCTTTGACAGGAACCCGTATGATGAAAAATTGCGGGCTGAAAGGACAAAGGTATGTGCTATAATTACCTGATGAGTAAAATAGCGGCTAGTTCTGAAATTGAAGCATATTGTACAAAATGTAAGCTGGTTCTGGCTCATACCGTTGTTACCATGGACGGGACGAAACCCAAGCGTGTGCAATGCAACACCTGCAAGGGCGAACATAATTACCGGGCCAAAAAACCTGCAACAAAATCTACGGCTGCCAAAAAGGAAAAAACAACCAGAGGCACCTCCAAAAAATCCCGGCAATCATGGGAAGACACAATGAAGGAAGCCGCAGATAAACCACACAAGCAGTACAGCATGTCCGGCAACTTCAATGAAGGCGAATGGATTGAACACAGCACTTTCGGATTGGGTTGCGTTCAGGCATTCAGCGCCCCGAACAAGATCACAGTTCGCTTTGCCGACAGCACACGGATGCTTGTTTGCAATTACAGTTAGGTGAAGACCATCGCCTCGGTGCCCGGCTCCCTGCTGGGCACACTTCAATTCCTGGTACCCGGAGCTTCCAAGCGTACTTTACGACAAATGCTGGTTCAAAATCGAATCCGCGTTAATGGTGAGGTCTGCCACAAAGCAAGCCAACCGGTCCAAGCCGGCGATGCAATCGAAATCGGGCCGCGCAGAAATCTCCCCGAACTTCCCGCGGGACTGGAAATCCTCTATGAAGACGAAGCAATCCTTATCGTTCAGAAGCCTTCCGGCTTGCTTACGGTGCGGACTCCGGACGAACGGGAACAGACGGCCTATGCTTACTTGAGGCTTTTTCAGAAAGAGATTAATCCCAGGCAGGGCATTTATATCGTACACAGGCTGGACAAGTTCGCCAGCGGCATACTGGTTTTTGCCAAAACCGAAGACATCCAGCTGCGTCTGAAAGAACTGTTCAGCAGGCACGACATCCGGCGAATGTACTGGGCAATCGTTCAGGGTAGAGTCGAACAGGATGACGGTACGGTCCGAAGCTACCTGGCAGAGGACGGATCCTTCCGCATGCATTCCGTAAAGGACCGGAAACGAGGGAAACTGTCCGTAACACACTATCGGGTTCTTAGACGGTTTCCGGATATTTCCACGCTTGAAGTGACTCTCGAAACGGGGCGTAAAAACCAGATACGGGCCCATCTATCCGAGATGGGGCACCCGGTTGTGGGTGACCGAGCCTACGGCAGGGGAAGCAATCCTATCGGAAGGCTCGGCCTGCATGCCTTCCACCTCGGTTTCATTCACCCGACCCTGGGCAAGCTCGTCGAATTCACGACCGAACCGCCCCCGGAATTCCTCCCTTATCTGCCCAAAATCCCGAAAAAATAAAACCCGCCCCGGCGGGGGTAAACTTTGCGTTCGCAACGGAAGGAGAATTATTCCGGAATTGTTGCAAGCAGGTCTTCGAAATCCGTGATGTTCTGAATATGGTAGTGCGCCCCATCGACCCGGTCTTCATTCCCAACCATCACCGTTACCATACCGAGCTCTTTTGCCGTTTGAATGTTGGACGGCGAGTCTTCTATAAGAATACATTCCTCCGGGCGGGCGTCGATAAAATCCAGAATCCGGAGATAAGCCCGGCGATCCGGTTTGTTTATGAAATCCAGCATGTGAATATCGAAAATCATTTCGAAATGCTGCAGGATGCCGGTATGGGACAGTACACGTCGAGCATGCCGGGCATCGGCGTTCGTAAAAACGATCTTTCTTAATTTCAAACGATGGAGCATTCCATCCAGCACCGGGTCTCTTTGAAGATAGCGATTGAGACGAATGTCGTGAACGTAATCGAGAAATTCATCCGGATCCACACAATAGTGGCGACGCAGGGCATTCAGCGTCGTTCCCCATTTTTTGAGAAACGCCACTCGTCTGCGGCTCACCTCTTCTTCCCCGATTCCAAGGCGCTCGACCATATAGCGGTTCATACGGTTGCCGATCTCGCCCATCAAGCCGGATGATTTCGGGTAGAGGGTGTTATCCAGGTCAAACAATGCGTACTGGAGGTTCTTTCTCAATATCGTTCTCTTCCTTTTTGGATTGGGGCAGTTTCCCGACTGCCGACAGGATGGAATGCCGGATGTTCGGAATTTCCTTCTGGAGATCGTCCAGCAGGCGCCGCATGCGTTTGCGCTGAAGGTTCTCCTGAGATCCGCACAGGCTGCAGGGGATAACAGGGTATTGCTGCATGTCCGCAAAAGCCTCGATATCGGATTCCCAGCAGTAGGCCATCGGTCGGATCACCACGTTGCGACCGTCTTCGCTCTCGAGCAGCGGCGGCATGCTACGGGGCTTTCCTTCGAAGAACAGGTTCAGCAGGAATGTCTGCAGAATATCATCGGCATGGTGTCCCAGAGCGATTTTCGAGCATTTTTCCTCAACCGCAACATTGTAAAGGATGCCCCGGCGCAGGCGGGAACACAGGGAACAGGTCGTATCCCCATCCGGGACCACCCGTTTAACGATGGAATAGGTGTCCTTCCGAACGATGCGAAACGGGATCTTCTGAGCCGTACAATATTCCGTTATGGTGTTCTCCGGAAAGCCGGGCTGCTTCTGATCAAGATTCACAGCCAGCAGGTCGAACCGGACCGGAGCCCGCCGCTGCAGGTCACGAAGAAGCGTGAGCAGAGTGAAACTGTCCTTACCGCCGCTCAGGCAGACCATTATCCGGTCGCTATCTTCAATCATGTTGAAATCCGCGATAGCCTGCCCCACACCGCGCAATAGTTTCTTTTTCAATTTCTGCTGTGGATCCATTGCTCCGTTCCCGCCAAACGTGAAATTGTAACATACCGGGTCCCGTTCACACCCCAGGAGGGCAGGATCTTTCATTTCCAGCCATCAATGATATAATTTCCGCATGCTACCAATCAGAGTTGTATTTCTTGGGACGGGAGACGCCTTTTCGGCCGGGGGGCGCAATCAGTCGGCGTGCCTGATACAGCATCCAAAGGTATCTGTGTTGCTCGACTGCGGAGCCACGACGCTGACTTCCTTCAACAGGCACAATATCCCGATGGATCCTATCGACGGCATCCTTCTCAGCCATCTTCATGGAGACCACATCGCCGGCCTGCCCTTTCTCTTCCTGCATTACGTGAATATTGAACCGCGTACAAAATCCTTAAGGATCCTCGGTCCTGAAAGCCTGGAGACCAGCATAAAACAGTTATACAAAATCATGTATCCCAACGACGCGTCGAGCCCGCTTCCCTTTGAACTGGACTTTACGGAAGTGCAGCTCCGGCGGAAGTATTCCCTCGATATCCTGCAGATTGAACCATTCCGGGCGCGGCATCAGGACAGCCCTCCCTCTTACGGATATACCCTGGAACTGGACGGCCGCAGAATTGTGTACACGGGTGACACCGGATGGAGCGACGAACTACCCGCGCGTGCAAAGGG
>DKBB01000370.1 GCA_002451015.1 Acidobacteria bacterium UBA6911
CAGCTGCAGAATATAGGCAAGCTGGAAACGGTCGTCACCCAGAACATCGACGGCCTGCATCACAAGGCGGGATCTTCCAGGGTCTACGAAGTCCACGGAACCTACCGCACCGGTTACTGTCCGAGTTGTGGCGCTAATTTCGAAATGGCCCCGCTTTACGAAGAATTGGAACAAGGGCGGATTCGGGTGCCTGTATGCAAATCCTGCAGCGTTCCGATCAAGCCGGACATAGTACTGTTCGAGGAATTGCTGCCGGAGGAAGCATGGAACGGCGCGGTGGAGGAAATGGAGCAGTGCGATCTTCTACTGATACTGGGATCGTCACTGGTGATTTACCCGGCGGCGGAACTGCCTTCCATCGCTCTCATGAACAGGGCCAAGCTGGTTATCGTGAACCTGCAGGCAACCCCCTACGACAGAGCCGCAACCGTCGTCGTTCAAGACAAACTCGGCAATTTCGCCCGGACTGCTCTGGCAGCATTCACTCAATAAATCATGCAAAGGCCATACAGGAACTTTCCTGTAGCTACATTTTAACGGCCACCCTCTGTTTCATCGTCCGCATGTACAGGAATAGGGTCAAAAGACCGACAGATGTAAAGCCCAGACACGTGACCGCCAGCGAAAGTGTTGTCCCCCAGACCAGGGGAACAAGTGCCGCCACGAGAGAATTCAATCCCAGCATGATGAATCCCTGGCAGGAGGCCGCCAGCCCTTTCTGAGAAGGGAAAAGATCCAGCCCCATCAGCGTCAGACTCGGCATTGCCGTGGTCATTCCAACGACAAAGACGAACAGGGGCACGATGGTCCAGGGAAGCATGGGGGGAAGCAAAAGGTTCATAATGACATTGCCGACCGCGGCTGCAGCCATAATGGAGTACCCGATGAATACCGTCTGATTGCCCGATACCTTCCCCGCGACACGGCCTGAAATCCCCGCTCCCATCATCATCCCGACAGCAATCGGACCGAACAGCCACAGGAAATCCGTCTCACGGAGCCCGAGGTGGGTCATCAGAAAGCGTGGGGCGCTCATGATATAGATGAAGAATCCTGCGTTGCATATTCCCAGGGATACGCTGGACAGTACAAAAGGCCATGTCGTCAAAACCTTCCCGTAGGACCGTGCCAGGAACACCGGCTCCAGTCGTTGCCGTTTGCTGCGGGGCAGGGTTTCAGGCAGGGCACGCCAGCATGAAAACATGAGAAACAAAGCAAAAATTACGAGAAAAACGAATACCGCCCTCCAGCCGAACCAGACCTGCAGCCAACCGCCCACGATGGGCGCCAGCACCGGCGCTATAGTAAAAATCGTCGCGACGTGCGACATCAGCTTCTGCGCATCTGCGCCTTCATAGAGGTCGCGTACCACGGCCCGACCGACTATCATGCCGGCACCTGCGGTTGCACCCTGCAATGCGCGGAAAAACATCAGAACCTGAATGCTGCCGGCCAGTGCGCACCCGATCGATGCCACGGAAAAAATTCCAAGAGACAGGATGACTAATTTGCGCCGCCCGAATGCATCCGAAATAGCGCCGTGCCAAAGCGACATAAATGCAAAAAATATTAAAAATGCCGTGACGGTCTGCTGCGCCTGGGAGGATGAAGCCCCCAGGCTCTGGCTGATGGACGGCAGCGATGGCAGGTAGGTGTCGATGGAAAAGGGGCCCATCATGGANNGTAGACATTTTAAGAACTTCCAGACTCATAAAAGCGCAGATATATTCTTCCGCGGAACAACGCGTAGTCGGCCAGGTACCAAACGAGGCGTTCGAGCGAGGAGATAGCCTGCATTTTTGATGAGGCTGAGCCAGGCGGCATAGAGGATCCTGTCTACTGCGTTGTATCCATAGCCCTCTGTGTTGCCTAGCTAACTCCCTTGACAAATGCAGGTGCGCAGAAACCGGCGAAAACCCGCCGGTAAATCAATAAATTAATACTTGCCGAATTCTTTTGCGGCATCCATCATTGCGCGCAGGTTTTCAGGATTCCCCTGATCGCAATGGGCCCCACCGGCCAGAATAAAACCCCCGCCTGGGGCGCAGACTTCAATGAGTTTTCGGCAATACTCTTTAGTATCTTTATAACTTCCTGTAACCATTAAGGATGTCGGAACGTTGCCCGACAGACAGCATCGATCTCCCAGTATTTTTTTTGCAGCGGCCATATCGGTCCTGTCGAATATCCATGAGACCGCTCCCTTTGGAAACTCGTTCACGGTTTCCAGTCGTGTGGTATAGCTGCCTTCGGCAAAAAGCTCGGATCGAATGCCTTCCTTCATGAGGCCTTCGACAACCTTTTTAAGGGAAGGCCAGTAAAACGTTTCAAACTGTTTCGGCGACATGAAACCGTCGGCGCCTTTATGCAGCGGGTACATGGCCGATGTCGCTCCTACGGCGTTTGCCTGCTCGACAGTCTGCCGGATTGTAAAATCGGTTACGACATCAATCGCTTCCAGCAACTGCTCGGGGCGCTTGAACATATCTCGGACGATGCCCTTGGTTCCCCGCAGGGTGTCCCCGATGGTGTCGAAAGGCGCTTTGGCAAAAACCATTTTACCGGCCGGATATCCTTCCGACATCGCCCACAGGTTGAATTCGCCTATTGCCTGCGCCCACTGGGCGAGTTCCTGGCCGATGTCGATCAGCTTCTGCGCGGCTGCCCGCATATCGGGCCGCATGAATGGCATAAACCATCCCGCAGGACCTTCTATAATACTCGTCAGCGGCGAAAGCAACTTGAAGGGCTCGAAAGCGCCGAACACCCTGGGAATGTATATCCGCAGCCAGAAATCGGAAGGATCGCTGATCAGGAGGTCGTATTCGTCCTCCTTCATATACTCGCCTTCGACGAACTGGATGCCCGTGGCGCTTTCCGGCAGGTTGTGGCCGGGCCACGAGTAGAGCTTGTAGTCCATAAGGTCGTAGACCCTTCCGGGCATGACCATCCCGGGGCTGATCATCGTGTCCGTTTCGAACTTGTCGTAGAACTGCCGCCACGCCTGCTTCATTTTTTCATAGTCGTACATGACGGTGTGCGTGTCGGTTCCGGCGAGGTAGGCGGGCCAGTTTGCAACCGGAAGGGAAACAGGGACCCGGTCCGGAACGTCGACGTTATAGGCGTCGATGAGCCGCTGCACTCTCTGCTTGTAGTTCTTTTCGGCTTCAGGGCTGGAAAAATCGATCTCCTGTGTCAACCACCGCTGGTACCTCTGCTCGCGCTTTTCCTCCGGCGTCATATTCGCCCAGTTCGGTCCCATATCCATACTTTTACTCCTCGCAAAACCCTTTAGTTTAGCATAATTATCGGCCTTATGCCGGGAATCTTCCGAAATCCTACTATTTAAACCGTTAATGAAGCTTTGGCCGGCAACGTCCCTGGAGGGCGTAAGCAAAGCTTGCGCGTGCACTTCAAAAATTCGCCCTACCGATACCTGCCGTACTCCTTCGTATAATCGATCATGACCTTGAGGTTTTCCGGCTGCACTTCATCGAGCGCCGAAGCGGGCGCCATGATGTACCCGCCGTCTTTACCCGCGGTATCGATGAGTTCCTCCACCTTTTTCTTCACATCCTCCGGGGTCCCGACCTGGAGAAGCGATACGGGCATATTCCCCGCGATACAGATCTTGCCCCCCAGGATCTCCTTCGCCCTCTTCATGTCGATCTGATCGAACCGGGCGATCACCTTCCCGTGCGGCATCTCCGTCAGGTATTCCAGGCGGGAATTATAGTCCCCCTCGAAAAAAATATCGGGGGTGTACCCGGCATCCACAACGGCTTCAATCACTTTCAACAGATACGGCCAATAATAGGTTTCGAACTGTTTCAGGGACATGAAACCGTGCGATCCGCGGTGCAGGGCCATGAATGCGGGAGTGAATTCCTTCGGCCTGGGCGCTCTTGCAACCCACTCCAGCTGAATGCGGCACATCATTTCGCACGCCGCCTTCACCTTCTCCGGCCGCCTGTACATGTCCAGCATAGTGCCCCGCATGCCGCGCAGGAAATCGGAAATCGCATCAAATGGAGCGCCGACCATGAAAAACGGCTGGCGGACAAAGAATCCGAGTTCGACCAGTTCCTGCACCAGGGCTGCCGTCTCCTTCTGCCACTCGACCGCCTCCCGGGATATTTTCATCAGATTTTCCATCATGCCGGAAAACTCTGGCGTGGCGATATTGCGGAAGGGAAGCATCATCATCAACGTATTCAATGGCGGCAGTTCCGACGCAGGTTCCATGACGCCGTACACCCGGGGCAGGTAGCGGCGGACGATAAAATCGGAGGTGTCGTTGAGAAAGAGGTCGTATTCGTCCTCCTTCATGTACTCCCCTTCGACGAACTGGTGCGTGCTGGTGCGCGCAACGCCGTGTCCGGGCCAGGCAAGCTGTTTGGCGCCCAGCGCCTCCAGGATGCTGCCCTTCTGGTTCGGCACGACCATGACCCTGTCCGGCTGGTAATACTTCGCCGCGTCGACGTAGGCCTTCTTCCAGGCGGGGAAATTGTAGTAGGCATCCCATGCGGCGGTTCCGGCCAGCTTCGCCGGATGATAATTCAACCCGATGGAAATCGGAACCCTGTCCGGTTCCCTTAGCTGCACCGCATCGATAAGTCGCTGCTCTCTCTCCCGAAACGCTCTCTCCGCCGCCTGGTTCATATCCCGCCTCCCGCGCTTTAAAATCCAACCCGATCCTGAGACCTGAAAAGGCCTTCAAGCTGCGATTATTCCCGATGATGAAAAAGAGCTCCGGAGATGAGTCCTACAACACGAAGCAACAACCCCGACTTTCCGCGAAGTATCGAGAGCAACCGGCACAACAAAAATCCGAGCTTGAACGAGAACTACAAGAATAAAGAGAATGAGAACCGAACCGCAACAATTCACACGAATGCATCTCCGGAGCGCGCCGATTATAACAGATCCTTGCATTTTATGGTTTTAGAGTTAATCTTCGGGATGACATTCTAATCGAGACAGGCTAAACTTCTAGCGCTCTCATTATTCTCCAGAATTTTCTAGGGAGGCAATAGCGGCGAGGATCGATTATATCTCCGCAGTGGAAAACCAGCATATTATGAGAGCGCCAGCTTATTGTGCCGGGGTGGCGGAACTGGCAGACGCACAGGACTTAAAATCCTGGGCCTCGCAAGGGGCGTGTGGGTTCGATTCCCACCCTCGGCACTTTTTCCCCAACGCCCAGACGTCATCAGTCCCCCCCGCAATTGCAGCAGGAAGGGGATTGCTGTGACTGCACCGT
>DKBB01000297.1 GCA_002451015.1 Acidobacteria bacterium UBA6911
ATCCCTGGTGTTTTTTGCATGGACCATAATCCTGATTTACCTGCTGATCGAGCGCAGGTATCGCACCCGCATCATCGGAGTGTTTGTAACACCCCTGGCTTTTTTGGCCATGGCTTATGCGTCGTTTTCACCCAGCGTCAGCAGCCGAATCCAGCCGCTGATGCCGGCTTTGAAAAGCAACTGGCTGATTGCCCATGTCATCGCTTGTTTTATCGGGTATGCGGCTTTCGCTGTCGCGTTCGGGATAGGCATCATGTATCTGTTGAAACGGCGCAGGAGGGGGGATGAAGGAGGTTTTCTCGCAAGATTCCCCAAATTGGAAGTTCTGGATGACCTGAATCACCGGATGATCCTGTTCGGCTTCCTGTTTTTATCGGCCGGGATCATTACCGGCGCCGTCTGGGCCAATTCCGCCTGGGGCAGGTACTGGGGCTGGGATCCCAAGGAGACCTGGTCGCTGATTACCTGGTTTATTTACGCCACCCTGCTGCACGCCAGGCTGATGCACGGGTGGCACGGCAAACGCATCGCTTACCTTTCCATGATCGGTTTTGCTGCCGTTCTTTTCACCTATTTCGGAGTCAACCTTTTGCCGGGACTCCACAGCTACGGATCTTTTTGATGGCATAGCCCCGTTCCGGGCGGTGCTGCTACTCAAGCGGTTTGATGCCGGGGAAATCAGATGGTACATTGGATCCTGGCAAAGCGGCATTGGCGTATGGATAGTGCCATGAAATCTTAGAGGTCAAGCCGTTTTCAGAAATACCCCCCGTTACCGCATGGCACAATGCGGTAAAGTTATTTATGGAGAAAGAAAATGCGATTTTTGGGACTGATATTCTTTTTGCTGTTGGCTGGATGCCAGTCGAACCAGCAGCCGTCTTCCCAAATAGGGGAGAACAACCAGGCGCTTGCAGCGCACGGGGCGATGGATGGCACAGGTATCTCTGAGACTGCAAATATTCTGAAAGGCAAGGTTCTCGAAAGGATAGACGCCGACCGCTATTCCTACCTGCGCCTTTCGGTAGAGTCGGGTGAAACCTGGGCAGCCGTGCTCCAGGCGGACGTTCAAGTCGGGGATGAGGTGACGATTCCGAACCCGATGCCCATGGACGGTTTTGAAAGCAAGACGCTGAACCGCAAATTCGAACGGATCATGTTTGGAGTCCTCGCGGAAAGTGAGGACACCCAAAGAATGATCATGGATGCTCATTCAGCCGTTACCGAAGCGGTAGACATTGGGTCGATCCGGGTGGATAAAGCATCCGGACCCGGCGGGCGAACGATTTTGGAGATTTTCGCCGAAAAGAATGACTTGAAAGACCGGAAGGTGGCCGTAAGAGGCAAAGTGACCAAGGTGAACGCAAACATTCTGGGCAAAACCTGGATTCACATTCAGGACGGTACCGGCGATTCTCAGTCCAAAACCAACGACCTGGTCGTCACGTCGCAGGATAGCCCTGCTGTTGGCGATACAATACTGGTCGAAGGCGTCCTCCGAACGGACAAAAACTACGGCATGGGGTACGTCTTCCCCGTCGTCATCGAGGATGCTAAAGTCACGAAACAGTAAATCCGTTATCCGGATTGCCTTTGGGCGGAGTCTTACCATGTGGCGTTTGTACAGGCTTTTTGTCGGAATCATCACCTGCCACCCGGTATCCAAGATAGGCGGCTATGTCGTCACCTTCGGAACCATCTCGGGCATTATTTACATAGTGGGAACCCTCCTGTACCATGTGGAAAGCCCTTACATAGGGATCATTTTCGTGGCAGTGGTGCCGCCGACTTTTTTCGGGGGGCTTCTGCTCATTCCGGTAGGTATTTACCTCAAATTCAGGAAGCAGCGGCTTGAAGACCCCGATCTGGTGGGGAAACCGCTGGGAAGAATCCTGCAGAACCTTTCCGGCGAAGAAGACGTCCGGAACAGGATTATCATTTTCGTCCTTTTCACCGCCGTCAACGTGGCGCTTACCATCGTGATCTTTGTCGGCAGCCTCGAGTTCATGGATTCTGCCGCCTTCTGCGGCCGCCTTTGCCACTCGGTGATGGCCCCTGAGTATGCCGCATACCAACGCTCCCCGCACGCACGCGTCGGGTGCGTCGATTGCCACATAGGTCCCGGCGCCTCCTGGTTTGTGCAATCCAAAATCTCGGGACTGCGCCAGGTGTATGCCGTCATGGCGGAGAGCTACAGTCGGCCGATCCCGACCCCGATCGAGCATTTGCGCCCGGCGCGCGATACCTGCGAAGAGTGCCACTGGCCTGAAAAATTTCACAGCGACAAACTCAAGATCATCACCCACTACGCCGACGACCGCAACAACACCAAGATTTACACGGCCATTCTTCTGAAGGTCGGCGGCCCTGAAGCGGAGGGGAATCGCGGGGGTGGTATCCATTGGCACGTGAGCAGCGGAAACCGCGTGACCTACCTTTCCGAGAAGGGCGAACGGATGGATATCCCCTGGGTGCAGCTGGAAAGGGACGGCCAGATGCCTGTCGAGTACCGATTCACGGGAAGCGACCTGTCCGACGCCGAGATTGCTTCAGCGCCCAAACGGACCATGGACTGCGTGGACTGCCACAACCGGCCGACCCATATCTACAGCACTCCTGATCGCGAACTGGAGACAATGTTCCGCCGATGGCCTGAACTGCTGACGATCCCCTATCTGAAGAAGGCGGCAAGCGAAGTTTTAAAGAAGCAGTTCGATGAGGCGGCAATCGCACGCGGGGAGGTGGGCGCGGCACTGACGGCATGGTATGAAAGCCGCCCGGATGAGAATCCCGATCCGGCCTTGTTGGAGCAGGCGGCGGAACAGGTTCAGGAGATTTACAGAGAGAACATCTGGCCGGATATGAATATCGCATGGGGCACCTATCCCAACCATATCGGCCACACGGACAGCCCGGGATGCCTTCGTTGCCACGGAAACAACCATATAACGGCGGCGGGCACTCCAGTGGACTCGGATTGCCGTATGTGCCACACCATCCTCGCTCTCGAGGAAGAAAACCCTCCGCTGTTCGAATATATGGTGCACAAGGAAAAATAATCGGCGTCAAGGCTGAGAGGACTGTGCCGCTTTTCGCCTTTCTGATCGACTCTACGGTTGCCCTGTGTTACAAATCGGCTGGAAGCACCATGAGGGTGACAGGATTTCATAAATGCTCGGACGCATATTAAAAGCAATCCTCGTATCGTGCGCTCTGCTTTGCATAGCGGTCTATGCGGTGACAGTCGAAGCTGCCAAAGAGGAACCCCATTCAGATCCCTTCCGGAGCTGTGTGTCGACCGAGTGTCACGCGCCGATAGTAGATCACAAATACCTCCACGGTCCGCTTGTGATAGGTCAGTGCACCGTTTGCCATGCGCCGATTCCCGGCTCCGAACACAAGTTTCGTGTCCTGCAGGAGGACGCTGCTTTGTGCCGGAACTGCCACAGGCCGTTGGAGACGGAAGCCTTCCAGCACGATCCGGTTGCGGAGGGTAAATGCCTGGAATGCCACGACCCGCACGGCTCCGCCGCAAGCTCCCAGATCCGCATAAGCCCGGTCGCCGGACTGTGCGACGAATGTCACGATCCGGTCGCAACAAATAAATATATCCATGATCCGGTCGCACAAGGGGAATGCCTGGGCTGTCACCCGGCGCATGGAAGCAAAGAGCCAAAGCTTCTGAATGCTTCCGGAAGAACTCTCTGCTTCGAGTGTCACGACGAAATGGATCCTGCCGCGAACGGGGGCCGGAAAATCCATCCGGAAAAAGCGGATTGTGCCGACTGCCACTGGCCGCACAATTCCGGTTACGCTAATCTGCTTACAAAACCGCCCCTTGAACTCTGTTTCGGCTGCCACGAAGATCTCAAGAAGGCGATGGAGCTGGATGAGGTCAGACACGAAGCTGTATTTGAGGGCTTGGGCTGCAGTGAATGCCACCGGGCGCACACCTCAACGTTTGCTCCCCTGTTGCGCGAACCGCCTGGAGATCTCTGCTATACATGTCATGATGAATTGAAAGCCCGCGTGAATGCAGCCCGATTCAGGCATCGGCCTGTGGAAGACAATAGCTGCAGCGCCTGCCACCAACCCCACAGCTCCATGCACGCAAAGCGGTTGCTCGCTGAGTCGCCGTCCGGCAGATACTCGCCCTATGATCCCGCAAGATACGCTTTATGCTTTTCATGTCACGATGAGGCAATTGCCGGGGAACGCTATTCTGAAATATACACCGATTTTCGCAACGGGGCCCTCAACCTCCACTACCTGCACGTCAACAAGGAGGACCATGGAAGGACCTGCCTTACCTGCCACGACGGGCATGTGAGCAACCAGCCCAGACTGATACGGAACGAGGTGCAATACGGGAGTTGGAGGATTACGATCCGCTTTACCAAGACGGAAACGGGCGGGAACTGCTCCTCCGGATGCCACGAGGAGTATTCTTATGACCGCGTTAACCCGGTTCAGCTCAATGCCCAATGACCGCATTATCCCGCCAGCCGCATCCCTGCAGTCTGCTTCGGTCCAATTCCGGGATGCGGGAGAAGAAGAGGGAAAAGTGTCAGCGCTCCTTATTTGCCTTGTAGCCCTTTCGTGCGCCCCCGCATGAATATGGATTGAAAATGGACCATTAGTATGCGCAGAGTTTGCTTTCATGGTTGGAAAGATTAAAATAAAGCTCGTATGTCGTATAATGAGCAGCATGTGTTTCGCTGACTGGAAGGATAATATTCCACGTGTTTTTATGTAAAAGATTCGACGGGACATACGGATCATGCCAGAAATAGAGTTTCACAAATACGGGTCCGGGATTTTCAGACCGTCCGGCTCCGGAATGGATTCTGAAATCCTGCGATGGCCGCAAAAGATCCGTCGCAGCATCCGGGCACTGGTTGGAGCATTCTTGTGCGCCTTGCTCCTGGGCGGATGGGAAACGACGTCCCTTATGGGACAGGATGACTTGGCGTCGCCCGGGGAACCCGCAATCAGCCTTCACGAACCGCTGGCCGGCCAGTCATGCAACGAATGCCACAAGGAGTCTGTTTCGCTTAACGGGCGGTGCCTGATGGCCAGGGATCAGATGTGCGTTCTATGCCATGAAATTCCGGAAGCCGGGGGGAAAGCCGTCCTGGCGGATCCTTCGGCTTCGCTCTGCTTCAAGTGCCACGCGGAAGAGGCATTCAAGGGAGATTTTGTCCACGGACCTTTCGCCGCCGGATCCTGCCTTACCTGCCATTCGCCCCATGGAGCCGATGATTCCGCGATGGTCCGGATCGCGGGCCGGCAGTTGTGCCTGACCTGCCATGAAGATATGGAAGCAGCCCTTGTGAAAGCGAGGTTCCGACACAGGGCTATGGCAAACGGATGCAACGATTGCCATTCGCCCCATGCGTCGGACCAGCGATACCAGCTCACCAAGCCCGCTCTCGATGTCTGTACCGAATGCCATGAAGACATCTTCGACGTCACGGAAAAGGCGGTGGTAACCCATTCCCCGGTCAAGGAAGACTCCGCCTGCCTGAATTGCCATGACCCACACATGGCCGAAAACGATCAGCTGCTCCCGGGAGAGGATATGGCCATTTGTCTGGGATGCCACAATGAGCCAATCAAAGCGGATCGATATGAACTGCCTCCCATGGAACCGATCCTGGCAGCAAATCCCAGGCACCACGGCCCCATTCAATTCAGGGTGTGTTCCGAGTGCCACAATCCTCATGGTTCCAATTATTTCCGGTTGCTGACGGACGCCTACCCTGCGAGACTTTACTCCCCCTTTTTTGAGTCGAATTACGCCCTGTGTTTCCGCTGTCACGAACCGAAACTGGCCGAGGAGGAACAATCCGAATCCGCGACCGGATTCCGTGACGGCGGCAACAATCTTCATTTCGTTCATGTCAACAAGACTTCGATGGGAAGAACCTGCCGGCTATGCCATGATGCGCACGCTAGCTCCCAGCCCAAACACATGCGGGAATCCGTGCCGTTCGGAACGTGGGATCTTCCGGTAAAATTCAATAAAACCGAGAATGGAGGCAGTTGTGAGCCCGGTTGTCATGCGGCACAGAGTTACGACCGTCTGGCGGCACAGTCCGGCCGTCCGTAGGCTTTTCCGTACGGTGGTTTGTATGCTGACCATACTCTCCGCGACAGCGACTGCTGCGGTGTGGAACGCCGAGGATTCGTTGGAGGTCATCGGGGACGCCTGCCGCCGATATCAGGATCCAAGCACTCTCGACCTGGAGAAAAAATTTGTTCACCCGGCTCTCGATGAAGGTTGTTCGGTGTGCCATCTCGATTGCAGCCAGATTTCCCCGACAACCGATGCCGGATCGATACCCGAGTTTTACCTGACGGCGAAAGAGCCCGGTCTTTGCCTCGAATGCCACTCCGAACTGCACCCGGATCTTCAGACGGCTCATGATGCCCAACCCCTGGAACATTCACGGTGCTCCGGATGCCACGATGCCCACGCCTCAAATAATGCTTTCCGCCTGCCGGAATATTCTCACGGCCCTTACGCTGCCCGCCTGTGCTCGGCCTGCCACCCCGAGCCGGAGGACGGGGAGGTGCGACTGGCTCAGGAGACAATAAACGGGCTCTGCTACGCATGCCATGACGACATCAGAATGCGGATCGAAGACGCAAAGAGCAGGCACAAGCTTTTATCGGAAAGCGACCAGTCGTGTATAGATTGCCACGCTCCCCATGCGGCCGGCCAGGAATACATGTTGACTAAGCCCGTATATGAACTCTGCATCGAATGCCATGAGGGGAAACCGGAAAAAGCGTCGATTCCACAACCACCCCTGCCTGAGGAAGGCTCCGGCGATATGCCCTCGCTGGAGGAGGTGATGCGCTCGAAGCGTTATCAAGATTTAGATGCGGATGCTGGACAGCAGTACATCGATCTGTCGCAGGAGTATGTTCATGAACCTGTCCGCAAATCGTGCACGCTCTGTCACGATGTCCACGCCTCCGAGCATACGGCGGAACTGAACGCGCCTGTTTACGAACTCTGCATGGAGTGCCATGGAGAAAACGCAGAGACGATCTTGAAAAGCAGCGAACCCTTTCCGTTTCTTGACGGCCTGGTGAGCCTGCCGCCGAAGAGCTACGAAGAACTGCCCTACCTGGACATTGACTCGGAGTTCATCCATGAACCCGTCCGCTCTTCCTGTGTCTTCTGCCACGACGCGCACGCCTCGGATGTTCCCGGGAAGCTCTACGCCCCTGTGCACGAACTCTGTCTTGGCTGCCACAACGATTCCAATGCAGATAGAATCATGAACAGCATCCGGCCGATACCGCTTTTTGAGGGGAAGGTCAACCTGCCGCCAAAGATTTTTGAAAAGCTGAGCGGGCTGCACCTTTTCAAAAGTGGGAGCATCGGGCACCCGATCCAGAATCACCCCGTATATATACCTGCAACCGATACCGAGCCTGAGCTCAATTGTCTTACCTGCCACACCTCCCATGCCTCAGACACGGGATTGATGCGGTGGAAGGACAGCCGGAACAAAATGTGTGGTGAGTGTCACAAGATGTAAATTGAGATAATTCATAGAGTATGCCTACCGGCTGAGTCGGGCTATTGCCGTCTGGTCCTGTGTGCGATAGGAGCAATGTGTCTGTTGTGTCACTTCCCGAAACAGTGATTTCTTCGTGGCATCGAAGACAGGTTTCCGAAACAGTATCGAGCTTAGGCCGAACCGGGGATTCCAGAATGTTC
Source organism: Acidobacteria bacterium UBA6911 (assembly GCA_002451015.1). Taxonomy (GTDB): domain Bacteria; phylum Acidobacteriota; class UBA6911; order UBA6911; family UBA6911; genus UBA6911. Next base: position 7,739 of record DKBB01000297.1, read on the forward strand.
ATACCGACGGCCTGGACGGCGAGTTGAGCCGGCATCTGCCCGAAACCGCCAAATCCCGACACGGTTAAGATGCCAACCATGCACGGAATAGCCAAGGTCATTCGTGTTCTTTTCGTGATTCCCTTCACCCGCTTTCCCCTTCATCAATTCTTATCGGCCGACCGGGAATCCCACCATTCTCTCCAGGGCTTGTAATCCGTTCCCAGTTCCTCTCCGGTGAGCCTTCTCAAAACCCATGCCGCCTCTTTACGAACGCTGTCCTGCTTGTCCTGAAGAACGGCAATGAGGGGTTCCACCGAACGCGGGTCTTCGATTTTTCCTAAAGCCCGTATGGTTGCGACCCGTACATTCGGATCTTGGTCATTCAATGCCTGGAGCAACGATTCAAGGGCTTCAGGATCCCTGATCTGTCCCAGTGC
>DKBB01000088.1 GCA_002451015.1 Acidobacteria bacterium UBA6911
CCTCCTGTAGTAAAATCGCAAGATCATCAGATGTTTGATCATGATTAATACACATAAGACGGAATTATAAGAATCAGGAATGGATCTGATAGGGGAAGGATGCCTGAAAACCGGGGATTATTTTTCCTATCCGCTTCCTATCCGCATAACATGATGTTTCCTAACAGCGGTGCTGGTAATAACAACGCGGAGTTGCGGGGATTCGGACTGATTGTAAGTTATTGCGGTCATAGCCGACACCGTATTGCACCAGAGGCAAAATGCCGGGATGATCGTGAACTTTCTGCACATCTTTGAAACGCATTCCTAAAGGAGGCAGTATGCTTATAAGGAAAAGAGAGGATCAGAGAGCCAAGCTTGTGTGGAAGAAGATATGTCTTTCGGTTGTTATAGCCGTTCTCTTTGCGTCAGTCTGGAGTTTGGGGCAGACCGGAACCTCGACGGTCCGCGGCACAATTCTGGATCCGCAGGGAAGGGCTATTCCAAACGCTACGATTACGTTAATCGATCCTGAAAAGGATTTCAGCCGCACCGTCGTAAGCACAAGCACGGGAGACTATGTCGTCTCGGCTGTCCCTCCGGGGAGCTATGAACTGGAAGCCGAGGCGCCCGGATTTAAACACGCTACCATCGAGCAGGTACAGGCCCTTGTGGACACATCCGTAATAGTGGATGTGCACCTGGAGATCGGGGACATCGATGAAGAGATCACTGTCGTTTTCGATGATATTTCCCCGATCAACACAGTGGACGCATCCATCGGCGTTCCTTTCGAAAGCCGCCGGATTACGGAAATTCCCTTGAACGCGCGCAATATCGTCAACCTGCTTTCGCTTCAGACCGGCGTCACTCCGCAGGGCGAAGTCAACGGCGGACGGCGTGACCAGGCTAACGTCACTCTGGATGGCGTGGATGTAAACGAGGAGCAGGGCGGCCTGGATTATGTGGCCAGGGCCTTGGGCGACACAGACACCTCCTATGACCAAAGGTTTACGGCCTTTTCCAGCGTTTTGCGCACCACGCCGGAATCGGTGCAGGAGTTCCGGGTGACTACATCCAATCCGAACTCCAGCCAGGGACGTTCAGCCGGCGCCCAGGTATCCATGGTGACCAAGTCCGGGACCAACAATTTTCATGGGTCGCTTTATGAATTCCACCGAAATACCGTTACCAGCGCAAATGACTGGTTCAACAACCAGGCCGGGGTGTTCGAGCCGGACGATCCCGAGGTGATCAGCGGTGAAAAAAAGGCAGGCGATCCAAGACTGCCCAGGCCGAAGCTGATCAGGAACATTTTCGGCGGATCGATAGGGGGGCCTATCATCAAGGACCGCTTTTACTTTTTCTATACCTATGAAGGAAGACGGGATGCCAGTGAAACAGCCGTTCCGGTGCGGTATGTTCCTACGGAAACCCTGCGCCAGGGCATCGTTCAGTATGCCAATACCGGCGGGGGAACCACGACACTGACGCCCGAGGATATCGCCGAGATTTATCCGGCTACCGGCGGAGTGAATCAGGCGCTTCTCGCCCTGCTCAACACCGCCCCCCTGCCCAACGATAATACAGTGGGGGACGGCTTGAACATTACCGGGTACCGGTTCAATGCGCCCACTCCCGTCAGGATGGGCACCCATATCGCCCGGTTCGACTTCAACATATCGCCAAGCCAGACTCTCTTTGCGCGGGGCAACTATCAGAACGACAAGTACAGCCAGGCTCCGCAGTTTCCCGGAACCCCGTCCCCCGATCTCTGGGCGCACCCCAAGGGATTTGTGATCGGCCACAATTGGACTCTAAACAACTCCATGGTGAACGTCATCCGTTTCGGCATGACGCGCCAGGCCATTTCCCAGCAGGGTGATTCGGAACAGAACCTGGTCAATGTCCGCTTTGTCTACCAGCCCTATCTCTACCAGCGGGCAATCAACCGGACCGCCCCGGTCTACAACATCGTCGACGATTTCTCCTGGTCGAAAAAGAACCATACCTTCCAGTTCGGAATGAACATTCGCATTATCCGCAACAACCGCGAATCCTTTTCGAATTCCTTTGACCAGGCGGTGATCAACCCGTCCTATTACGCGGGCTCCGGTTCGTCGCTGACGGCTCCTCTCGAGGACATCGCATCGGGCGCTCTCTTTGACACGCGTTCCGCGATTGCCGCCGTGCTCGGCAGATATTCGGATTACGAATCGAACGTTATCTATAACAAGGAAGGGGAAGTCCAGATTGCAGGAACTCCTTCCTTCCGTACCTTTGCCACGGAAGAGTACGATTTCTATGCGCAGGATTCCTGGAAACTGCTGCCCAATCTTACTTTGACCTACGGACTGCGCTGGGGAGTGAACACCCCCGTCAGGGAAACCAACGGCTATCAGGTGCAGCCCACGGTCAGCCTGGGAGAATATTTCAGACTTCGAAAAGAAGGAATGGAAACCGGGGTTCCGTATATCGAGCCAATAACGATTGATCTTTCGGGGCCTGCAAACAACGGGCCCGACTACTACGACATGGAATGGGATAACTTTGCCCCGAGCGTCAGCCTGGCCTGGTCCCCCGATTTCGGGGACAATATATTGGGGAAGCTGTTCGGCCGCCAAAGCGAGAGTGTTTTCCGGGGTGGCTACAGGATGGTGTACGACCGTATCGGCACCCAGTTGGCGACCAGCTTCGATCTGAACAATACCCTGGGATTTTCCTCGTCTTCCGCAGTCAGCGCCAACCTGTATAATGTGACCACCAATCTGGGGCCACTCTACGATGGATTGGATCCCGACGTGCGGAATTTCCCCAACCTGGAACTCCCGGGAGATCTGGAATTCCCGCTTTCAAAACCCTCCGACGGATCCCGGCGTATCGAAAGCACGCTGGACGATACGATCAAGACCCCGTATTACCACCGCTGGAATATCAGTTACGGCCGGGAGCTGATGAAAGGACTGTCTTTTGAAATCAGCTATGTCGGTGCTCTGGGACGCAACCTGATTACGACACGGGACGTCGCGTTCCTCAACAACCTGACCGATCCGAATTCGGGCCAGACCTGGTATGAAGCTGCCGGGGTCCTTGCGGACCTGCGGTTTGATGAAGTCTCGGCATGGAGCGGGGATATTCCGGAGATCCCGTTCTTCGAACATTTCTACCCGGGCAACAGTATTCTCGACGCATATCTGGGATATTTCGACTATGACGCCAGTGGAGACCTTGAGGGATTCAATCCTTCAGAATTGGCCTACTCGCTCGTGGCGCCGGACTATTTTGATATTACCGATTGGACCTGGGTCCAGGATATTCTGGACACCTTTTCTCCGGTAGCCGGCCCGTTTGCCTTCTTCCAGCCTCAATACGGAACCCTGGGCGTTTATTCCACAATAGGGAAGTCCTGGTATAACGGTATGAATATCTCGATCCGTCAGCGGCTGGGAAACGATATTACCTTTGATTTCAACTACACATACTCCAAGTCGATGGATTACACATCCCAGGTGATGGGCGCCTATACCTTCACCGTTTCGAACGGGCTTATTCGCAACCCGCTCAAGCCGGAGCAGGCCAAGGCCGTTTCAGATTATGACATTACCCACAACTTCAATGTCAATTATCTAGCAGCTCTTCCTTTCGGTCAGGGCAAGAAATTCTTCAGCGGCGTTTCCGGCTGGGTAAACACTCTGATTGGAGACTGGCAGCTCAGCGGGATACTGCGGACGCACAGCGGGTACCCTTTCGATATTTACGATATAGGGCAGTGGGCCACCAACTGGCAGCGCACAAGCAATGCCGTACGTCTCCAGCCCGTGTCGGCCCAAACAAATCGGGATTACAACGGGGAGCCGTATGCGTTTAAGGACCCGGTTGAAGTCTACCAGTCTTTCCGCAGTGCCCGTGCCGGGGAGGATGGCGACAGGAATATTTTACGGTTGCCCTGGTACTTCAGCATGGATGCTTCTCTCAACAAGACGTTTCGACTGCCGTATGCCGAGGGGCACCAGCTGCAGTTCCGGTGGGAAACGTTCAACGTGACGAATACGCAGCCTTTCGGAGTAATCGACAGCCTCGGTGTGCTGGCGGATCCGTACAAGGGAGAGCCGAATCCCGGCTTCGGGCGCTACATCGGATCCCAGACGCCTTCGGGAGAATCCCGCCCCGGACGTGTCATGCAGTTCGGTCTGCGCTATTCCTTCTAGGATTCAGCCGGATTTTATAAACTGTCTGCGCTGAACCGTGCTTCGTGTCAAGGGGGAGAGGTCACGATCACTTCGTGACCTCTCCTTACGAGGAATGGGGTCGGACCAGAGTTATTATTGTAAATAAAAGACATAACCGCGATTTGGAAATCATTTAAGGCCCTTAGAAAGATATTTGGGGGCCTTTTTTTGAATCTAAGAAATATGGTTTTGGTACGATTACGGGCGTTCTCGCGTTTCGCTCGGGCGAATGCTTGAAGAGGCGCCGCAGATCGAGGAAGTGACTTTCAATCACTTGATTCCCTGCCGGGACGGATGTATCGCGGATGACGCAGGAATTATCATTTCGGAGCCCCGGTAAACCACACAACACGACGGCGCAAGGAATTACTTAGCGCTAAGACGCAGAGACAATATTTATAAATACTTTGTCTTTGCGTTGAGTCTTTTTCGCATTCTGGTGTTAACTACCTCAGCCGGTATGTCAGCTTGGCAGCCAGTTCGCATTAGAGGAGCACTTCTTAGAATATTAAGACCCATTCCATGCCAGCAATTTGGTAATAAACGGATTTGCGTGGAAATTTGAGAATTATTGGATTTAATCCCTTTGTAATTGTAATAGAATCCCACCAGAATATTCAAAAACAGTTTACGTATAACCCCTTATCAGATACCTGAACGTCTTCGAAAATGGTCTTTCGTGTATGGATTGCAGTCTGTTCGTATTTAGTGGTGGTGAGGATCAAGGATCATTTAATCTTTATGTCATGCAATAATTGATTTTATTTCACAGAAATTTCAAGATCAGCCATATAGAGATGCACGTAGATATGCCTTTTCTGGAGGAAATCGCTACGTGCTTCCCTTTCGACCTCCGCGCACAGGATCCAATGCTTGAGAAAATTTAAAAAATTCGTCAGTATGTTGAATCGAAAGTGAGGTAGATGATTTTGGGAAAATCCTGCAGCAGTCGGCTTGAGGGCGCATAGAACCATGATCTTTAATACGCGCCTACAAGAGTCGCATCAGGAGACAGCGCAGTGGGGAAAAATAAAAAAACTGCAGGCCGAGCGGTTGGGAAGCACAGGCCCAAGAATTCTTCGCGTGACAAACGTGTGAATTCGGCTGAAAAGCAGGTGTCATTAAAAAACATTGTATTGGTCCTGTTGGCCATTGTCGTGCTCAGTCTGATCATCTATGCGCCGTCTCTGAATTACGGGTTCCTGGGTTTCGATGATCCGGCATATGTCAGCGAAAATGTTGAGGTTTCCCGGGGACTCACCTGGCATGGTTTTTTGTGGGCCTTCAATATTGGATACTCGGCGAACTGGCATCCGTTGACCTGGCTGTCGCATATGCTCGACGTGCAGCTCTTCGGTATGGTTGCCGGGTGCCACCATCTCATAAACCTTCTGTTGCACATTGCGAATGCCCTCCTGCTGTTCTGGCTTTTATACCGGACAACCCGTGGGTGGGGACGAAGCGCGGTGGTTGCCCTCTTGTTTGCCGTTCATCCTTTGCACGTCGAATCCGTTGTATGGATTGCCGAAAGAAAGGATGTATTGAGCACGCTGCTCTGGATGCTTACATTCCATGCGTATGTAAGCTATGTTCGTCGGCCTCTTCTTCGACGCCTTTTAGTTGTTATAGTGGTTTTTTCCCTGGGGCTCATGGCAAAATCGATGCTGGTTACCCTGCCATTTGCGCTGATACTTTTCGACATATGGCCCCTCGGGAGATTAAGCCTGAATCCGGGCCGGCGGCGGGTGTTGCTGCAATTATTTGTGGAAAAAATCCCATTCATCGCGTTGTCGGCCATATCAAGCGTTCTTACCATCATGGCTCAGGCACGGAGCGGGGCAGTCCAGAATCTAGAAATGCTTACATTCAGTCAGCGTGCAGCCAATGCCGTCGTATCGTATTTCATGTACATCGCCCAGATGATCTGGCCGGGTAATCTCATAGCCTATTATGCTTATGAGACGCCTTCAGCATTGATGGTGGTCGCCGGCGTATTGATATTGGCTTCCGTTTCGGCTTTGACGATTCGATTTGCGAAGCGGCATCCATACCTCCTTGTGGGCTGGCTCTGGTATCTCTTCACTCTGGTGCCCGTTATCGGGCTGGTTCAAGTCGGGGCGCAATCGAGGGCCGATCGCTACACTTATATTCCAATAATCGGATTATTCATCGCCATGGCATGGGGAATTCCCAAGCTTGTGGAAGGCCGACGCCGTCAAAATATAGGAATGGGAGTTGCGGCGGCCCTTCTGATTTGCGCTTTGACGGTTCTGGCGCGGAATCAGGTAGGGTATTGGGAAAACGATGCGACGTTATGGGAACATGTGGTCCGGTCAAGGCCCCGGAGTAGTTTCGCACGAACCAATTTGGGGTCCGCTCTGGCTGCCGCCGGCGATTTGGATGGAGCTGTCGATCAGTATACGGAAGCTCTGCGCATCAATCCCAATTTCGCCGAAACGCACAATGCATTGGGAATGGTCCTTACAAAAAAGGGATTGTGGCGTGAAGCCGCCAAACACTATGCAGAAGCCCTACGCCTTAAGCCGGGTATCGATGCACATACCAACCTGGGAATGGTACTGGGGAAGCTGGGGGAATTCGAGGAGGCCATTTCAGAATTTCAAACGGCTTTGAAGATCGATCCGAATTCCGCCGAAACGCATAATGAACTGGGAGTTGTCCTGGCAAGAAAGGGATTGTGGAGCGAAGCCGAGCAGCACTATGCAGAAGCACTGCGTCTGGAGCCCGATTTCGCTTATGCTCATGCCAACAGGGGAACGCTTTTGGCAAAGATGGGAAGAATCGAGGAGGCCATTTCGGAATTTCGAACAGCTTTGAAAATCGATCCTCAAAAAGCGGCTATATACTATAACCTTGGATTTGCCTTAGCTGGACAGGGGAAGATGGACGAGGCTATCAGTCAGTATAGAAAAGCCATAGAAATCCAGCCATTATTTGCAGAAGCACATACCAACCTGGGATTTGCTTTGATGAATCAAAATCAGTACACGGAAGCAATACAACATTTTAAAGAAGCGCTTCGCATCAATCCAAACAGCGTACAGGCGAAAAGAAGCCTGGAAATCGCCTTAAGCAGGCAATAGGATTTTCTATTTGTGGGGGAGGCGCCCTTTACTGAATTCTAAGACTCATTCCATGCCCGCAATTTGGTAATAAACGGACTTGAGTGTAAGTTACAGAATCATAGGGTTTAATCCGTTTGTAATTATAGTAGAATCCCACCAGAATATTCAAAAACAGTCTACGTATAATCCCTTATCAAAAGCCAGAACGTCTTCGATACTGAAGGAGGTTCGAAAAAGAGCAGCTTATTTTTCTTATCAACTCGGCGAGTATTCGACTATATGGCCTATACTCCGATTCAAAACGCATTGGGTTTGCCGGCCATGTCGGCGCCGCTTGGCATGAGCTCCGGGGGGGGGCCTATCGACAGCCATTTCGTTGCAAAAGCCGGCGATGAGAAGACCTTGTTTGAACCGGCTTATGAACTTGAACAGGAAAAACCGTGGGCTGATAAGTGGGCGCCGAATTCGGTGAAAGCGAAATCTGTTTGACACCGCCAGCGAAATAAGTTTGATCGCGACACAGTAAGGCCGGGGGGTAATACTGAAGTTTTATACCTTGACCCGATTGTAATTCCCAGGCTATAACAGCGGTATTTGATGGATCAGATTTTGTTCCATTTGACAATTTGTTATACTGCTGTCCCGTCAAGGACCGACAAAAAATCTGTAAGGCCAAGTATAGTAATTAATAAAACAAATAAATGACCTGCATCGACTTCAATTCGGTTCTATATAATGACTTCCAAATACGTATTGGAGTCATGCTTTTTGAGAAAACTCCTGTAAAAAGCCTGTTTTCAGACGATTTTTACAACTTTTCAAGTACCGTTCCCGTAACCAGTTGAATTTATTCAACATTTAACGGGACCGTGGAGGAGAGCAATGATTAAATATCTTATACGCATTGCATTGGGTCTTGCAGTTTTATCCGTAATTTCCTGCACCGCAAATCAAAACAATAATGGAAGCAGTGCCAAAGATAGGAATGCGATGAACTCAAAGGAGGACACTGTCCTCATTGTAAACGTGGATATCGTCACAATGGATGATAAAAAGCCCTCGGCAGATGCAATGGCCCTTTCAGGAGACAGGATTGTCGCCGTCGGTTCGGAAGCCGATGTGAGGGCGGCTATAGACAGCTATGAAAAATTCTATAATCTTGAAGGTAAAACCATTGTTCCGGGATTTTTTGAATCCCATGATCATCTGTACATGTCCAGTGCCACCGTCATTGTTACTGACGTGACGCCGTTTACCACTCCGACTCTTGCCGGTGCCCTTGAAAAAATCGGACATACCGAACCTGATGAGGATGGCTGGATCATTGCTTTCGGCGCAGATCAGGAGTTGTACGAAGAAAAAAAAGGACCGACACGCAACCTGCTGGATGAGATCTTTCCCAACACGCCTGTTATGGTTTTTCATCTGAGCGGTCACGGCGGATTCGCAAACAGCGAGGCATTGCGCCGGGGTGG
>DKBB01000141.1 GCA_002451015.1 Acidobacteria bacterium UBA6911
GAACGTGCTCAAGGAATACCCCGATCTGAAAGTGAAGATTGTCGGGCATACGGATTCGGATGGCAACGACGCCAGTAATCTCGATTTATCGAAGCGCAGAGCCGACTCAGTCAAAACGGCATTGGCAAAGGAATTTGGTATCGTGGACGATCGGATGGATACGGATGGCAAAGGCGAGAGCGAACCCATAGATGGAAATGACAGTAGCGCAGGAAAAGCCAATAACCGCAGGGTGGAGTTCATCAAACTATAAGCGTGGCTGCGTTGCATTGGTTCGGCACGGGGCATGCCACGGCATTGAGTTCGGAATTTGATTCATCCGGAAATTGCTCTCCGGATATGTCAAGGAGTTCCTTGAAATGAAAAAGCCAATAACAGCTTTCTGTCTCCTTTGTGTCTGCGCTTGCATCCATATTCCGTCCTATGGCCAGAAACCATTCACGGCAGAGGAGCGCTGTAGCGACTCACTGGTATTATCCCTGAAAGGAAAATACCGGGAAGAGATCGGTGACAAAGTGGAGTTTTTCAGCCGCTCCCTTTCTGCTGCCGACGTGACCCAATTGAAAAGCCGATTGAAAGTAATACAGCAGCTGGTGGAAGAATCTATACCTCCAGCAGGGCTTGAGCCATTCTGGAAACTGACGGGAGGCAATTATCGCTTCGCACATGATTCTGAGAATGAAAATGGATTCCCGACTCTCCGGGCATCTTACATGAATATGATCCAATACTATTTCTGCTGGGGAGATGATTCGAACTACGTGCCCTATAGCGGGGAGACAGGGACTATCCTCGACATATCATTTAACTCGATTTCCTCCATGAGCCACAATTCTCATGAAAAATTTCTGATTGAAGGACGGCCGGTTTATCAGAGAGAGCCCATTGTGGGTAAATGGAAAGGATACGACCTGTACGCATCTTGCGAATTGGAGGAATGCAGGAAGCGTTCCGTATTGCTGCATCGCCCTGGAATGAGTCCATATGTGCCGGTAACCAGGAGGCAGTATTTGGATTTCTGCTCAGCTCTGCATGGGAAGCGTGGTGAAGAAGCTGTCGCATGGTATAAGGTAAATGAGACTGAGAAGCTCGAAGGCGTCATTAAATCCAACCACGAAATCACAAACAAATATCGAGAAGAACTGGCACAAACCAAAAATAATGGCCTTCTGGACGCGCCGGCTATCGTAAGGGAACTATGCCCTGTTTCCGCGGCTCAATCTATTTTCTCAACCGCGGAAGAAGGGGGCGGCGAACTGGTGACGGAGAACCCGGCATATTTGCGCAGGGATCTTCCCAAATACGTGCCGCAGTACATCTGGGTGCAATGGTCATGGAATGATTCTGCAGCTCCCAGAAATTTCAGAAAGGTGTTTGAAGAAGATTTTCCCGTCGAAAAATTGCAGACATTGATCGACAGGTAGTCGGCCCGGTCTCGAACGGAGTCGAAGGATTATCTCGAATGGGTGCTATCAGTAAGATTTCCCGATCAAAGTTCAAATAAATCTGAAAGGTTTCAAAAAACATGCGATCCGGATTTTTGGTATTGTTCAGTTGCCTGCTCATCCCACCCCTTTTCTCACAGATCCCCCAAAAAGATGAAATAGATGGGGCAATGCAGGAAGTGGCGAACGAGATCAAAAAGGAAATCGCCAGCCTTGAAGAACAAATCGACGCTGCTAAGAAAGACAACCCGGAGGAGGTGGGTAATCTCGTTGATCAATTGAATATGATGAAAACTCAATTAGCGACGATGGAATCATTGACGAAATCGGTTCAGAGCATGTCCGACGAAACAATGGAACAGGCATCCGAGCATGAATCGACCCAAGAAGGCAAAAATAGAAACCCTCCGGAGAGAGACGAAAAGCGCCTTAAAGCAATACCGGACAAAATACCTACGGATGCCGAACTCCTGGAGCACATCAAAAAGGTGCACTCGGAAGTCGAACGGCTTCTTCCGCGCAAATACCAGGAAGATGCGCTGAGGGCTTACGGTGCGTCGAAGGATAAAAACAAATCATCGGATTACATGGGAAATGTCGCAAGCAGCCTCTGGATGGTCGGCGATCCGGAGCTGGCGCTGCTTACTCTCGGGATAGAATGCATCGCGGATCCAAAGAATTATAATAACCTGAATAACTACGCCGCTTTTCTCACTATGGCAAATGGCGAGCATGCGGCAGTCCCGATACTACTGAACCTCAATCAAAAATTTCCCAACAACAGTACAATCCTGAACAACCTCGCTCAGGCCTATTATGGCCTTGGTGACACCAACAACGCGAAAAAACACTTGGATCAGGCGATTAGGATTTACGCACGGCATGTGCAGGCTAATCTGACCAAAAGCGCGATCGAGAGATCTGAAGGCAAAACGAAGGAAGCTATTCAATCGATCAAGCAGTCCGTCAAAGAGCACTACACCGCCGAGAAAGAAGCCTTACTGGACGAGTTGGGCGGCACGCTGGAATACGACGATGTATCCTTTCCCTATCAGTTAAAGGCAGAACCGCTTGGCTTCGAAAAGTTCATTCTCATTAAACCCGAATACCCTTTCGAGGGAGGCACGCCTGCAGAGGCGCTTATTAAGCAATGGGACGACTATCGGGAAAAGCTTCATTCTTTGGATAACCGGTTGAGAGAAGAAATGACCGCATTGAAGAGCAAAGCAGACGCCTACAACGCAAGGATGCTGGCAAACCCGATGCTGTTAAAGCCTTACATGTCTTCTCCTGTTTATCGAACGGCGGAGCGAAAGATTGCCTTGCTTGTGGAATGGTTTTCCGAACAACGAGCGCGAATTGAAAAACAGATTCGTAAATCAACGGATGATGTGGAGCTGTGGAGAAAAGAATACTGGAACACCATAGCCGCAATTCAAGAAGCAAATAGAAATGCAGACGAAACCGTAGTCTGCAATAAAGTTATATCGGCCACCACTGCTTTTTTAACCAAAGCCAATACCGTCTGGCAGCAGAGGAACAGCGAATTTCTCACTCTCCAAAAACAATATCTCAACACAAGAGCGAACCTGACACTTTACGTTTCGACGGACCGTTCCCTGTATCAATACATGATTGCAGAGATACAGAGAACATTTGTCGAAGAGCTGGCCAACCTTAATGTAGAACTGGAGTCAGGTTGCATTCCCGAAGAAATACCTCCGCAAGGATTGAGACAGCCGTTGCCTGATTTTGATGAACTGAATTGCGAGTACAAAGATGAATACTTCATTCCGCCCTTCACGACCATTAAAACAGAATGCAACAAGATGAGTACCACGTTTGATGTCGACACGGAGTTGGGAGTTAAAGTAAAGGTTGGCTGGGAAGAAGATCTCAATCACGATAAAATCACGAAAGGCACCCTGGAGTTTGGTGTTGCAAAATCTATCGGTGGAGGCTCCCTCGGCCCGTTTGCAGCGGAAACAAGCGGCTCCGGAGCGGTTGGTGTAGAGATCACGGAAAACGGTATAAAAGAAGTGTACATCAAGGCGGGCGTTTCAGCGGGTGTGGGGGGGAATGTTGAAGGCGGGTTTATGGACTCAAAAAGTTCCTCTGTCGCGAACGTGGAACTGAAGAGCAGCTGGAACGCAGGGTCAAACGAAAAGGGGGGTTCAATCGTCACCGGCGCATCCGGTTCGGCTTTGCTCAACAATATCAGTCTGACTCCGCCCTAGGTAAAAAGCACCCAAGCACAATTCGTCCGTCAACTTGATTTTATCCGTTTTTG
>DKBB01000322.1 GCA_002451015.1 Acidobacteria bacterium UBA6911
TGACGGCAGGATTCGACTATGCCTCGGGATCCATTCTTATACCCATCGATGCGGATATGCAGAACGATCCGCGGGATATCCAGTCCGTGCTATCAAAGTTGAGGGAAGGATATGATGTCGTCAGTTGCTGGAGACGGAACCGCCAGGATCCCTTCTTCAGCCGCAGATTTCCGTCCAAGCTGGCCAACAGGCTCATATCCTGCATAAGCGGAGTGCGTCTTCACGACTTCGGTTGTACCTTGAAAGGATATAGACGCGAGGTTGTGGAACACATCCGTTTATACGGTGAAATGCACCGATTCATTCCTGTATATGCTTCCTGGGCCGGTGCGCGCGTTGTCGAAATTCCCGTGATGCATCATCCGAGAATTGCGGGCACCAGTAAATACGGGCTGAGCCGCACGTTCAAGGTCATCCTGGACCTCATCACAGTCAAAATGCTCGGCAGCTATTCCACAAAACCGATGTACTTTTTCGGCGGTGTCGGAATGGTATCCTGCGGAGCGGGATTCTTTTGCGCTGTCCTCACTTTGCTGGAAAAATATTACAGCGGCGTCAAAGCGCACAATAATCCGCTGCTCCTGCTTGCTGTTTTTCTGTTTATTTTAGGGATTCAATTTATATTAATGGGGCTTGTGGCGGAACTGGTTATCCGCACCTACTTTGAATCCCAGGGCAAGGTCCCGTATATCGTCCGGCATGTCCGGCAAAATAAAAGCAGATCGAAATCGGAGGCGCGACACAGTAACGATCATCCCCTGTAAGGAGTTTCCATTGTTTTCCAATCACTTCAACTTTCATCCCCACGCATTAGTCAATTTCGTCGGCGGAGGCGGCAAAACGGCCCTGATCCATAGATTGATGGACGAAATCGTAAAGGAGGGATCTATCCTCTATACCACGACAGTCCGCATCCATCCGCCCGATCCAGGCAAAAACTTGGCAGTTATTTCCAGTGTCAACCTTCAGCTGTTAAAGCGCCTCGTTGATGACGTAATCCGCAACCTTACGCACCAGAACTATAAACTTGTCGTTACCCGAGAATTCATGGATCCGGATCTTCTGAAAGGAGTTCCCGCCGATTTTCTTGATTCCGTGGACCGCAGCAAACTTGCAATTCTTATGAATGAAGCCGATGGTGCAGCCAGGCATTCCCTGAAGCTCCCCAGAGAAGGTGAACCGGTTCTCATGGATCATGCCGACTATCTCGTTCCCGTTATAGGCATGGACTGTCTTCATCAGCCATTGGGGCCCGAAGTTGTATTCCGGTTTCAGACACTGGCCGATCGCTTCTCCCTTAAGGCCGGAGATACGATAACGCCCTTGCTGGCCGCCTACATTCTCATGCATCCCGATGGCGTATGCAGGGATTGTAAAGAAGGAACGACGATTATTCCTTTCATTAATAAAGTCGACACTCCCGACAGGGATGCCGATGCCAAAATCCTGGCGTCCCATATCCTGAAAAACAGCCGCTACCCTGTAAAACGTGTTTTATGGGGCAGCGTCCTCCATGGCAGAGTCGAATCCGTTTCAGATGAATCCTGAAGAGTAATGGAAAGGGAAATTCTAATCTTCAACTTTTATCTTCAAACCTATAATGACAACGGTCACCCGACTAACGAGCAGAAACAATCCGCTTCTCAAAACGATACGGCTCCTGGCTTCCGGTTCCCGCAGGGCACCGGAAGATCTGGTTCTGGCTGAAGGAATACGCGTTCTGGAGGAAGTGAACCGGTCCCCTTACACTATCGAGACGATTGTCGTTTCGGAAAAATTCGGTTCGAATCCTCGGGAACAGTCCCTGCTTCAGAACCTTCACTCCCGGGGATCTCGCTTTTACCAGGTTAAAGCTGCACTTTTTGAATCTCTATCCTGCCTGCAAACGCCCCAGGGAGCCATCGCTCTGGTCAGAGTGCCCCGTGTGTCCCTTCCCTCTCGAAAGAACCCTGCGGCTCTTGTGCTGTATGCCTGCGGCATTCAGGATCCCGGCAACCTGGGCACCTTGATCCGAACAGCGGCAGCGGCCGGTGTGACTCTTTTCTGTACATCAGAAAAGACCGTTTCCGCCAGAAATCCCAAGGCGGTTCGATCAAGCGCCGGAACCTTCTTTCATCTTACACCCGTAGAACATGTGGATTTTTCATGCTTCCATGGTTATTGTATGAATCATTCGATTCGACTTTATCGTACGGATACAAGGGACGGTGTGCCGCATACCGAATCGGACCTGAAATCCCCCTGCGCCGTACTTCTTGGAAATGAAGGAAGCGGCATGAATGAAGAACATTATCCCGGCATACCGGCTATTAGAATTCCAATGGCAATGGGGATTGAATCCTTAAACGTTGCCCTTGCCGGAGCCGTTATACTGTTCGAAGCTTCCAGACAGAGATCCGGATAACTTGCCGGTTCGATTATGATCCTGCCATGACCCAATCATTATTCCCCGAACCTGAAGATTCCTGGCCGAATCCGGATGCGCCGCTGGCGGAAAGGCTCCGTCCACGTTCTCTGGACGAAATTGTGGGACAGCAGCATCTCATCGGCAAAGGCAAAGTACTGCGCATGATGGCGGAACAGGACCGGTTGACGTCCATAATTCTCTGGGGACCGCCGGGAACGGGAAAAACTACTCTGGCGCGGATTCTGGCCCGGCAAACCCGTTCTCCTTTTGTATCCTACAGTGCCGTTTTGTCCGGAATCAAAGAGATAAAAACCGTAATGGCGGAAGCGGAAACGCTTTTCCGGGCTTCACGCGGAAGAACGGTTGTGTTCGTGGATGAAATCCATCGTTTCAACAAGGCCCAACAGGATGCATTTCTCCCCTATGTAGAGTCGGGGGTAATTGCTCTGATCGGCGCCACGACGGAGAATCCATCCTTTGAAGTCATCGGGCCATTGCTCTCCCGATGCAAGGTTTATGTCCTGAATCCACTGGGAACCGAAGAAATAGTACAGATCCTGAAACGTGCCCTGTCGGACACGGAACGTGGTCTGGGAGCCATTTCTATTTCAGTTCCGGACGAGGTGCTTCAGCAGCTTGCTTTGTATTCGAACGGTGACGCACGCGTCGCGCTCAATATTCTGGAACTGGCCATATCCCTTACGCAACGCCGGGCTTCCTCCCTTCCTCCGAATCTCACCACCGCAGATTTGGAATCTGCCCTGCAGCGGAAGATCCTTCAGTACGACAAGACCGGCGAGGAACATTACAATCTTATTTCCGCACTGCACAAGTCGATGCGCAACAGCGATCCGGATGCGGCCATTTACTGGCTTGGCCGGATGCTGGAGGCTGGTGAAGATCCGGTTTATATCGCTAGAAGAATGGTGCGTTTCGCCTCCGAAGATGTCGGGCTCGCAGATGTTCGGGCTTTGAATGTCGCTCTGAATGCGGTGGATGCCGTGCGCCTGGTCGGGCTTCCAGAATGCAAGCTTGCGCTCTGTCAGGCGGCCGTATATCTGTCGGTGGCCCCGAAATCAAACGCCCTTTACACAGCCTACGGCGCAGTGGTCTCGGATGTGCAGAATACCTTCAACGAGCCGCCCCCGCTGCACATCCGCAATGCCCCCACAAACCTTATGAAAGACCTTGGCTACGGCAGGGATTATCAATACGCCCATAACCTCAAGGAAAAGGTCGCGAACATGGAGTGCCTGCCCGAGTCCCTTCACGGCCGGCAGTATTACCGTCCTTCGGACCAGGGGATGGAACGCCGAATCCGTGAAATTCTTGACGAAATAAAACAGCGGAAGAAACGCAGTTCACAGGATTAATTCTGCGTCAGATAAAAGGCGAGGACGACTCCGGCCAGGAAAATCCGGTATACGACGAAAGGCGTAAAGCTCCTATTCCGGATATAGCGAAGAAAGTAACGGATGCATAAAAATCCGGTTACAGTGGAAAACAGAACACCTGTCAATAATACGTACCATTGCTCTTCAACCATGCTTCCAACCGGATCGAGCATCGAACGGACCAGCTGGAACCCTTCCAGGCAACCCGCTCCCACAATAACAGGCGTTGATAGGAGAAAGGAAAAGCGCGCGGCACTGGTTCGATCACTGTTGCGCCACAGGGCCGTCGTCATGGTAATGCCGCTTCTGGAAACTCCCGGGATCAGGGCAAGCGCCTGGCTTAAACCTATCCAGATGGAATCTGCCCATCTGAATGAACCGATGGTACGGTTCTTTTTTCCTTTTTTATCGGCGATATAAAGCAGTACCGCAAAAACGATCAGCGTGAAAACCGTCACGAGAGGCGATGATCGCAGGCTGGTTTTAATTGCATCCTCGAAGAGGAGCCCTGCAATGACTGCAGGAATAGTCGCAACCACCAGAAACCAGGCCAGCTTCCGGTCCGAATTGGCTAGAGGGCGTCTTTCACTCAGACCTTTGACTGTCTCCCTGGCCAGACGTATCCAGTCTTTCCAGAAAAATCCAAGAACAGATATAGCGGTCCCCACGTGGAGGGCAACATCAAAAGCAATCCCCTGCGCCTCCCATTTGGTCAACCAGGGAACAATAATCAAATGAGCGGAACTGCTAATGGGTAGGAATTCAGTGAGACCCTGGATAATACCCAGAATTGCGGCGGATATCAATGCCATGAAGCTGCCCATAAAAACCTTTCCGTGTTCCGGTTAAAGTGCCGGAATCATACCAGCATTGCCTGTAAATTGGAGATTGAAAATTAAAGATCCACAAATTATGTCGCTGCAATGTCTCAATAACTCTTAAATTTCTGATTTGGATCTCGCCCTCTTCCTGTTGCAAGTCGAGATTTATGACAAGAATAAGGCAAAATTTGCTGAATCCGGTGGAAATCCGTTTGCTCCGGTATTATTCTTTCGAATTCAACATTGTTACGATATATATCGTAACAATGTTGA
>DKBB01000148.1 GCA_002451015.1 Acidobacteria bacterium UBA6911
CCTGTGTCCGCGCCGGGCACATTCCTGGTACCCATATTATCGGATTCGACAGTGAAGCAGACTCCATTGTCCTGGAACACCGTGCACGGAGCCGACAGGGATTTGCCGAAGGAGCCATTCTAGCCGCGCGCTGGATTGCGGGGAAAAAGGGAATATATGATTTTCGAAACGTATTTCGGGAAATCATCGGCATATAAGATCGTATTTTTATCGAGGATACGGTCCCTCAATCCTTTTAAGGGCGGTTTATATAGAAGCAATATTGCCTTCGTCGCGGATTTCCCTTTTCCCGGTGATCCTCAAAACGGGAACCATTGAACGGGAAACGGAAAGTCACGATTTTAGTTGGATTTTAAATTCGATATAAAATATTAAAAACCTGGAAGGTATTTAAAAGAGGCTGTCATGAAAAACCTGGAAAGCTTGAAAGGATGCGGGACCGCATTAATCACACCGTTTCAGTCCGATGGAACGCTGGATGAAAATGCCCTGGAATCGTTGGTAAACTGGCAGATCGAAGAAGGGATTCACTTCCTGGTACCCTGCGGAACGACGGGAGAGAATCCTACCATGACTCACGAGGAGCATCTCGCCGTTGTAGACATTACCACGCGGACCGCTGCAGGGAGAATCCCGGTGATTGCCGGAGCGGGTGGCAACAATACGACCAAGATCATCCCTCTAATCTCCGAACTGAAACAGCTGGGAGTGGACGGCATACTTTCAGTCGCGCCCTACTACAACAAACCGACACAGGAAGGCATTTACCGGCATTATCGCTCTCTTGCGGAATCCACGGATCTGCCCGTTATCGTCTACAACGTCCCCGGGCGAACCGGCGTAAACATACTGCCGGATACGCTCATGCGCCTGGCTGAGATTCCTAATATCGCCGGTGTCAAAGAAGCCAGCGGCGACATTTCTCAAATGGGCGAGATCTGCACTCGGGCTCCTGAAGGATTCCGGATCCTTTCGGGAGACGACTCCCTGACGCTTCCCCTTATCGCGCTCGGCGGGCACGGAATTATCTCTGTTGCCTCCAACGAAGTGCCGTCCATGATGTCTGCCCTGGCGGCAGCTTGCCTGGAAGGACGGTGGAAAGAAGCGCGCGACTGGAATCGTAAGCTCTATCCTCTGATGAAAGTAAACTTCATCGAGTCCAACCCGATACCTGTAAAAGCAGCCCTGGCGATGATGGGAAGAGTAGAGGAAGTCTATCGGCTTCCCCTGACTCCGATCTCTAAGGAAGCACGCCGTAAACTGATGTCGGTTCTGTCCGATCTCGGATTATTAAACAGCGATAAAGGAAGCAACGGATAGAAAATATCGCAATCGCGGATTTGTCCGTTCCCTCATCTTATGCAGAATACAGCTCTCTCGAATGTATGTGCCCGCAGAGCCAGCAGCGAGACGGCCAAGCCTGAAACCTGGAGATTGCATGGCTTTTGTATACCCATTTCGGGGTTATCGGTATAACAGTAAAATCGTAGGGAATCTGGACCGGGTTGTGACGCAGCCATACGATAAAATTCCATCCGAACTGCAGGAAGAATATCACAGGCGGTCTCCCTACAATGCAATCCGGGTAACGCTGAATCTGGAGAAAAGGGCGAATCCTGATACGGACTATGCTGAAGCCGGATCGACTTACCGCAAGTGGTTGAAGGAAGAAGTACTGCTGCAGGATCCGACACCGGCTATCTACGCCTATTATCAGAAATATATTTATGAAGGCCGGGAGAATGTTCAAAAAGGCTTTATCGCCCTGCTGGATTTGAAAGGATCGGAATCCGGAATCATTCCACACGAACGCACGCTTGCAGCTCCGAAACAGGACCGCCTCCGACTGCTTCGCAGTATAGAAAGCAATGAAGATTCCGTCTTTATGCTCTATTCCGACGAGCAGCTTACGGTTAACCGGATTATGGACCGGGAGATCAATGATCGATCGCCCGATATCGATGTCAAAGACGATTATGGAGTAATCCACCGCTTATGGGCGATAACCGATCCGGAAAAATTAAAAAAAATCGGGGATGCCATGCGGCCGCACAAGCTTTTTATCGCCGACGGACACCATCGCTTTGAAACCTCCGTGAATTATATGAAGGAATGCGAACAACGCAACTGGGCCGCCGACGGAATTGAGTCCTTCGACAAACGCATGGTGACATGCTTCAACATAGCAGCCGGAGTCACCATTCTCCCGACCCATCGCCTGGTTCGGGATCTCCCTGAATTTGATGGCCGACTTTTCCTGAATGCCATTCAGCAACATTTCGACGTAACCGAGGTGCCTTCTGGAAAGGAGCTTTTCGAACAAATGAAAAGGGAGCGGGAACGCACGGTCCTGGGTTTTTATCCGCAAAGTGCGAAAACGTTCTATCTTCTCAAATTGAAGGATGCAGCGAAGGACGACGCGCTCCTTCAAAACTATATCGAAGCGTATCGCAGTCTGGATGTCAGTGTGCTGCACGTCCTGCTTCTGGAACATTATCTCGGCATCAATGAAAGCAAACTCGTGTCCCAATCCCATATAGACTACCAACGCGATCCTGAATCCTGCATCGAACTTGTCGATAAGGGCACCTATCAGGGCGCTTTCTTTCTGAATCCGACAACGACCGCACAGATGCAAAATCTGTCCCTGAAGGGCGAACGCATGCCGCAGAAATCCACCGATTTTTACCCAAAGCTTTTGACCGGAATGGTCTTCATGAAGATGAACATTAAAAAATAAGGCTCCGTGTGAACGTGCTAACGTGAAAAGCCTTCGCTGATAGAGAGGAACGGCGTCAGATAAATGGCTAAGCGGCTGGAATGCGTCCGGAGGAATGCTTGTCGATGAAAGTCGAAGAATATGAATTCGGCAGAATCGTTATCAAAGGTCGGGAATTTCAAAACGATGTAATTGTTTTTCCCGACCGGGTTTCACCGGATTGGCGGCGCAAAGACGGTCATTCCCTGACGATGGAGAATTTGAAGGAAGTTGTTGAATACGGCCCGGATCTTTTAATCGTCGGCAGGGGCGCTAACGGAGTCCTGAGAATTCCCGAAGAGACCCGTAAGGCGCTTCGTGAAATAAATATTCAACTGAGCGATGAAATTACGGGAAAAGCGATACAACTCTTTAATAAAAGTGTTGAAAAAGAAGAAAAAACCGTCGGTGCGTTTCATCTGACCTGTTAGAAAACGGGGACATAATACTTCATNNATGAAGTATTATGTCCCCGTTTTTTACCCGTTTTTTATTGGGCGGGTCTCAGCCTGTATCCCTCGATCAGGAGTATTTTCATGATTTCGATCGGTTCGCTACCGGCGGATTCCGCGGCCGATTTCAGGGTTCTGTCCACTCCCCCGTCTAGGCCCGCTGCTTTGAGCCTGGCATTCGCTTCATCGGAAACCGAATAGGGTTAAAAAAGATACCAATCCGCGTTTATTCATTTTCTCTATCCTTAACTCCATCCATTAAGAACGCCGCACTTAATTGCATTGTTCCTGCAGGCATCGCGCGCCGCCAGTGCGGGATATGTTTGCCTTATCCCTCAGCCGGGCCGATATTCAGGCTGTACTGCAGCACCAGGTACACGAGGTATATTCCCAGAAGCCAGGCACCCTGCCAGCGTTTGAATTTCCCGTCTTTATTCATGGATATGAAAAGACGAAACGAATAAAGAATTACAAGCATGGCCGGAAAATGAAATCGGAAGAAATTTGAATGAATTTCCAGAGGGCCGGCTACCGCGGCCGCTCCAATGACAAAAAGGCAGTTCAGAACATCCGCGCCTACGATATTGCCGACGGTTATTTCCGGATGCCCGCGCCGGATCGCGGCAATGGCGGTCATCAACTCCGGTAAAGATGTCCCGAAAGCCACTATAGTTGCGGCGACGACATCCTCCGGTACGCCGATTCGGTGTGCCAGTTCCGCGGCGCTCGGAACCATAACACGGGCGGCTAAAATAACCAGCACCAGTCCGCCCAAGATGAGAATCAGGCACTTTACCATTCCGGTCGCCGGTCCCGATTCTTCCGTCTCTCCCATACCGTCTGCCGACGCTCCCTTTTTCGCCCAGTAGTAGGTTATGTACAGGTAAATCGCCAGAAGAAACAGGAGGAATATTCCGATCCATCTCGGCAGAGTGGGTGGTTCCGGCGTCAGGAAAAGCATTGCCAGGGACAGAAGCACCAGCAGTGTCGCCGAACCCACCTGGACCCAGCCAGTTCGGTTCAGGATAAAACGATTAACCGGAACGGCAGCGATCATGGCGGTCAAGCCGAAGATCAATCCCGTATCGCAGATAATGGAACCGACTCCATTGGCTAAAGCCAATCCGGGTTTTCCCATCCACGCGGCCGTAACCGACACGAACGCTTCCGGAGTCGTTGTGCCGAGAGAGATGACCGTCGCCCCGATAACGATTCTGGGCAGGCCCGTGCGGCGGGCCAAGTGAACCACCCCGTCAATCATCCAGTCGGCGCTTTTGGAAAGAACCGCGATGCTGACTACAATCAGGACCAGTAGTCCCCAGGAAGGCAGGCCGGCGGCAAGGTCCGCCAGAGCTTCTTCACTGCCGACCCATCGCAATAACCCCGGATTCATATCCCCTCCATAGACATAAAAGGATGGACAATAAAATAAAAATTTGCAACGGGAACCGGCGGTCCCGGGGCGGAAACCAGTACCCGCCCCGGATAGTGTTACACCCCGTCTTCATGCATCCATCGTTTCAGAAGCGGGGACAGCGCAAAGCAGATCAAGGCGGAAACAACTGCGGTTATGGCTATCTTTCCGAATATATTGCTGTAGAGCCCTATGGTTTCCACCGGCGGCGGGACAATCTGCTCCTCGCCATTGCCGTGTGAAACGCCGGAAAAGGATGCGATGATCCCGGCCAGGTAGTTGGAAAAAGCCGTAGCCAGAAACCAGGCACCCATGACGGTACTCACAATGCGGCTCGGCGACAGTTTCACCACCATGGAAAGACCGACGGGTGACAGACAAAGTTCGCCCGTTGTCATCAGCAGGTAACCGAGCAGCAGCCAGACGGCCGTAACCATGCCGCGCTCGTCGGCGTTGGAGGCGCCGATCCACAGGACCCAGAATCCCAGGCCTATTTGCAGCAGACCAAGCGAGAACTTTATCGGAATGTTCGGTTCCAGTTTCCTGGTCGCGAGAAAAGACCATAAGCCGGTGAAAACTAGTCCGAAGATGAGAATAAATATCGGATTGGCGGCCTGAAACAGGGAAGCCGGGATCTCGGGGCCTCCAATCCTCATGCCTACGTCCTCCTCATCGATCTTCCATTCGACCGTATCCCGCGACTCCTCGCGTGCGTTCGTCAGCTCGGTCAGGTTCATCATTTCATCGCCGTTGCGGTAACCCAGTTGTTCCTGATTAAGCCGGAGTTCTACGGTTGTCCCCACCTGGTTCGCTTCGATGGTTCCTTCTTCCACAACCCGGTCGACATTGCGATCCGCAAAGTTGTTTAGGGAGCTTCCTGCCTGTTCAAAAAACGACCAGAACAGCATGGAAAAAAACATCAGTATCAGCACTACAAACAGTCTGTGCCGTTCCACCCTGGGTGCGCGGAGAGCTTCGATGAACAACCAGACAAAAGCCACCATGCCGAAGATACTTAGAATCCATCCGGCTATTTCGCTTCTTCTTACGAGCAGTACCAGGATGGGAAGAGATACCAGCACCCCCACATAAACAGCGAAGTCTTTCCTCAAGAAGCCGCCGATCTTCTCCTTGAGAACGGAAGGATTCTTTGGGGCGCCGGCCGATTTGGGGAGACCGCCACGTCCCAATGCGAGAAAGGCGATAATACCGGCTGCGATCAGTGCCATACCCATGAAGACATTGACCGCCAGCTGATACACGCTGTTCTGCAGAAACAACATGCCCACTCCAGTGACAAGAGCGCAGCCAAGGATCAGGAATTGAGCCAGGCGCGCCGTTGCCACAAAGACTGCGAGACCGCTCAGCATTCCGATTGTGGCCAGTCCGAAACCATAGTGCCAGCCATAGGTCTCTCCCACATACCCGCAAATGATGGGAGACATGGCGGCCCCGAGGTTTATGCCCATGTAAAAAATCGTAAATCCTCTGTCCCGCCCCTCTTTGTTTTTTTCATAGAGGGTGCCGACGATAGTGGAGATGTTGGGTTTGAAAAACCCGTTGCCCGCGATAAGTGTTGCCAGGGCCAGGAAAAAAACCAGTTCCTGCTCCACGGTCATCAACAGGTGCCCCAGAGCCATAAGCAGGCCTCCGAGCACTACCGCGCGCCGGGCGCCAAGGAGCCTGTCTGCCAGCATGCCGCCTATGAAAGGAGTGGCATAGACCAGGGCAGTATAGGCGCCATAGACCGCATAGGCCCTTGTATCATTGAATCCCAGAAAGCCTTTGATCATATAGAAGACCAGCAGGGCCCGCATGCCGTAGTAGGAAAACCGTTCCCACATTTCTGCGAAAAAGAGGGTATAGAGCGCTACTGGATGTCCGAACAGAGTCTTTTTATTTTCTTCAATCATGGTCTTCCTATCAGATTTTCTCAGAAACAGTCTTGGCCTGGGTAAACAGCATCATATAATCCCGTCCGCCGGCTTTTGAATCGGTCCCGCTCATATTGAATCCGCCGAAAGGATGGACGCCTACCATGGCGCCGGTACATTTCTTGTTGATATAGAAATTCCCAACAAAGCATTCATCTTTCGCCCGCTCGATATGCTTCCGGTTCCGGCTGTACATCGAACCTGTAAGACCGTATTCGCTGTCGTTGGCAATGCAAACTGCGTCATCAAAATTTTTCGCTTTAATTACAGCCACGACCGGTCCGAATATTTCCTCCCGGGCGATGGTGGCTGCAGGATCCACATCCGCAATTATAGTCGGTTCGATGAAATACCCCTCTTCAAAAAGCGCACGGCCGCCGGTTACCAACCGTCCTTCACCCTTTCCTCTATCAATATACTGAAGAATGCTCTGCATTGCCTTATCATTAATGACCGGTCCCATGTAGTTTGAAGGATGCATTGCCGGTCCTAATTTAATACCCTCGGCTCTTTCCACCAGCATCGGGATAAAGGAATCGTATACTTTTTCGTGTACAATCAACCTTGAGCATGCAGAGCATTTCTGACCCTGATATCCGAAAGCACTCACGATCACCCCATCAAGCGCCTCCTTCAGGTCTGCATCTTCATCTATGATAATAAAATCCTTACCACCCATCTCGGCGATAACCCGCTTAATCCAGATCTGCCCCGGTTGTGTGCGCGCCGCAGTTTCATTGATATGCAGTCCGACTTCCTTTGAGCCGGTAAACGCGATAAAACGGATCCCGGGATTCTCCACAAGGATGTTACCAACGGTCGCACCGCTGCCTGTGACGTAGTTAACAACTCCGGGAGGGAGGCCGGCCTCCTGAAGAATACTCATGAAGAAGGCTCCGGTTGCCGGGGTATCCGAGGACGGTTTTAATACAACGGCATTCCCTGCAACCAAAGACGCTGTCGTCATCCCGACCAGAATTGCGCAGGGAAAGTTCCAGGGAGGAATTACGGCACCCACGCCTAACGGTATGTAACGGAGATCGTTATCTTCGGTCTTTATGCGTGTCAGGGGCTGGCGCTCGGCATAGCGAAGAGCTTCTCGAGCGTAAAACTCGCAGAAATCAATCGCTTCCGCCGTATCGGCATCCGCCTCCGGCCAGGTCTTGCCAGCCTCCAGAATCATCCAGGCATTGCTTTCGAATCGCCGGGTGCGCAGTCGTTCCGCTGCCCTGAAAAGAACATTCGCCCTCTCCCCGACCGGCGCCCGTTTCCATTTTTCAAATGCAGCGGCGGCGACATCGATGGCATGAATCGCCTGTTCGGGTTTGGCACTCTGAAATGTCCCGATTATCTCCGATTTTTTACTTGGATTGTAGGACTTGAAGGTTCCACTCGACTTGAGTTTCTCCGTTCCTATTATCAGGTCGTGCTCACAGCCGAGTTGGGACTGAACAAACGCCAGAGCCTCCGACTGCTTCTTGTGATTTTCCTCGTTATTGAAATCCATTAAAGGTTCATTTATAAATTCCGCCGGCATATTGATCTCCTCCGTCGCAAGTTTTTACCGTTTCCAATAACACAGCATCGGCACCGGTGTGCCTGAAAGAGGCGACACCACATATCTTGACCTCTCCGGTCCGGTTCCATATATTCTAACGATATGGCGCCTGAAATCATCTTCCAATCCAGTATGCTGGGACGGTGGAATCAGCTCTCGGCAGATCATTGTGAGTAAAATGAAAGACTATCCCGGATCAACATTAAGCCCGTCCGTCCCGCTGTTTTGGGAGCGAACCTCCGATTTTTTCCATCTTACAAAGCCTAAAATTACCTCACTGGTTCTGTTTACCACATTTGCCGGATTTTACACAGGAATTGATGGTTTATTTCCATTTCTGCTCCTGTTTCATACACTGGTGGGAACTGCGCTCATGGCTGGGGGAGCCGGGGCGTTCAATATGTACATCGAACGCCAGCTGGATGTTTTAATGAAACGCACGGCGCTTCGTCCGCTGGCAGCCGGCCGGTTACAGCCCGCTTCCGTACTGATCTTTGCCCTGACAATTTCCATAAGCGGCTTTATATACCTCTACTTTCAGGTAAATCATCTGACGAGCATGCTGTCAGCGATTATTTTCGCCGGCTATCTGATACTTTATACGCCCCTGAAAACAAAGACCTGGATCTGCACTTTCATAGGAGCCGTTCCCGGAGCCCTTCCGGTAGTGTTGGGTTGGGCGGCCGCAAACAATAACATTTCCTATGAAGCATGGATCCTGTTCGCGATTGTATTCCTATGGCAGATACCGCATTTCTACGCCATCGGCTGGATGCACCGGGAGGACTACAGACGCGCCGGGTTTCCCCTCCTGCCCGCAATCGATCACAGCGGTCGGAGAATAAGCCGCCAGGCCCTGCTTTTCATTGCACTCCTCGTTCTTGTCACTTTCCTTCCTTACCTGGCCGGCACAGCCGGCACAATTTACGTGACCGGAGCCTCGGTTGCCGGAATCGCGTTTCTGTCATTCGGCCTGCATTTTGTCAGGTCCATGACAACCGTATCCGCCCAATTTCTATTCATTGCTTCCGCCCTTTACCTCCCCTTGTTGCTGACATTATTAATTGTCGATAAAATTTCCTGATCCAATTTTAGCCGGAAACGGGAATTCATGAAACGAATCGCTTAATTCTATCTCTGTAAAAATCCTTTTTCCTCGGGATTTTATAATAATTGCCACAAGTTCAGATGGAATTGATACAAATCGGAACTCCTGATATCCTTAAGTGCATCGAATTCCAAAGGAGACGAGAACCGATGAACTCAAAGAAAGCGCTGGTATTGATTGTTTGTATTGTACTTCTAGGATTAACACCGGTCTTCGGCCAGGGAGCCAGGGGAAAAGCAGAGCTGAAAGCGGGAGACGGCAGCATTACCATCGATTACGGACGCCCCGAACTCAAGGGCCGGGATATGCTGTCCCAACTGCAGGTAGGACAGTTCTGGAGAATGGGCTCGAATATGGCAAGCGTTCTGACAACGCCGGTCGATCTGGCCTTTGGAAATGTAAAGGTCCCCGCCGGGTCCTACAGCATTTGGTTGAAACGTGCGTCGGCCGAATCTTTCGAATTGGTCTTCAATTCCCAAACCGGTCAATGGGGCATGCAACACGACGCTTCCAAGGATCTCTATTCAGCCCCTATGAAAAAAGAAAGCCAGTCAACTTCAACCGAAATATTTACGATCGAGCTGAAATCGGCTTCCGGAGGCGGCAAGTTTGTTCTGGACTGGGGAAATACCCTGTTATCTGCTGATTTCAAGTTTGCTAAGTAGAAAAATTGTTGGGATCCTCAGCCCTTGAATCGTAAACTATAAGATTAAAGGCTTACAGTATTCGATCGGGATTTTCCGTTATGCGGGTTACCTGCATTGGAATGCCTATAACGGCTGGTCCGGAATTTGTAGTGGCGTCCCTGTACGCATTCAAATTATATTATGCTGTAAAACCGAATGGATAAAAACAAGCTGCACCGACACTGTACGATATGTAGACCAACCCCGGGCTCCGCCGGGCGGAATCAACAGAGGTGATTCAAATGTACCCCAAAGACAATCTTTACAGTTCGGACCATGAATGGATTTCCGTGAAGGACAGTGTTGCTACAATTGGGATAACCGACTACGCCCAACACGAATTGGGAGATGTGGTTTTCGTTGATCTTCCCGAAGTGGGAGACAGCTTTGAGGCTAACGAACCTTTCGGTTCCGTAGAATCCGTCAAGGCGGTATCGGAAATCTTCTGCCCCGTAAGCGGCGAAGTGATCGAAGTCAACTCAAAACTGGAAGCGAATCCCGAACTGATTAACGAATCCCCGCACGAAAGAGCCTGGATGATCCGGATCCGCATCGCGAATCCTGAAGAACTCAAGGAACTCATGAGTGCGGACGCCTATGAAGAGTATCTCCAGGAACAATCCTGAAGATATTTCAACCCGATTACTGCCTGTATTTCTATTGCGGAGTACGCAAAAACAATTCACACCAGGTGTGGGGAAAACCACTCCCGGAGAGATAAATGCGGCAGTGCCCGATCAATCTTTATAATATGAGACTGCATTTGATCTGCGTTATGCCGATTTCCTTTGAATACCGTTGAAATGATCCATAATTTCCCTGGGAATTGTCGGCGGATGATTGATTGCGATCATGTTATTCTCAGCTACTGCCAAGAATTTGACATGATAGTTGACAGCGGCCTTCAACGACCTCACCGAGTAGATGCCCCCGGGTCCAAATTGAGATAATGCAAGTAGCTGCGATTCCTCTGAAACTGGATTTTCTCCGGAATTTCTGTCCTTTAATCCCTTTTTTATCATTGGTTTAGAAGATTCGGCCAAAGATTGCGGAGATATCTGACTTTCTATCCTCATGCGTCCCCCCTAATACAGATAATTTTTTCTTTCTTTCCTACCTATGAGTTAACGCACGAAGTGTGCCAATAATTTTTATCCGATTTTTCTTTGCCCTCATTTCATAAATAGAAAATAAATAAGGGACGCGATATTTATCATTTTCAATAAATATCGCGTCCCCTGTTTTGTTCGATGTTATCTCTGCGGCGAGTGAAGAACTCCGACCTACGGTCGGAGCTTCTTCCCAAGGAAAAAACCATGGGGGTTTCTGCCCCCAAACTCCCNNCCCCAGCCAAAGGCTGGGGCATTCCGGCTTTTTCCCGTAATTCGGTATTGTTCTATCTTTTCAGCGCATCGGTCCATGCATTCAGATAGCCTTTTTCCGGAAATAGACTTTCAAACAGTCCGGGAACTATATGTATTGTATCTTTATCGTTAAGGCAGTACTCCATTTTGCTGAAATTTTTACGGAATTCACTCACCTCGTTCGAAACTTCCTTTTTCCGAAGCACCACATCGGCGATCAGGCGGGAAAGCTGTTCGAAGTCCATCTCTTTCATGCCGAACCGGGTCATTTCCTGGACACCCATCCGGATGCCGCTGGGGTGATAGAATGTCGCATCTCCCGGCAAAGCCTGGTAGTTGGTAATGATATTGTTGGCTTCCAGCCGTGTGGCCACCTCCTTGGCATCGCCGAAGTCGGCAACCCGGATAATTACCTGATGGGTGTGCGTGTACCCTTCCCCTTCTCCTCCTTCGACGGGAATTTCCTGATTTGCGCAATGCTTTGCGAATGCTCGGGCGTTCGAGAGCACCTGGGATTGGTACTCGTTCTTGTAAGCATTCATTTCGATAGTGGCCGCAAGCATGGCCAGCTGGGTTCCAAGGTGATGATTGCTGGTCATTCCGGGGAATGTACGCGCCGTGATTTCTTTCCACAGCTTACTCAGGGGCGAATCTGTATTCATATTGGAGGCGATTATGCCTCTTTGGGGGCCGAAGAAGGTTTTGTGCGTGGAACCCGTAACAACATCCGCCCCCTCCGCCAATGGATCCTGAAACAAGGGCCCCAGGATACCCAGAACATGCGCGCCATCGTACATGACAAGAGGGCGATAGTCCGGCACGGATCGGATGAAATCCCTGAGCTGCTTAATCGGCTCGGGATGCAGAAACATACTTTTCCCGAATACAATCAGCGTCGGCCGGTGTTCGCCGACCAGGGCCAACATCTTTTCCAAATCCACCTTGTAGGGATTCTTCTCCTCTGTGGGAAAATGGATAATATTGTTTTCGGCAAGATTGTATAAAGCGCCGTAAGGCTGTGCGGAGAGATGTCCGCCGTAGTTTAGATCGTTGTTCATCACGCAGGCAAGCCGGCCGCTGGAACCAAGAACAGGAAATCCTTCGGGACTGCTGGACAGGAACTTCACAAGCCCTTTGAATACAATCTCGTTGGCCATCTGCCCGCTTACGGGTCTTGTCTCGACGTTACTCCCTCCGATAAATGCGGCAAACTCGGATTTGAGTCTGCGCTCCATCTCGTATATGAAATCGGCCCCCTGGTAGTAGTAAACCTGGTCTCCCTTGAGCGCACCGGTACCCGACAGCGATTCCACTTCTTTCTTAAGGGCTGTTTTATGCTCGGCATACCGGCCGGAAGGGTCGCTGATTTCGCACAACTTGACAAATAAGGACGGAGTATTTTCGGAGGGGATAAGATTGAAACACTTTCTCTGACGCCATTGATTGTTCTTTGCTATTTTTTCCGACAATTCACTCAGTTTGTTTACCAATGTATTCATTTCACCCTCGAAATCATTAAAACCGAATTATTCCACTGGAACCATTCAGGGATTGGGCTGTGTTCCTTTTAGTTTTTCAGTTACAGCCGCAATATCCGCGCGACTGGACAGATCCAAAACCGGCGCCTGGAATGTTAACGCTTTGAATTTCTCCTTTAGTTCTTCAATCGCATACTGGATCGCGTCTGAAAGTTCCAGTTCTCCCCTTTGGGAAGGTTGAATATTACTGCACGCGCGGTAGATTTCAGGAGAAAAAACCCAGCTGTTCATACTGACATACAGAGGATTTCCAAGTTCCCGAATAGTCTCTTCCGACGGTTTCTCGTAAATTCTTTCCAGAAAGCCGTCTTTGTCGATTTTTACCACCGCAAACTTCAATATCCGCTCTTCGGGCACATTGCTGCCCGCTACAAGGCTGTCGCGATCGAAAAGCGCAACGCCTGGACCCCGCAGCTTTCTCAAAGCGCACAGGGCGTCCACGGGATAATAGTTATCTGAATTGATAACAAGGAAATGATCCTGCCCTGTAAACTGTCTCGCGGCAGCCACGGCATCGGCGGTCCCCAAAGGCTTTTCCTGGATAGCGAAACTGATCCGGATTCGTTTCGGTGGGGACTCCACCCGGTAATAATCCCGGATCATTGTATGCTCAGGGCCGATGACCAGGCAAACTTCTGAATATCCTGCATTTGCGAGTTCACTCAGAACATAGTCCAGGAAAGGTCTGTCTATGGGTATCATCGCCTTGACGCCCAAGCCGGCTACTTTGTTCTGTTTACCGTCCAGGGCCGCGGATTCATCCGATTTGCGCATTCGCGTACCCAGGCCGCGTGCCATAATCACAGCCTTATTCACTTGAGCCATATCGATTTCCCCTTGCCCGCTCTCCTCAAAGGGCGTTGTCGCACCGACAGGATCGTACAACAGACCCACAAAATGTTGAGATATTAACTCAATCCTGCGGCAGTTAACAGTACTCAAATCCGAATATTATTCCAGCCGTGTCTTGAACGGCCTGGAGTTGTTTTACTCCTCTTTTTTATTCCAGGAAAGCCGCTAACCGTTGTACCCTGCATTTTTAAAAGGATCCTTTGAAAAAAGAACTTTTCGGGCGATGAAATTCAGGATGGGAATTTTGCAATCAATTGCATACACCCAGACAACATAAATGAGGCTTGCATGCGAATCGGAACTCTGAAATATAACCCCACGCTCTTTCTAATCATCATTTTTTTATCCATAACAACCATGGCGGAGGCGCCTGAATTCCCCGCATTCCCGCCCGAGGACGTCACAAGCCGCATGGACCGGGATCAAATGCTGTGGCAGCTCGGGATAACGCTTCCCGATCTCCCTCCCAAAGAGGAAGATCCGAACAAGCCTGCGGGTCTCGAGCCAGTTGATCCCGCAAATCCTGGCGGCAACTGGACGGACGGTGTGCCGGGACATACGATTACACGGTCCTCATTCGGACTCTGGAATAACTATGATGATGATAAAGTCGGCGATTACACTCCGATAGACCTCCTGAAAATGAAAGACGGAACGATCGTTGAAACCGCTTCGGAATGGTGGGGGAAAAGACGTCCGGAAATTGTAAAAGATATCGAGGAGCAGCTCTGGGGCGTGATCCCGCCTGCCAAAAACCTCCCTGTCGTCAAATGGTCCGTAACAACCGCAAAAGGTTCAACAAAGGACAGTGCGGGCAAGAGTATGCGGAGATTGTCGAAGGCCCCGGTCCCGGACATTGCGTATATTGAAAAGGCCATTACCGGCGAGATCGATATTTCCATGTATCCTCAGGTGAGAAATGTTCCGAAGATCTCCGCGACACTTCGCATCCCGGCGGATGCAACCGGCCCCGTTCCGGTAATCGTGGCCTTCTGGGGAACTTCGGGTGAAAACCAGGTATTGGAAAAGGGATGGGGAATCTGCAATTTCAACATGAATGACCTGCAACCGGATAACGGCGCCGGTCTGACAAGCTACCTGATCGGACTGGTCAACAAGGGAAACTGGAGGAAACCGACCGACTGGGGTTCCCTGGCCGCCTGGGGCTGGGGCGTCAGTAAACTCATCGATTACTTCGAAACAGACCCCAATGTGGACGCTGCTAAAATCGGTGTTACCGGCCACTCCCGTTACGGGAAAGCCAGCATTGTCGCCATGGCTTACGAACCGCGCCTGGCGATCGCCTTCCCCAGTTGCTCCGGCAGCTTGGGCACCAAGATGAACCGCCGGCACTGGGGCCAGGATCTGGAAAATTCCGGGTGGGACATGGAATACCATTGGATGGCCGGCAACTTCTTCAAATATATGGGGCCTTTGAAGGCAGGCTCGCCTATGCCGCGCAAAGTAGAACTTTTACCTGTTGACGCCCACTCACTGGTAGCATTGTGCGCTCCACGCCCGGTATTCATCAACGGCGGTACAACCGACAACTGGACCGACGGTTACGGCATGTACCTATCCGCCGCCGGGGCAACGCCTGTCTATGAATTGTTGGGTACAAAGGGCGTAATCATGCCCGACGAAAAGCCCATAGTTGACGTAGCCTACATCGAAGGCGACCTGGGATACCGGTATCACGATGGCGGCCACACCGACGCGCCAGACTGGCCTGCCTTTATTGAATTTGCATTGAAGTATTTCGATAAGAAATAGACGCAATCAGGCAAACTCCAGCTCGGCCATTGTCCACCGACGTAGCGCCAGCCGGAATAAAATTAAACCCACAGGGATACATGAGAGTATGAATGTCCAGGAGTGCGAATAGAGTGCAGTGATCGGAATGAGTAGAAAAGACAGGGGAACAATTTCCAGCAGCCACACGGCGCCGAACCAAGAGGATTGAATCTTCTCAGCGGTCAATAGTGTGATGGCAATCTGGATAAATCCTGCGACAATTCCCATGGCACAAAGCTGGGGAAAATGCGTCCAGGATGTCCAGGGAAAAATCGCATGTACAATAATGGTTAATAAGGTCAGGGTGATTATTAATTGACCGAATACCCGAAGAAGGCTGAGAAAGACGGCCTGCATAAAATACTCTCTCGACGGTACGGGAGCATGAAGATAGAGTGCCGGCATTCTGTTTCTGTGGGACAGAAAATCCATTGTTACGAAAATTGTAAACCAGTAATAAGTGTACGGCAGCAACACATTCATCGCCGTATCCATGTACCTGGAGAGAAGATGAAAAGACATTGCCGTTATCCCGGTCATAACAAGAAAAAATACAATTACGCTTATCCCCTTGGACAATACTCCGTAAGTTGGAGAAAACAGACCGAACTGAAAGAGCCGGGACCACCGATACAATGACATTTTCCGGCCGGTTTTATTTTCCAAAAAAATCGAGATAATTTTTGCCGCGCTCCTGACGGCGAGCGGATCGTACCAGTCCCCGGAATCGGGTTTCATCTTAAGAAAGCGGAACTTATTCAAAGAAGAGGCGCTGGATACCTGCCGATAGTACAGAACAAAAACCAGGAATCCTAGGGCGGATACGATGATGGTATAAACGGGCCAATGGGTTCCGATAAAATCACCCGCCTGTTGTATGAGGGAAGGTTCAGATTGATATTTCGAAAATTTCAATGAATCAATAATAAGAAACAAAGCGGCTATATTGCCAAAGACAAATATAAAAACATTTTCCAGGTAAAATCCGATCCACAGGAACAGGCAGCCTGTAACCGCATACGCGGCCAGCGTAGAAAACAGAGAAATGCCGAAATAGCCTGAGAACAATACCGGCCATATCAGAAACGCAGTCAGGACGAATCCGGCAGCCATTAATTGCCTGGAACGATACTTCGGAATCAGATCAGAAGTGCTGGCCACAACTATTTGCCTTAAATGAAATCCTGTCATTGCCGCCCAAACACAAAACGCATCCAGGAAAAACCACCATGACATTTTGGGAACCGCGCGCGACGTAATGCCGGCCACAATGAGGAAATAGAGCGTCGGAAGAATAAATCCAACAATAGTGCCGCGCCGGCAAAACCATACCCGCAGTATTGCGCCAATGGCCTTCATCGGTTCACCTCCAGGAATATTTCTTCGAGATTGAGCTGCTCGATGGAAATATCGGCGGACAGATCGCTTCGAAGTTTTGCGACATAATCATCCGGAAGACCGTCCACAGTAACCGTTGCGCTGTT
Source organism: Acidobacteria bacterium UBA6911 (assembly GCA_002451015.1). Classification (GTDB taxonomy): domain Bacteria; phylum Acidobacteriota; class UBA6911; order UBA6911; family UBA6911; genus UBA6911. Next base: position 16,943 of record DKBB01000148.1, read on the forward strand.
TCGGTTGACAGTACTGTGAATGGCTCCGGGGATTGGAAGCGACTCAGGCAGATCTTTGTTCGACCGGATATGCAGTCGGCGGATACGTTCCTGGAGAGTGGACAGATCGCACATGTAGGCAATAACGCCATCTTTAAGAATGGCGATATCGGCGGCAATGCGCTCCAGATCGGAGGCGATATGGGTCGAAAACAGCATGGACCTGTTTTCATTCATATTGAGATCGATCAGTTCCTTCAGGAATTTGCGCCGCGCCGACGGATCCAGGGCCGCAACCGGCTCGTCGAAGATGAATAGATCCGGCTCATGGCCCAGGGCTTGTATGATGGAAAGTTTCTGCTTTTCTCCTTCCGATAAATGGCTTATCCGTGCCTGAGGATTGAGATCCCATTCCAGAAGAAGAGACTTCACCTTCTCTTTATTCCAGACATCATAGAATGCGCCGGTATATGAGAGCAGTGTCTCGACCTTCATCCAGGCAAAACCCGTTATAGTCTGCGGAACGTAGCCGATTCGCTGTTTGCTTTTGGCAGTCAAATCCCAGGAATTGTCGTCGAACACGGTTGCCGTGCCGGCATCCGTTTTCAGCAAGCCGAGCAGACACTTGATCATGGTCGATTTCCCTGCCCCGTTCTTGCCCATCAGACCGACAATCGTTCCCACCGGCAGGGAAAGATCGATACCGCGAAGCACATGATTGGATTTAAATCTTTTATGGACTCCAGCCAGGCTAAGTGCATATTCACTCATTTGGATCCCTCCAGATACTCGGCCATCGCCTGCAGAACGGATTCTTTGGGTATCCCAAGCTGGTTTGCCTGGATTGCCGCTTCCCTCAGAACCGGCTCTATCAGTTCCAGGCGTTTCTTGAGGCTTCGGGTAGACGATTGGTCGGAAGCGACAATCATTCCCTTCCCCCGGAGACGCTCCAGCACACCCACTGCTTCCAGCAGGCTGTAGGCTTTGGATATGGTCATCGGATTGACTTCAAAATAGCCTGCCACCCGGCGTATGGAAGGCAGCTCATCACCAGCCTTGAGGTGGCCGCTCGCTACAAGCCGTGTGACCTGGTCGATAATCTGCCTGTATATGGGAACGCCTGAACTGGTTTTGATCTGAAACAGCAGAATCAGTTGATCGTCCATATCGCCATCCCGAGAATTCAGTCAATGTACTTGATTTAATTAGTGCATTACTACACTAATGCACTTATGCAGCACTTTCAAGCTTTTTTTACTGAAAAAATTCATCGACTGAAATATGGAGAATAATAAAAGTCTAATTGGATTCCGAACGGGATTTCACACCCAGAGTTCCCATGTAGATGGCCCCAAGGACAACAACGACACCGATCCAGTTCAGTCCGCCGGTCGGGCGGTCGAAAAAGAACACGTCCCAGACAAAGGCCAGCGCCGGCTGCATCAGCAGGATCAGGCCGGAAAGAGACACGCGCAGACGCGGCAGGGCATGGGCGATCAGGATCCAGCCCACGCCCTGACTGAATATGCCCAGTAGGGTTAGAGAAAGCATGCTCTGAATGTCGGGGATAGCAAAGGAATCGCCGGAAAGCGACATTTCACCGGCAAGAACACCGGCTGAAGTCAGCGATACCATCATCAGGATATAGAAGAAGGAAAGCTTCCTGGCATTCCCGTGGAGTTTTCGTATGGACAGCAGAAATCCGGAATAGAAGACCGAAGTGGCCAAGCCTGCGTATATCCCCAACCGGTACTTTGCTCCCAGCAGATCCCATTGGATTCCGACTACAAGCAACAGTCCGATAACGGCCAAAGGAACGGAAAACAGGTAAACCGGCCGCAATTTTTCCTTAAATACCAATATGCCGACCAGGGCCATAACAAACACCTGGAAGTTGGGCAGGATGGTTCCCAGGCCGGGACCGACATAAAGGATGCTGGTATGAAAACAGATCAGGTCCAGTGCAAATAAGATACCGGCCAAGAGCATCAAGCCTGTTTGCAGCCGGGACAGCCGGTGAAATTCCTTGCGCCAGACGGAACCCAGCAGAAGGAAAACACCTCCGATCAATACACGGTAAAAGGCTGCCGATGCAGGCGTGACATGACTGAGCTTGACCCAGACACCGGAGAAACTGATCAAAACCGCGCCGATGATAAGGCACAGGATGATCCGGCTGTTGGGACGCGATACTTTTAAATCTTGGTTTGTCATCCGGCGAAAAGGTTTAAAATAGAAAGCATAGCATTATTAGGTATATCCAGCCCCATTCTTTTAGGACGATCATGCCTCAATTCCGATATTGTTTTTTTCTAAGAAAGCCGATCTCATTGGACCTCAATACTATAATAGGAGCAAATCCAATTTCGCCGAAGTTGGATTTATAATAGACAAACCGTTGATTCAAAAAGCGAACGGTATTTTTACCATCTTCAACTTCGGAATTGAGATTATGGGAGAAAATCCTTATGAGCGCTATCGACGATAAAATCCGGGAGTCATTGAACAGCGAAGACAAAGAAGTTATGGAAAGCTATGGAAAAGAACTTGGTTTTTTCGGCCTCATCGCCGAGAGTTTCCGCGGAAAATTGAAGGCAATGGTGATTACGGTATTTCTCCTTGTACTCATTTTTGCCGTAATCCTGGTTATCTGTGCCGTAAATTTCTTCACAGTTGAAGATATTGCATTGAAACTGAACTGGCTGGCTGTCGGTCTGACCGCCCTGATCGTAATCGGACTATTGCGGCTCTGGTATTTAATGGAACTGAACCGATTGTCCGTGATCCGGGAAATAAAACGGTTGGAGCTGCAGATTGCTCTGTTGGCGAAAAGATTGTAAAGTATCCGGATCCCGGGTAAAGGATCAGCACACCGGCGGCTTGGTGTTGGGAGGGGGCGGATTCTTCATCCCGATGCGGAAATATTCTCCGGTTTCCTTACGCTTCCATCCGACGCGCTGATTCAATGGATATTCTACGGTAATTGCATCCGGGATCGGGCAGTCCGCAGCACAGCAACCGCAGAACCAACATTCATCAGGGTAGAGAACAATGGGAGGCTTCCCTTCCTCCGGATTGGGAACCATAACGTCCGTACGGCATACCTCGACACAAAGGTTGCAGCCCGTACAAAGATTTTCGTTGAAAACAATCACCTTGCACGGCGTCACCGGATTCGGCACAAGATAAGCTTTCTCTGCCATTACAATTCCCCTTCCCTTGTAAGATCGCAATGCTTGCGATAATTCTCTTCGTAACTTGCGGCATAGGGCGGCCGAAGCCAGTAATCGAGCGGAAGTTCACCGACTTGAATATTCTCGTTTTCCAGCCGTATGGTCACGATCCTGTTCCATTCCGGCGGATCGACCTCGGGATAATCCATCCTCTTGAAATCCAAAAACAGACTGCTGGCCTTGCGAGCCAGGGACGCTTCCATGATTATTTTTCCCACGGTGATATGGGTCAGGTTCTCCAGGGAACGGCATAGCTCGTGAGGATTGCGGGCATGAGCCCTGGATGCCTCGCTTTCAAATATGCTGTCCATCCAGCGGATTCCCATTCCCAGCGTCTGCTCGTTTTTATATTCACCGCAATAGTCCTGCATGATGCGGCACAATCCGGCCCGCATCTCTTTCCAGCCGATCCCGTCCTTTCTCCTGACAGGTGCGTATACCCTTTCCTTTTCGCTGTCTATCTGATTTCTACCAATCGCCCCCTGCATGGAATCCCGCGCGTACCCGGCGGCTTTTCTCCCGGCGTACCTGCCGGTTGTTGCCGCATGTGCGTGAGTGCCTCCGGAATACTGTTGGCTTCCTGCGACATACAGCCCCTCCAGGTTCGTCCGGAGATCCCAGTCGAAAACGATACCGCCCCCGCCGCCGAAGGCCACCTCGCGCCACTGTCCCGGACCATAGGTCTCCCAGTTGGGACCCTGCCCGTAGTGCTCCGGCGGTAACACGGCCAGTTGGAGCATATCCTTGTCCGGATCGAATCCGGCCCTGTTGTAGGTTTCGTAAATGATCCGGCACTTCCCTTCGTTATAGACCATCAGACCCCAGATCGCCCTTCTTTCATTTTCCGGCATTCCCGGCAGATCCGCATAGAGAGGCAGAACGTATTCGCCGTTTTTTATCCTTTCGGAAAGATCAGGAATCAGGCTCGGCCCCCATATGTCGTAGGGCCCCCTGCGTCCGTAGCCGAAGAACTTCTGCCCCGGTGCCGGCTGGTATCGATCCGATACTTTTTGGATCACATTCCCGTCCCGATCCACCCAGGGGATCTCTTTCCCGTTGGCATCCACAATCGTACAGGCGAACCAGGTATTGTTGTGATCGCCCGTCCCATAGGGAGGATAGCGGAAAAATCCGCTGGATAAAGCACGACCGCTTCTTTCCATCAGGGCCAATTCGGCACCGGCGTTCCATGCCATGGCGGTGCCGTCCCCGGAGTTGTTCGGGTCGTTGAAACTGGATCCGAAGCCGACCAGTTCGGTCGAAAAAATCCACTGCCCGGCCGGTACGGCCATGGAAAGAATCACGGATTTCGACCTGAATATATAAAACTCGCCTGTGCGCGTGTGAACCCCGGCGGCGCCTACGACACGGCCTCCCTGGCGACCGTCTGCGGTCAACAGGATTGTGGCCATGATACGATCGTAGATTTTCACGCCCAATCGCAGCATCTCGTTATAGAGGGCGACCTTGATATCCGCGCCTCCGTTGACCCGGATACAGTAACGATTTTCGTAATCATAGGCGAACATGAGTTTGGTTTCTTCATCCCTGAAGTCGGCACCGGCGAATTCATCGTCGACATCCCGGACCTTTACCCCCATCCGCTCGAGGTCCATGAGTGCATCGTAACTTTCATTGCACTGGATGTAGCAGCTGATCCCGTTTCCGAACTCGCCGTAGCTGTAGGGACCGAACGCCTTGACGATGTCCATCACTTCGTGCGGCGTTATCTTGGAACAGGGATTCGTGTAGGCGCCGTGCCAGTGGTCCACCCCCGCCCCGCCGGATCCGCTCCGGATGACGGCGCCCTTGTCGACCACCACGACTTTGACGCCGCGTTTCGCGGCGCTGATTGCGGCATGGCATCCTGCAACGCCTCCCCCGAGGATGAGAACATCCGCGCTGACTTCATTCTCCTTCCCGTAGTTCACAGGGTATGGCCATTCCCGTGCCTCGGCCTCGTTCATGTCCGCCATTATCCTTTCCTCCCGGGTATCTGCCACCGCATTACCCTGAATAGATCCGGTGTCAAAACAGGCGTATTCTATAACGGAACATAAAAAGTAATAAATCATTAATAATTATTCATGCACGAAACCGGTCCGTTCTAAGAATTTGCTTATCAGGAAATTTGGCATTCGTAGAAATTCACGCTATGCTTCCTTTTAGGGAGATGAAAATGGCTTTTCCGGTGCGATACAACAGGCGGATCCAGATCGTCCTGATCCTGCTCGGGATCATCGGAACAAGCCTGGCGCACTACTTCACTCCCGCATCCCTGATCCTGTGGCACAATATCTTTCAGCGTCTCTATTACCTGCCGATTGTATACGCGGCCGTGCGCTTCGGGTGGGTTGGAGGCCTGCTGGCTGCACTCCTCGCCGGCTTCTGCTACATACCGCACATTTTCCTGGACTGGCACCAGTATCCCGGCTATGCATTCAACCAGTACGCTGAAATAGTGCTTTTCTTCCTTGTCGGGGCCGTCACGGGATTTCTGGCAGACGGACAGCGCAAGAAACAGAAGGAACTGGAAAAAGCCGCCGGGCAGCTCGCCGAGGCGAACCGGGAACTCCGGGATAATTTCGAACGCATGAAGCGCGCCGACCGCCTCGCCGCTATCGGCAACCTTTCAGCAGGGCTGGCGCACGAAATTCGAAATCCTCTGGCCAGCATAGAAGGGTCCGCCGGGATCCTGGGGAAAGGAGACCTGACGGAAGAACAACACGGGGAATTCCTGGAGATTATTAAAAAGGAATGCCGGCGCCTGAACCGCCTGCTCGGCAACCTGCTGGATTTCGCGCGGCCGCCGGTTCCCCAGCGGCAATCCGTAATTCTGGATCCGCTGCTGGAGTCCGTCATACGTCTCGTCGCGCATACCGCCTCCGGAAAAGGCATCCGGATACACAAAACGGTTACGCCACAGGACCTGACTCTCAACGGGGATGGGGAACAACTGAAGCAGGTGATCCTGAACCTGGTCCTCAATGCTATCCAGGCCATGTCCGACGGAGGGAAGATTCTACTGAATGCCCGTATGGTTATCTCCGACTTGCATATTGAAGTCATCGATCAGGGGTGTGGAGTGGCGCCAGAAGATCTGGACAGCATATTCACACCCTTCTTTACCACAAGGGAAAAAGGGACGGGGCTGGGTCTTGCGGTCGCAAACCAGATCGTCCTGCAACACGGAGGCATGCTGGAGGCGCGCAGCAATCCGGCCGGGGGGATGATTTTTACAATCGTTATTCCTCAAACAGAGAAAGAAACGTTCTCTTAGATTTCAAGCTTTCCCTTGTACTGCATATCCTTCAACTTGAATTCCTTCTTGATCACCGTGGTTGAGAAGGGACCGGAGATTTCAACCACAACTTCAACTTTCTTATCATTCAGGGAAATCAACGGCTCGTTGTTTTGATATCTCGAAAACGCTATATAGATATTGGTGTTCTCGCCGTCCTGGTTGGTAAATACTTCTATAGCCTTTATAGGGGGCTTGTTCTCAATAATCAGCTGCGATCCCGCCTTGATTGAATCTTTGTCATACCCCATGGGTCCCCTTCGGGGCATGCCGATGATCCCAACAATATATGTCGACTCCTGACGGTTAATCATTTCGGCCGCTTCTTCCGAAGTTTCCACGTTGTCCTTGAAGCGTAAAATGGCCACGGCTTGCTTGACAGGAAGAGAGGAGTGCCACCGCACGATCACGGGANNCCACCGAATCCGCCGCCGCCACCGCCGAATCCGCCGCCGCCCATATTGGCGACATTACCCATTGGCGGGGGACCCGGTCCCATGGCTCCCGGGTCCATCGGTTTACTGACGTATTTGATATAGGTTCTACGCGCCCAGGGTGATTCTTTGAGTATTTTCGAAACCTCGTCTTCGCTCCATTTGGCAAACTCTTTCTTCTCCCAGAAATCCGCCGCGAACAGAAGGCAGGTCGATGCCATCAGACAAGCAACAAATAGGCAGCAAATCCTTTTCATTTTACAAGCTCTCCAAATTCACTAGATTAAATCCCCATGAAGAATATATTGATATGAATCTTACAGCAAGAACTATGGAGTGAAATACTAATCTATTAGGATTATAAAAAGACAGGGCGGATAGACTCCGAAAGTAACGGGAAGGGACGCCTAAACTTTACCTTCTTTAAGATTTGACAAATATACTTTGCTGTCGTGGATTACCGCTCCTTGGCCCTGCGTCCACCGCTGCCGCCGCTGTAGCCGCCGGGAGATACACTTGGCGAACCTCCACCGGAGGGTGCGGAAACTCGCCCTCCTCCGGAAGGAACCGAACTCCCCCGGCTATACGAAGCAGGAGGAGATGCGACGCTGCGACTACCGGTAGTGGAGGAAGACGATACGGTGCCGCGGCTGTCCCTGGTAGAATAGACCCTTGCGTTGGGTCTTGCCACGGAGCGGGTGCTCCCGGCTACTATAGGGGAGCCCGAACCGGCGCTGCGCGGCCTGGCGATGGAAGAACTCCGTGGATATACCTTGGTATATCCACGACCGGCTACCAGCCTGCCGCTGTTTGCGGGTTTCACTACCGGATGGCCGGGATAGCCGGGATAGCCGGGATAATAGGGCGGGTACCATCCCGACCCCCAACCCCCATACCCCCAATAGAAGGACCAGGTATAGGGTGTCCAGCACCAGGGGAAAAATGGATCGACAATATAATATGCCTGGTAATTGTAGCCCCCGGCTTCATGTTCCCCGGAGCCGCCTTTAGGCGTAATCGAGACGGTGTGAGGTTCCACTGTGAATTTTTCGGGGAACGAAAGCGCCACCATGAGATCCATAACCTGAGGGGGAACTCCGGCGCTTGAAAGATCAGCCAGCGTCCTGGAATTAATCGGGAAAGGTTCATGGTATTCAACCAGGGCGGCCTCCAGGATTTCCGGGGCGACTTTTCGACTGAGCTCAACAACTTCGTCTATTGAAAAGGCGGTGCCGGCGGAGATCTGGGAGGCTCGGATCCTTCGGACGGAATATGCTGCGGAATCCTCGGCGTCCTCCATTACCGGAGCGTATCGACGCAGCGTGATAATCCTGTCCTCCTGCCGCTGCAGTAATTGAATATCCAGCCACTCGCCATATTTATTGACAATCCAAATACCGGATATTTTTTGCGGCGATTCTCCCGAACAACTCGATTTGCTCTCAAAAAGCAGGCGTTTCCCCGTTTTGGACCAGGAATATTGATACCAGCCCGAACAGTCCTTATCTTTCAATGTTTGAGACAGTCCGTCGGTTACTACCTTGTCATCAAAAAGAACCGTTTTATCCCGGAATGCTTTCATATTCACGGAATTCCGGTCATCCCCGGGACGGATGCTCAAAATATAATCGCCGCCCTCTTTTTCCTCCGCCACGCCGACGGCACCCGGGACAAGGCGCCAGGAGCCTATCCAGGGCAACCATCGGCTGTCGATATCCGCAGTCGCCCGTGTATCAGCCGGTACGGCAGCCTCAACATTCGCGATCGTTAATGGCAGCAGTCCCAGAACGATACCTAACAGGCACACAATGCGCATACCGGATTGTGATGAAAATTTTCCCGGCGAGTTTTGCCGTGAACTGTTCGATGTCTTTTCAAAGGAGAAAATGCTTCGGTTAGTTCCCTGCATGGTCCCCTCCCTAAAAATGCCATTGTAGACCGGCGGTCGCTCGAAGGCCGGTCATGTCCAGATTGTCGAATCCCACAAAGTCCCGGCCCAATTCTGGTTTTGCCCATGAATACCGCAGGTCCAGTACCAAATAGGCGTACTTGAAAACATTGATATCGATGCCTCCCCCAAGGTACCCGGTCGGCGTCCAGCCGGAGGATCTTAATTTGGCATAAAAGATTTCCAGGGTGTCAAAATCGACAAAATCCCCCTCCTGTTCAAAACGATACCACATTACGCCCGCGCCGGCACTCAGGTAAGGAATAAATCGGGAAGGCAGCCACGCATACTGCCCAACCTGGCGGCCCCTGGGTATGAGCAGAAACTTAAGGCCGGCCGTCAATGGCAGTTGGGCATAATTGGTTTCCTGGATAATCGGCAGGTCCTGTTCGTCTACATAATCCCTGAACTCGGAAAGTTTGGTCCGACTAAGATAATCCATGCTGACCACCAGTTCGAGTCTTTCATGAAAGTCGGCGCCGCCGTCGAAACCAAAGTCCCAGGCGCGAAAATCGTTCTTCTCAAGAGTCAACTCGCTCATGACCATATCGAAAAGCTCGCTCTCCGCCCGTGGAAAAAACCTTCCGATGCGAAAACCCAGAAAACCCTTGGGAGCTGAAAAGAGAAAATCCGCTTCTCTTCCCCGCCCCTGATCGTCAGGGCCGGAAGATTGAGCGGAAGCCGGAGATGCCGCAGACGGGTCTGCCGCCACTAAGTCAGGATGCAGAAACAAGAGAACAAGAGCCAGGGAAATCATTTTCAGCAGGCATCGACCCAGGAAGTTACCTGTACTCCGATGATCTTTCAACATGTCGATCATACCGGCCTCCTTAAGAACCGCATTCTTGCATTTTAAGGAATTCCGGCGGGCCCCTCTTGCTTTCCTCAGCCTTTTATTTAAAGCCTTCCGCCGGAAGAGCTATTCGATGCATGCATCTATTAGGAATAGATGCTATTTCCGGCACCAGGGTTCATTCGAAGGACATAATTCAAATCCGGCTGTTGTCCCTTTTCGTAAGTGAACGGTCGAACGGCTCGTTTTTTATCCGGCAGGTACCGGTCTTTTAACAAGAAATTTCAGCCGCAGCGCCAGCGAAGACCGTATCTAACTGCGCGTGCAAGCAGGTAGGGTTTCAAAGTATTCGAATACGACAAAGGGCGAACACAAGGTTCGCCCCTAAGTTTATAGTTCACAATGTCCCGACGGGATTACTCAATATGGTAAATCGTCTGAATATCGATATCCTCCCGGAGAGAGTGACGCACGGAACAGTATTTTTCGGCCGACAGGGATACCGCGCGCTGGACCTTTTCTTCCCCCAGGTCGTCGCCCTTTAAAAAGAGTTCCAGGACTACCGAGCGCAAGCGCTGGGGCGGTGTCTCCGACCGCTTTGCATTTATTTTCATGGACATCGACGAAAGCTGGCAGCGCATTTTCTGAAGGATGGACACGACATCGATAGCCATACAGCCCGCCAGGGAGAGCAGCAATCCCTCCAGAGGCATGCACCCCATCTGAACTTTCGCGTCAAATTCCATGTCGTATCCCCTCCGGGTGCTCGCAGTGAAAACCAAGTCCTGGTCCCATACCAGACGGGCTTCCATATCGGCTTCCACATGTTCTTTGTATCCTTCAATCTTGTCTGCCATAGTTACATGCCTTTCCATGCAATCGTAACAACGTTTAAAACATAATATTTACAATTATTTCAGGTTCCCGATGCCCTCCTGTCCGCGAACATACCGGGTGGAAAATACTAAAATTTGAAGTATTTATTTCCAGGCAGTTACGTTTTATAATCCACCCCGTGGTTGGTAATTTAGCGTAATACGCAATATTTTTAAACTCTCAACCCGCATTTCTTACAAGGTTCCAGTCGCTTCGATTAAATGAAACTTCGTAAGAAATGCGGGTTCATGCTGTAAAGGAAACCATGACTACAAGCAACAAGACTGCAAAAGAACCCCTCTGGCTGGCAATGGAAAGAAAAATTCTCGAGCATGCCTCCCTGGACTCTTCAGGATCCAACCTGGAATCCGTTCAACAGACCATCGCTTCCGAACTGGATCAGTCCGGCTACAATGTTTCTCTTCATGGCGGGAATTTTCTCCAGTTGCGATGGGCATTGGAAGAAAAAAACAGAAACGGCCATGCGCTTCTGGAAGATCTTAAGGGAGTCCTTGACAAATTAACCTTCGAGAATGTCGAGAATACCGGAAAGGCTACAGCCAATATCATCCATGCTTTGGAAGATTCCTGGCCAAAACTGAAGGATTATGAACGGAAACCGACCATACTGGAAATGGTCGAACAAACGCGACTTGGATTTATCATTAAAAAATCGAAAGAGTTACCTGAAAGCGAAGGAATCCGATACCTGATAGCGGCTGAGGTGGTGTCCGATACAATCATTGAATCCCTCGGGATTACACGGGAGCGGTACGACCAGGAAATAGGCGCGATCAAGGCGGAAAAAGCGGAAAAAGCGCGGGTTCAATCGCTGCTGGAGGCTGTCGCGGGAAAACCGGATCAAGAGCGGATCAAACATCTGATTAACAAGGATGTCTCCGACGCACTAATCATGGAACTCGCCGGAGTGGGCCAGGCCGCAGTCGACGAGGTCAAAAAGGCCATGGAAGAGGAGATTAAGGAAAAACAGAGACTTGCCGAGGAGGAAGCGAAAAGAAAAGCGGAAACCGCCGCCGGGCCTCCTCTCGAGGATATCTCCATGGAAGACCGGCTGACTCATATTGAGGCGATCCGGGATATTATGGATCTGTGCGACGCGGAAAATGAAATCCGCCAGATGTGCGCGCAGAGCAACGTTCCGAAATGCCTGATCGACATTGCAATTTCCGACCCGGAGAGGCTGGATGCACTCGAAAAAGAGGCTGAAGGTTAGCCCCCCGGTCCGTGTAAAAGATCCGTATCGGCAATGTTTTGTTACCGGGCCGACCGATGGTTCGGCCCGCGTCGCCCCCGTTGCCACCCGGGGGCGCGCACCCGTTGACTTTTTTCCAAATCTGCATTTTTCCAATTTTATTAGCGAAGCGCTGCCGCCGCCTGGATCGCTGAATGTGCAGGGAAAATCCTGCAAGCATGGACAAGCCGGCGAACGATAGGGTATAACCGCCGGCGTGTGTTAAAAAATGGGAGTTTGATGCCATGAACATGGTAGGGGAAAAAGCCGTTTCTTTTTGTCTAAGAGATCTCGACGACAAAAACCACAGCCTTCAGGACTATGCCGGAAGTTGGCTGCTTCTGGTCTTCCATCGCCACCTCGGCTGACTGCCGTGCCGGGGACACCTGTCGCAGTTGCGGCGCCATGAAAAAGAGCTGGACCGGCTGGGCATGAAGATCGTCGTCATCACGTTCGAACAAAGCTTTTTTGCCCGGAACTATGTTGAGAATACAAAACTGCGATGGCCCCTGCTGGTGGATGAAAAACGGGAACTGTACCGTGCCTATGGCATGCTGCGTGCAGGACTCCTGGACCTGTGGGGACTCTCTACCTGGCGGGCGTACCTGAAAGAAATGATCCGAGGGAGGTTGCCTCGAAAACCGACCGGAGACGTCAATCAGCGTGGCGGAGACGTGCTGGTGGACCCGGCCGGGATAGTCCGGTTTCATCATGTTGGGAAAGGGCCGGCGGACAGGCCGCCGGCGGCCATCATCCTTCGGTTGGTTGAAGGGGGCGTATAGCTCCTCCGATAATCGGTGTTGATCGTTATTCAGACTCCGGCGGCTCCGGCACAGCCGTTCAATCTACCTGCGCTTCGGATCGAAAAAACAGGATCGCCAGGGGTGGCAGGTTCAAAGCCAGGGAACACGGCTGATTGTGAAACGGAACAGGTACGGTTTTCATCCCCCCCATGTTGCCGGAACCGCTCCCTCCGTATAGCTCGGAATCACTGTTCAGAGCTTCTTTCCAGTAACCGCTATGGGGGACACCTACGCTGTAGCTATGTCGCGGTACAGGCGTGAAATTTCCCACGATCATCAGATCGGGTTGACCGGAATTCCCTCTTCGCAACAAGCTGATAACACTGCCGTCCGCGTCGCTGCAATCGATCCAGCAGAATCCCTCGGGCTGAAAATCGAGCCCGTACAAGGCGGGTTCCTCACGATACAGCCGGTTCAGGTCCTGCACCCAGCGCTGCAGTCCCCGATGCGTTTCATACTGCAGAAGGTTCCAGTCCAGGCTGGCATCATGAGTCCATTCGTTGCGCTGCCCGAACTCTCCCCCCATAAACAGCAGCTTTTTGCCGGGCTGTGCATACATGTAACCCAGCAACAGGCGAAGGTTGGCAAACTTGCGCCAGTCATCTCCGGGCATTTTGCCCAACAGGGATCCCTTCCCATGGACGACCTCATCGTGGGAAAGGGGAAGAAGAAAATTTTCCGTGAACATGTAGAGCCCCCGGAAAGTAAGTTTGTAATGGTGGTATTTGCGGTGAACCGGATCCAGGGACATATAGGAAAGCGTATCGTGCATCCACCCCATATCCCATTTCATCCCGAACCCAAGACCGCCCAGGCTAGTCGGTCTTGAAACCATCGGCCAATCCGTGGATTCTTCCGCAATGATCTGGACACCGGGATACTCCTTGTAGAGGCTCTCGTTCATGGATCGGAGGAATTGAATGGCTCCCAGGTTTTCCCTGCCTCCGAATTTATTCGCAATCCACTCTCCTTCCTCACGGGAATAGTCGAGATACAGCATGGAGGCAACGGCGTCCACCCGGAGACCGTCGGCATGGTACCGATCGATCCAGAAATGGGCACTGCTTGCAAGGAAAGACTGGACTTCGTGCCGGTCATAATTGAACACGAGCGTGTCCCAATCCCGGTGCTTGCCCTGACGGGGGTCGGCATGTTCATACAGGTGGGTTCCGTCAAAGTAACTGAGGCCGTGTTCGTCCGTGGGAAAATGTGAGGGAACCCAGTCCAGGATAACTCCGATTCCGTACTGGTGAAATGCATCGATAAGAGCCATAAAGTCCTGCGGCGATCCATATCGGGCAGAAGGAGCAAAATACCCCGAGGTCTGGTATCCCCAGGAACCAAAGAAGGGATGCTCCATTACCGGAAGAAACTCTACATGGGTGAATCCCATTTCCTTCACGTAGGCAGGCAGTTGGGATGCCATCTCCCGATAGGTCAATGATCGGTAGCCGTCCTCCGGAATCCGCCTCCAGGAGCCCAGGTGGACTTCGTATATCGACAGTGGCTGATTAAGCAGATTGGTTTGTGCACGACGCTCCATCCACTCCCGGTCATTCCAGGCGTAGTCCGGGTTCAGAATTCGTGAAGCCCTTTCCGGCGGGACTTCAGCGGAGAAAGCGAAGGGATCCGCTTTATCCACGGTGTAATTCCCATGCCTCGAGACAAGATGGAATTTATACCGGTTCCCGTTCTCGGCGCCGGATACGAATCCCTCCCAGATGCCGGACTGCTCTCGTGGAAACAGCAGGGATGACTCCTTGCTCCATCGGTTGAAATCTCCAATAACGGATACCTGCACAGCATCGGGCGCCCAGACCGCAAAATATGCGCCCTTTTCCCCCTGATGGCTGCATAGATGGGCTCCGAGTTTGTTGTAGAGCCGGTAGTGGGTTCCACTGTTGAAAAAATGAAGGTCGTCCGCGCTGAGAAGGCTGAAATTCCCTGGCATATTTGCTATTCTCTATTCTCCGCCGGCAAAGGAAAATCCGGTCGTTTAAACATTCTCATCCTGCAAGGGCACGGTCCTTCGCGTCCTGCTCAAACGGAAACAGCAGGCAATTCTATTCTGCCTGACGTCAAAAGCTTATGAAAAAACGGATCAAACAGGAAATTAAATCGTTGTCCGTGGAGTAAAACACTTTTTTCTTTTGCCACGGTGCCGGTGCTGGGATCCCGTCGGTCCAACCGCGTAATCAGTTCCAATCAATAGTAATACCAGATGCTTTCATAATCGTCGGTATTTTCTCCAATGGACTCGAGCCGGGACAGGTACTGCAGGAGCGGAACGTCATAGCCGACGTATGGAGAGCGGGCAACGATACCCTTTTCCCACGGGTGGAAATTGTACACGCGGGCGCCGTCAGGCATAATCGAGATCAAATCTCTGTGTTGGAAAGCCCTCAGGTAATTTTTCCCAAGGCCCGGAACATTATAGACCGTTTCATCCGTACGACGCGATCCTGGCAGCAAGCGGGCCTCCTCCTTCTGTTCCTGCAGCAATCGAGCCAGGGGAACGCGGTAGGCACTGGTTTCTTCCTTTCCCTTCGTCATGAAGGTGTAATAGGGATCGATGCCGACCCTGCGCAGAAGCATGCGAAGCCTGGATGCTTCAAACCTCCGGGAAACGAAGAAAGAATAGACAAGCTGGTTAAAAACCGAGATCCCCTGTCGCTTCAGTCTATCCACGGCTGTGATCAGTTCGGGTGTGATTTCATACGGATGCTCCACATGCGTAACAACGCAGACTTCACGGTGTCCGGGCTTACGCAAACGTCCAAGCGCATCAGCCAGTTCCGGCGTTATGCGCATTGGCAGGGTCACCGGAGTACGGGTACCGATGCGGATTACATCGATATGTGAAATGGCAGCCAGCCTGTTGAGTATATCCATCAATGTATCGTCCGGCATCCCCAAGGGATCGCCGCCGGTCACGAGGATTTCGCGCAATGCCGGGTGCTGGGCGATAAATTCGATTGCCGCATCGAGTTCTTCAGGCTTGGCAAGAGCATCCGGCACCATTGCATCATCGATCTCCCAATTGCGCTGGCAATAGACACAGATCTGCGGGCATGTGTTGTAGGGTTTCAGGATGGCGATTGCCGGGTACCTGCGTGTTATGAGACCGATCGGCGAAGTATCCCGCTCCAGCATGAAATCGAAAGCGCACTCCCGCTCCTCGCGATTTTCCAGCATTCGCCTTACATAATCCGGAGGCGGCAACACCTGTGCTCGTAACGCGCGATCGCGCCCTGAATCCGTTTCCTTATCCAAAAGGCTGGCGTAATAGGGCGTAACACCGAATGGTAGGTGGCCCCGCGTCGCCTGCCGGATTGAGTCCCGTTCCTCTTCAGTCAGGGAAACCAACCGTTCGAGTTCTTCCGCGTTGCGGACGATGTTATCGATCTGCCAGCACCAGTCGTCAAAATTTTCGCCAGTACCGCCAAGGGCGGCCAGTATTTTTGCACGTTGTTCCGACCGACGTTTCTGAGACTCCTCGGTCAGGTTGTCTTCAAACCGGGACATCTGTTTTTCGACATCCGACCAAAGACGATCGAGCTCTTTGGAGCGCAAAAGGGCGGCGTCTCGCCCTTCAAGCGAATCCGACTGCACAGCTACTCCCTCGGGACTGAGCGGTTCAATCTTCCCTTCCAGTCCGTCAGACAGGTGCATGAGCTCCGCGTAGAAAGCCGGCTGCAGGTCGGGCCGATCGTTCCCTCGGGCCACATCCCACAATGCCTGCACGATACTGAAGCCTGCCGCCTCTTCCGACCTTTCCAGCAGCATTCCCCGCCAGGCGCGGGCGCAGTCGCGAACAACATGAAGAAACGTATTGATGGAGCTTGCATCCGTTCCGCATTTTGCAAACTGCTCGTCGGTTACGTGGGAATACAGCCGACGTCTCGCTTCCTTCACTGATTTAGCGTTCCGGATAAAAGAAAGGATCGGTTCCCCTTTTTCTTGAAACCGCTTTCGCGTGTAATATTCTGCAATCGGTTTTTTAGGCACTACAAATCTCCTGTAAACACAATCTATAATTACCTGGAAAATAAGTTTTCGCTTCCCCTCGTATACCGTCCCAAACCCCGCAGAACAAACAGCCGCTTTGGAATGATTATTGGCTTGCGCAATCGCCCCATGCTTCTAAACAGTATATTTTGCGAGGGCGAATCCCGGGAAAGCATCTGCCTTGCACTTGGTTGGGCGTTTAAACAGTCGACCTTTATACACGCCGCACCCGCTTGCAACACTTCACAGCAGAAACCCTGTAAAAGATATCGGGCTGATTTAGTATTTGGACTATCATTTTGCCATAAAAAAGCCTGTATCGCCACCAAGCCATCCCCATCCTTTTAGTTCAAAGTGGCAAAATACGGACTTAAATATAAGATATATAAGGAGATGTGGCGCATAAGCGCAATGTGCAATAAATCAGGCGAAATACCGTTCGAAGAGGTTAGCGAAATCCTGAATCCGCCGGCTGAGTCATCCGCTTCATTCTCTTCGGTTCAAGCCAGATCTTTAAAAAGCCTTATTCAATAGGGTCCCAGCCGCGATGAGTACAATCCGAATCCCTGTCAGGCAAAACGATCGAACCGGGCTCGACGCCAAAAACCTGTAAGCCCATTGCTGTTGCAGGCTGCCAGGGCAATTCGTGAATTTTCCTGTTTATTGATGAAGAGAGTCGCTGACGAAATAATTTAACGATGATATGCTCAGCTTGCCCGTATCCCGAGAATATTGAAATCCGGAGCGCCACAATGAAAAGGACAAGCAATCGAATACTCCCGTTCGTCATCTTTTTATTGGTGTCCATTGCAAGCAATTCTTGCTTTGCGGCCGGAGTCTCAGACTCCCAAAAATCCGAGGTCAGCTTTACCCATGCCGACGTCCTGCTGCTGGTGACGTACATATTGCTGGCGCTGGTTTTTTCATTTCTCTGTTCAATCGCGGAAGCGGTATTGCTGAGCATCACTCCGTCCTATGTTGCAGGGCTGTATGAAAAAAAATCCAAACTGGCACCGCTTTTAAAAAGATTGAAGCAGGACAACGTCGACCAGTCCCTGGCGGCCATTCTGACCTTAAACACAATTGCCCATACGGTGGGTGCCATCGGCTCGGGCGCAAAGGCCACAGTCGTCTTCGGCAGCGCATGGTTCGGACTCTTCTCGGCGGTCATGACGCTGATGATTCTTTTCCTTTCTGAAATCATTCCCAAGACCATCGGAGCTGTTTTCTGGAGGAAACTGGCAAAACCGACCGCTATATTCGTTCGCGGTCTCATCCTGAGCCTATATCCTCTGATTAAAATATCCGAATGGCTGACCCGCATGATTGCACGTCAAAAAGGACTGCATGTCTTCAGCCGTGACGAATTCATCGCTATGGCGAATATCGGGGAAAAAGCCGGCAAAATTGACAGAAACGAGTCTCGCATCATTCGAAACCTCTTTCAGTTCGAATCCCTGAGAGTTGTGGATATCATGACACCACGTACGGTGATTATGGCTTTGCAACAGGATACTACGGTTATGGAAGCCATAGATAACGTTTCACAGATGTCCTTTTCCCGCCTTCCGATCTATAAAAAAGACCTGGACAGCATCTCTGGATTCGTACTGAAGACGGACCTTCTCTTATGTAAGGCTCAAAACCAGGACCATGTGAAGCTCGAATCACTGAAAAGGGAAATCCTGATTGTCGTCGAGAATCTCTCGGTATCCGCTTTATTGGAAATCCTGCTCGATCGGCGTCAGCATATTGCCGTGGTTGCCGGCGAGTATGGAGAGACCAAGGGAATCGTCACTCTCGAGGATGCGGTTGAAACGCTGTTAGGTCTGGAAATTGTCGACGAAATGGACAGGGTTGAAGACATGCAGGCGCTTGCCAGGCAACAATGGAAAACGAGGGCAGGTGCACTCGGTCTGGAGATAGATAAACACGAGCATCAAAATGAAAAAAAAGATCCCCCCGATATACCCGATAATCCGCCGGAGTCTTCCTGATGATCCTTTGCACGAGATAGTCAGAACGCCTGTCCAATGCTGAAATAGAAGTCGCCAACTCTTTCGCCGGGTCTTCGGTCCAGCTTGATTCCGTAATCGAATCTCAGAAGGAAATAGGGAGTACGGAGTCGGATTCCCGGTCCGAATGACCCCCGCACATCAAATGGATTGAAATCCCCTATGCGGGGATACACGTTTCCGAAATCCAGAAATCCTACACCTTCAAAGATGCTTTTCAGGGGAACGCGAAGTTCGTTGTTGACCATAAAGACCGCTTCGCCGCCGACCGGATCTCCAAGTTCATTGACCGGGCCGATGGAATTCTGATCGAAACCGCGGATCGATGTTCCGCCACCGGCGAAAAATCGCTCACTTTCTGGGAGGTCCTGGTTGTCGAATCCCCCGGCAAGACCGATTCGGACACCTCCGGCGTATACGAAACGCGGTCGCTTGATCCCCCTGCCGAAAGGTACCTGTGACGGCAATGAAAGCGGCAGGTACTTGAAAACCTGGCCGAAATATTTCATGTAACGCAGATCCGAACCGAGCAATGAGGGGGCATATTGCAGAGTGTTGGAAATGAAGAATCCGCGAGTAGCATCCAGAAGTTCGTCCCGGGTATCCCAGGAGAAAGAGGCTGTCAAAGGCGCAACGTTCCACGTCGTATCCGGAAGCGAAAGAATATTCGGCTCATGCATGGAGGTATCCGTTTTCTCGAATCGATACCCGTAAGACAGAACCATGTTCTCCCGCAGTTCCATCTCGTGCTGCAGAGATACCCCTATCGTGTCCGTGGTGCTGGATTCAAACGATTCCTCCCGGTAGAAAACCGTGGCGCTGGCAACTGAAGGAAACTTGAGATGAAGCGGCTGGCCGAAATATCCGCGAGCTTCTTTTAGATCCGCATCGTATCTGCCCCGGAAACCAAGGAGCCGGGCGCCGCCGAGAAGGCTGTTTCTGTTTTCGAAATCGAAGATCGCCCCCGGCCCGCGATCCGTATCGTAAAATCCGCCGTATCGAATTTTGTACGGAACGACTTCCCGGACCCGCGCACGCAAAAGCAGAGGGGACCGGGACGCCGCGATATCGTCCGAAAAAGTAGCGAGCGTTTCGGCTTCCAGCTCAACCAGCTCGAAAGAACCGGTTTTGTACAACGCTCTACGGGAGAGTTCGGTCTTCGTGTGGTCCAGCACTTCCCCTTCATTTAGGCGCAGGTGCTTACGAATAAAGCCATCGTCAACATAATTATTGCCCGCGATTTCGATCCGGCGGATGACATCCTGGTCCTGTTCATCGATCTGAAAACGGATATCCACTTCCCCGCGCTGCAGGTCCCTCTCGGTCCGGGATTCAATCCTGACATTGTTATAGCCGCGACCCCAGTAAATTTCTTCCAGCTTGTCTATAGAAGTTCGCAGAGGTCCGGGATGAAAAACAGCGCCCGGACTCATAACCACGACGGCCTGCAGGTCCTCATCGGATATCGCCTGGTTCCCGTCGAATCCTACACTCCCTATACGAAAAAGCGGACCTTCTCGTACCTTGAAAATCAATGTGGCAGTCAACATATCGGGGTCCAGCTGTGTCCTGGGAGGATCGATCTGGGCAGTACTGTAACCCTGCTGGCGATAATACTGAGTCAGCAGATCGACCACTTTCTTCGGATAGACCATACTGTCGACGATCCCGTTTTTTTCCTTTCGGATTATCTGCTCCAGTCGTGCCGGCTGAATCCCATCGGCGCCGTTGAACTGCATAAGCAGCTCCGTGTAACGAGTTCCCGGAATCATATAAACACCGACCTCTTTGGCTTCAATCGAAGAATCACGGATTTTGCACTGAACCGCTGCTTCGTAGTACCGGTTTCGTATAAACCAGCTCTTTATAAAGGCGGCTCCGTCTTGACTCCGCTGGAGGTCAAAAACTCCTTCTTTCCAGATCCGGCGCACCTGTTTCCTAGCAGACTTGGGCAGATCGAATCCTTCATAGACAAACCGTACAGGATGCCCTGCATCGATATCGACGGATATATCGAACTCTTTTTCTCTTTGATCCTGCTGCAGCCGGATCCTGGCTTCCAGGTAATCCGAGTTGCTGTAGTGCTTCTCGAGGCGATCGAGCCCCTTACGAACCTGGAAGAAATCGTAAGACTTACCCTTCCTGACGCCCAGTTTCTCTGCAAGCACTTCATCGGGATAAAACCGGTCGCCCCGGAAGGAGACTTCGCCTATGGATAATTCCGTATTCCGCCGACCTTTCTCGAAACGCTGCCCTCCAAAACGGAGATCATGCTGGAAATCGAACCGTCTGCTGTTGTCGTACTGGTTGGTGCCACGGAAGGTGAATCTGCGGGTCAGATCGTATTCTCCGATCAGGATCTGGTCGGAACTGTCGGCAAGGTTCATCGAGTAGATTAACCTGAGGTCGCGTCTCAGGTCCTGTCCTACGGTCAGGCGCGCGCTGGGATCGGAATCGCCGGAAACAAGGTTCGGTTCGATACGAATGCGGCTGAGGCCCAGGGTCTGTTCCGCCGTACGTGAAAATCGCCCTCCAAGCTGGCCGGTCAAATAGGATATGGCGTGCTGCTGGGCGATATTCAATCCCGATCCGCGGGCTTCATCCAGCGTCCGACCTGTCAGCAGGAGCGAAATAATGTCCGGTTCGGGCAGTGACGGATCGGACGTAAAGCTGGTATCCATCCTTCCCGGGCTCCCCTGGATCGTGAGATTGATGTCGTACCCCGATGACTGGGTCCTCGCCAGAAGATTGATGACTGGTTCGATCCGGCTTTCATTGACAAAGCTTACAATGCCGGTATCGACGACATAACGATGTTCGGCAAGGTATATCTCTCCGCCCTCCTCCAGCGTCAACCTTCCCGTGACTGAAGGCTTGTAGAATGTACCGACAAGGGTCAGTTCGGAATCCACCATAAGTTCGGCCTGTCGATTGAAGACCGTTATCGGCCTGTCGGTTTCAATTTTTACATTGAAACGCAAACGGGATAGAAAGGGATCTCTCTCTTCAACAAACTGTATGCCGTTGGAACTTATGAACCGGGAAATCTCCAGTTCGTCCCTGAAAGAGCCATCCGTAAGGGTGACATTCCCTTCCACCATAATCAGATCGCCCTGCGACCGGACCCGGATCCGTGAATTTGAGATCGTGCGTAATCCTTCGGGGAAGTCCATATTCACATTGTCCGCATTCAGGGAAAGGTCGATATCCCCGATACCGTTCTCCCCGTAGGTAACATTTCCGGAGGCTTCGAAGCGCCCGCCGCCGTTCAGAATCCCACTTGCATGGACAACCTCTATGGAACCCGGATGCAACTGCAAAGATAAGGAAATATTTTCCCCCTGCACCGGAATGTTCTGGGCCGAAATCCATCCATCCTGCACTAACAAGGTTCCGGAAAGCCTATGGTCGGGAATTGTTCCCGACAGGGCCAGTTCGAATTCGACCGGGCCAGCGGCTCTCACATCCTCAACCAGCGAGCTGAAAAGACCGGCATCGCTTTTTCCTTTCAGCCGTATATCGATTTCCTGAGCTCCGTCCAGCCGAGCGTTTCCTGCCAGGCTGAGAAGGATTCCACTGCCCGCCATCTCGAAACGGTCTATGGCCAGCAAGCCTTTGTGAAGGGAAATGTGGGAGACTTCCGCCTGCTCAAAAAGCGTATTCCCTTTCTGCAGACGCAGTGTGTCAAAATCGATTCTTATCGCCAGATCCGACAGGTTCAGGCCGGAGGCGCTACCTTCCATGCGCATGGCTATGGACCCTCCGAGCCCTTCAGGCGCACCCGGAACCTCCGCGGGATTGAGATTACTCACGGTCGCATGGAACGTCGCCTCGGAAGGCACCTCCGATTTCAGCCTCTGGATCAGGAGTCCTAGGGGAATCGTTGCAGACGCCGTCAGTTCAGCCCCGTTCCAGTTTGCGCTCAGCCGGCCGAGGACTATCTCATTGTCCCGGGTCTCCACTTCCATTTCAATGTTATGGAAAGGTCCGGGGATTTCGGGAACTCCCACTTCTCCATTTTTCAGAGTTAATTCCAGGCTTGGTTCAGGCAAGTCGAGTCCGCCGCGAATCCGGGCTATGGCGTGAACATCGCCTTTCGCGGACATTCCTCCCAAATCGGGGAAATAGCCGTGTAGACTTTCCAGATTTCCTTTCACATCGACCAGGAACTCCCCGCCGGTGGATTTGCCGGCTTCAAGGGGCAGGGATCCGGCCATTTCCAGATGCGCCTCTCCGACCCGAATTCGTGACGGGGTTACACGAACGGTCCCATTACTCAGTCCAACTTCGACGGGCGTTACAGAATCTATCTCCTGCCTGTTTACAACCGCCGAAAATTTTTCCAGCCGGATCCGGGCGTCCAGCGACTGCCACGTGGAAAGCGGTCCGGACCCCTGAAGCGTTCCTTCAAGCACACCGGAAATCGCCTCGCCATCCGGTCCCCGCAAACCCAGAACGGTGAGTTCCGGGATATCGATTACGGCATTGAAGATCCCGTCAAAAGGGGAATGCAAGGAAAGCTGTACGCCTCCACTCAAACCGAGGTCGTCGGCTTGCAGTTGCAGTTCGGCCCTTCGATCGGATATGTGTGCATCCAACCTACAATCACCCAGTCGATAGGAATCGAGTGTAAGATCGGACACTTCAGCGATAACCTCGGCGGCGGGATTAGACATGCTGCCTGAGCCGTTCATTTCGGAATACAACCGGCCACTCACGTTCGATCCTATCGGCAAACCCAGGTCTCTCAACTCCAGATCCGCCTTCGCTTCAAACGAATACTCCCGGGACTCAAGATTGAAAAATCCGGAAGCTGTGAAATGATCCGCTGCGCCAGGGCTGCCAAGCGTCAGCTCGTCGATTTTAATGTGTCCGCCCTCGAGAGACGCCGTGGCATGAAAATCGCCCCACTGTTTGTCCAGTGTTCTCATTCCTGCACCCTGTAACTGCAAACTTGCCGACGGCCGGTTGACCGGTCCCGTAACCTGCGCAATAAAATCTACGGTACCGTCGATCGGAGGAGCTTCGACAAAATGGGACAGCAGCCGGGCCAGAGTGATCTTCTCCCCCTGGATTTCCAGGTGCATTTCCGGAGGATCCTTGACGAGCCCGATCTCTCCACTGGCCTGCAGTCTCTGTCCTAGCCATTCCAACGATGTCTGTTCGATACGGATCCGCCTTGGATCGAAAAGAACTTTAGTATGCAGAGAGATGTCTTTGATCCGCTCGAAACCCAGCGTCTCGCCCCAGAGCTCGGCCGTGACGGCTGGTTCGTCCAGGGTGCCGGAAAGTTCGGCATCCATGCGGACACTGCCCGAAATCGGGACAGCAGCCGGGTCCCGACCGAGGAAACGGTTGATTTGTCCGACCGACCCGGACAGGTCGTCCGCATTGATCCGCAACGTCCCGCCAACCGCCCTCGTTTTTTTGTCGAATGTCAGGAGGCCTTCGGCGCCGGCACCCATAATCTTGAGCCTTCGGATAAAGGCTTGGAGGTTGCCCGCCCGAGTTGCAAGCTCGATGCGCCCCTCCACGGGAATGGTTCTCTCGGATACCTTCCCGCCCCCCGCAATGCGGAAATCGGCCCGGACGTCCGCGGCCTGCCACTCCATTCCCGGACACCGGGCTTCGATTTTCCCGTCCGCCATGCCGGTGACGGTCAAATCCGGTAAAAACCCCTGCGAAATTTTCCCGAGGTCCAAGTTATTAAAGGTAAGATTCGCGGAACTGTCTCCGGATGTCGTGGCGATCGAAGCGTCACCTTTCAAATTTCCTATAGGGGAACGGACCGCCAGCGAATTCAGGGCCGCCACACCCGTATGCGGGTCCCATGCCAACGCGGTTTCCAGATCGATGGCTTTGTAGATTCCGAAGGAGAGAGCCCGACCAAGGAGACGGGCCGAAAGGTTCGGGGCATCGAGACTTCCTTCGAATTGTGCCTCTATTCTGAGTTCTCCAGAAAAATCTTCAACACCGGCCGCCCAACGGGACGCTTCTCCGGCCTGAAGATCGGCGTTCATCTTCAGATCGAAAACCGGATCCGGCAGATTGTCGATTTTCCCGGAGATTTCCAGGCGAGAAGCCCCGAGTCCCAGGTCTATAGTCTCAACATTCAATTTGTTCCCGCGCCATTGCAAAACCGCTGCCAGGTTTTGGACCGGCAACCGGCGGGACTCCAGTGAAATCTGCCCAGGGCTTTCAATCCCGAACCGGATTTCATGATCCGTTGCCTCTCTCGGCGCGGCTATCGACAAATGCCATTCCGGCAGTCGAATCATCAGGTCGTGGCGACGGTTTTCATAAAGGAATTCTTTACCGGCGATTTCGAGAGAATCAAACCTTATTTCCGGAATTCCCGCGTCGGCACCCCGTTCCTCTCCATCCCCCCGTGGAAGATTCGAATTCCCGTTTTCATCCACAACAACATGAATTCGAACGTCCTCCAGGATGGCTTTTTCCAGTAGTAGGCTTCTTCTTAGCAGCGCCGAGACGGGCAGGTTCACATGTACCCGGGAAGCGGTCAGAAGCGGAAAAGGTTCGGAAGATTGCGGTGTTTGAATGGAAACATCATGCAGTGTGAAGGACAGCCTGAAAAGATTGTATTCCAGTTCCGATGACTCCAGTTCGATCTGCAGACTCTTGCGCAGGTAGTCCTTTCCATACGTCAGAATATAACGCCGCACCGGGGCAACGTGCAGTAGGGCTGCAATCACCGCCGATATCAGTACAAGACCTGTCAAAACAGCCAGAAACCTGCGCATCCCGCCGCCTCACACTCCGTTCGCATTATCTCGCCGGAAAACCTCCTGAGAAATGGAAAACAGGTGGGTTCGCCAATAAGGGTATTTTTTGCATACACTGCTCAATATTATCAATAAACAAATCTTCAGAACATTGGTAAGGGACGATCATGGTACCTGTACACGATCCATGTAGTCCTCCCCGTCGGCATAAAGAAGGTGGCAACAGGCTGAGACATAAATGGAATGCGGCTAATCCGGCTTGCCTTCCCGTCCTGCCTTCCAGGCAGTCAGGGCTCCGAGACGAATGAGTTCTTTTGTAGCGCGCCGGGTAATGTCGCTTATCATGCGGGGCTCATAACGATGATCGTAAACATACGCTTTAATTCTCAGACGGAGGTAGGGATTACGGTCGAATCCATGGGAAACCAGCGTAACGATCTTTTTTTTCGCCAGTAGATAAGGGGAGCACGCCGCCGATTCATAACCGATTTCGAGAGCGACATCCGGATCCGTATCCGGGGGCAGATACAGATCTGTAACGACCTGGCAGTCGGGAACTCCGGAATTGGCGTTGAATACCTGGCTGTTGAGGATGTCCAGGTTCGGTATGGTCACACGAGTATCGTCCGGAGTGGTCAGTTTCGTGCTTCTCAAACCAATATGATCTATTTCTCCGTATGCATCCCCGATCTTAACCCTGTCGCCGAGCTGGTAAGGCCGGTCGACCAGAACCACAAGTCCTCCGATGATGTTCTTTATCAGATCCTGGGCGCCCAGACCGAACGCCAGGGCTAAGGAACCGATGGAAGCCCAAAGAGTCTGCTCGGAAGGTGCGAAAATTCCGATTACGGCGAAAATCGCCAGGAACCAGAGCCCGATTCGAGTGGCCGGCTCCAGCAGCTTCATAATAAAGCGTGATCTCGGAATTTTTCCGCTGATCAGATTGAAAAGCCGGGAAGACAGGCGGATAAGGACCCAGGCGATCAGGATGGTGGCGGCACTTTCCAGGATGTTGCCCAGAGTTATTTTTTCCATTAAGGACCTCTGGGATGTCTGCACGGCAAGGAAACCCGGTATTGCATGAATTAACATAATTCCCTTCCTTAAAGCAGGTTCTGGCGATAAAGCGCGTTTCTGACAAAACGGCCCGCCGCAGGCCGAATTCTGAATCCCGGGTAGTTCGGATCCTGTTCCAGGATATCCCAGGCGATCAGCTTATCCATACAGTGGTTGCTCTTTTCAACAGTCTCGTCGAAAATCTGCGCCATTTCCTGCGCCGTCAGGCTTCCGTGCTGCAGAACGGCCTGCAGCCTGAATTCATCCTCAAGCGTCAGCTGCGCCAGCATCTTGCCGTATTCCGGCTGTGCCGGACTCAGCATGTATAAGACCCCGCCCTCGACACGATCCACCGACTGAAGCCACAATTCAAAAGCGGAACGAAAAATTCCCTCAGACTGACGGTAGAGCGATTCAAAATAGGACTGTTCCGTGTCCTTTTCCAGCCCCAGCATGCGCCGAACTCCATCCATCCGGGATCCGTCCGCCTTGGGAGACATCAACTGCAGCCGGAGTCCCGACAGGTTATGCCTTAAAAGGATGGCGTTTGTCAGGTTTTCCTGAGGAACAGCCATTGCATTGATCCGATGGGAAAAATTCTCATCGAAAGATATGACTTTCTCGAGAAAATGAAGCGCGGCCTGGTTCAGGCTCAGTATCCAGAGGGTATTTTTCGATGTAGCGGAAATCAAATTCAGGAGTGCCCGTATCGCCTGAAATCCCCCGATCCTCCGTAAGAACGTACGCTCGACCTCTTCCAGGATCACAAGTCTGGTTCCCGATGAGAGAAACGGGAGCAGTTCATTGACATCGGTTTGAAAAAGCGATGCCATAAAGGCGTGCAGTTCCGTTGCGCCCGTAATTCTGCGGTTGAACTGACCGGTTGTAACGGGCAAATCGTTGAAAACGGCCATATGGGCGCAATTCAGCAGACTGGTTTTGCCGCTACCCCTCGCCCCCGCCACAAGTATGGAGACCGGTCGCCCCTCCTCCCACTGCTGTCGGGCCTGCGCCACTGCCCCTATTTCAGCATCCCGTCCCACCAGGAAGCGGGGATCCTCCACGGGAGCCAGACGGAACAACCGTTTGTATAACGCCGGCAACTCCCGGGGAACAGCCTTCAGGCGCAGCAACTCTCCCAGATATTCGCGGCGGACGACCGGCTCGAATGCGGTCGTCGAAGGCGGAGACCAGCCCACTGCGATCAAAGCACGATCTCGCAGTGCGACGCTGTTGTTTCGCAGCAGGCTGAGGCCGGCTTTGATCCTCTCGTAGACGGAAAGCGCGCCGGTGCGAAATACCCTGCTCCCTTTTTGACGGACGAGATACCGGTACAGTCCCAGTTTGCTTTCGTCGATTGAAAGATGGAACTGGTAGAAAGAAGCGGAGAGGGCTTCCATCAGCCGCCGTTCCACTACCGGATGAAAGTCGTTCAGCGATTTCTTCTGATAGTCCAGCAGTAAAACGGCATTCTGGATCCCTTCCTGCGCAATTTGGGAATCGGATTCGCCATCATCGTCGCCTTCCATGCTGTAGGCGGTGACTTCGCGTGCCCGTTCGATCTCCCGGATTACCGCCCGGTGGCCTTCCTCAGCCTCCCGGAATCCGACAAGGGCTAATCCTCTCCCGACCTCCGCGAGAGATTCCAGAAAGCAATTCTCCGGATCCAGGGATCGTTTTGAAGGACGTCGACCGGGAAGAACGCGCCAGGAATCCATAAATTCTGCATGAACAGGCAGAACAGACCGGGCGGAGGCGGAGACTTTTCTTTTCCACGCATCGGCACGGTCTTCAGACGACATCAGGCGGGCTTCCGGCGGGGGAAACGGATCCGTTGTCTTTTCGAAACTCCATTTCGCCAGCCAATTGCGCACCTTGTCCAACTCGTTCAGGATATGGGCATGTTCTTCGTCAACGGAAGCAAGCGATTCCGATGAAATACCGACACCGGTTTCCAGCAACTTTTCCCCTGTAAATTCCAGCTCGAGTTCTGTCACCGCCGCTCTCTGCTGGGCGGACCAGTAGCTGAAAAATCGCTGCCACCGGCTTCTCATCCCGGTCAAACGCTTTGCCGACAATCCCTTTCGACCGGACAGCAATATGCGGGCAAGGCGTTCGGGGAGACGCCTGTTCATAACATCGAATGCAGCCAGAATACGCGCCGCATTCGCCCTTAAATTGGAAATCTCTTTCAGCCACTCGTCCCTGTCCTGCAACAGGTCGCGAAAAGGATGCTGTGTATCCCAAGCGGATCTGAGGGTTTCGTTCCGAAATAATTCCCACGGGACGAGCAGCGTGAGAGAGGCGCGCGCCAGCAGGAGAATCAAACGGCCGTCCCATTGGATACGCTCGTTCAAATACCTATACAGAGCCTGGCGGGCCGCATCCCTAACATAAAACGACCTGGAATTCTTCCCGAAACCGGGGACAAAACGGGCGACGCCTCTTCCCTTCAAGGACAGGCAGTCTGCAAGATCGTTTGGTGGAATCTCTAGAGTCGACGGCAGGAGCCTCAGCAAATCCTCTATATCATTGGGATAATTTCCAACTGCGGAGGTAACCCGTTCCAGGGACCGCGCCTTCCTCAGAAGAATAAGTGGACCCAACACGAGATCGGAGCTTTTCGCTCGAATAACTTCAAGGATTGACTGCAGGGTGTCTTTCGGTAAATTTCCCCAATCGCCGGGTGTAAATTTTTCAGCCTGCTTCTGCAGGATCGAATCCAGGCTGTTCCAGCACCCTTCAATTTCCTTGTGCAGCCTGCGGTTCCTTGTTTCCAGCTCATTGCAGAAAGTATTCCAAACGGCGGAAAAATCGTTCGTCACAGTAATAATCCCGGCAGGATCAAAACATTTAAAATAGGCAACACGCCCTCACTGATAGCGATAGGGGAAAGAAAATCCCGTATCCCTCTAAAATCCATTCCATTGATCTCATATTTTGCATGGGATCCAATTTGGATATTCCATAATATTAAATACAGCCTGAAGAGAATTAAATAGGGAAAAACCGATTTTTACTTTTACCCGGCGGCACGGCCTATGGCACTAACGCTCCGGGGCGCAAGCGGCCGATCGGATTGGTGTGCGAAAGATCAGGCCCTACCTTCCTCGGGAGGCAATGTAATTGTAAAGATACCGAAAAGCCTTTCTGGCGGCCGGGATTGTTTCCTTCTCAAAACAACGCCGGTTTCCGAAGTCGGAATTATTTCAGATGGTATGTCTTGTATATAGTCTAAAATGACACCGGGTCTGTTGCCTGTATCATTAAGTTTTTCCGGCTAATTTTGATTTCCAGGAATTCCTGCGCGCGAACCGCAACTACGGCCAAGTGTTTGCCGGCGGAAGCTCTGGATCCATTCTCTAAAAAAAGGGAGGCATATGATCGGTCAACCGGAAAATCAAGTCCGACCGGCATGGAAGAAGAAGCTGTACGAAGTCATATTCGAAGCCGACACTCGCGCCGGCAAAGCCTTCGATGTGATTCTCATCGCTACCATTCTCGCGAGTGTCCTCGTCGTCATGATAGACAGCGTTTCCGGAATCCGATCCGAATATTACAGGATCTGCTTCATCCTCGAGTGGATTTTTACGGGACTCTTTACGATTGAGTACATTTTGCGGCTGTTATCGGTCAATCGACGGCTCCGGTATGCGACCAGTTTTTTCGGTGTAGTGGATCTGCTGGCGGTACTCCCTACCTATTTAAGTCTCGTCTTGCCGGGAATGCAATATCTTCTGGTGATCCGAATTTTGCGCATTCTCCGTATTTTTCGAGTATTCAAGCTTGCCCAGTATGTGGGCGAGGCGAGTATCCTTATCCGGGCACTCCGATCGAGCGGCAGAAAAATCGCCGTATTCCTCTTTACGGTTTTGACCCTGGTCGTCGTCTTCGGATCGCTTCTCTACGTCATTGAGGGAGAAGCCAATGGATTTACGAGCATTCCAAGAAGCATCTACTGGGCAATCGTCACACTGACAACCGTAGGGTACGGCGACATTTCTCCCCAGACGAATCTCGGGCAGGCTGTTGCCGCTTTTATAATGATCATGGGTTATAGCATCATTGCCGTACCCACCGGGGTCGTTACCGTGGAATTGTCCCGTATAGCCGCGCATCCGACAACAATCCGGCAATGCCCCGGCTGCAAAACCGAAATCCACGACACAGACGCCAGGCACTGCAAGTATTGCGGCTCACGGCTGCAGGGTTCCCCCAGACAACTACCCTGACCGGCATAAAAGCCGGTCTTCCCTGAAACCGTTTCCCGTCCCTGAACAAGGGTCCCGACTACAGCCATTTTTTTCGTTTGAAGAAAACGAATAGTCCCCCGCCGATGAGTAGCGCCAACGCCCAGAATAACAGATATCCGTACCGCATCCCCAGCTCCGGCAAATTCCACGTACTGGCGGAAGTGTCGAAATTCATACCGTAAACTCCGGCAAGGAATCCCAGCGGAATAAAGATCGTCGCGATTATGGTCAGAACTTTCATAACCTCGTTCATCTTGTTGCTGACGCTGGACAGGTAAATATCCAGGAGACCCGAAACCATATCGCGGAATGTCTCGACCGTATCGATGACCTGGATGGCGTGTTCGTAAAGGTCCCGTAAATATACCCGGGTGGAATCGTGGATGAATTCCGATTCCACCCGTTCCAACCCGCCGATTACCTCCCGCAGGGGCCAGACCGCCTTGCGCATGTATATCAATTCCCGCTTCATTTCATAGATGGTTTCCAGGTTCTCAGGACCTGGATCTTTGATCAGTTGCGTTTCGATCGCTTCGATCCGTTCGCTCATCGTCTCCAGGACCGTAAAGTAGCCGTCCACAACAGCATCCACAAGCGTGTAGGCAAGATAGTCGCTGTCCATGAAACGGACTCGGGGAACCGATTTTCTTATCCGTTCCCGGACCGGCTCAAGGACATCCCCGATCTTTTCCTGGAAAGAAAGGACAAAATTGTTGCCCACGACGAAACTGAACTGTTCCGACTGTATCTTGTTGCTCTCCGGATTGATGGTCAGCATTTTCAGTGCAATGAAGAATCCGTGGTCGAATGAATCCAGTTTCGGCCTCTGTCCCGTATTGGCGATATCCTCCAGAATCAGGGGATGGATATCGAAGTATCTGCCGATCCTCTCAATCTGATCCACTTCATGCAGGCCGTCGATATTTATCCATGTGATCGTCGGCTTCTCTTTGAACGGAAAACACTCCTCGATGGATGAAACCGTTTTTTCTTCGATCTCGGTTGCATTGTAATCGATAATGCGTATATGAGTCTTATCAACTTTCTTTTCCCCCACGAATACAACGGTCCCGGGCATTAGCCCGCGGGTTTTCGAAAGTTTTTTTATTAAACGAGTCATCGCTTCTCCCCCTTCTGGTTGTTGAAGCTTTGGCATTTTTTCAAACCAGCCGCCTGCATACGGAATCTGATTGCATGCCTGATTCTCATTACACGGATCCGACCGGAACATGATTCAACCGGGTGTTTGTTTCGGTCTATTTTTAATCCGACGGTACTGTCCTCTAAAGGAAATTCTTTACAGTCCCCCGATTTTTTCATAGTTTTTCATGTACCGACAATAAAAGATTTCAGTCGCCTTGAACAAGCGGCGTATTTTGCCGAAAGCAAAGGGGTTGCCGAGCAGAAAGACACTGGATGCATTAACCGCATGCCCGGCCGATGGAGTGAAGCGATGGCCTCGATCCGTCTTGAAAATGTATCGCGCATCTTCCCCAAAAACCTGTACGCCCTGAAAGACATATCCTTCGAGGTCAAAGAGAGGGAAATCGTCACGGTCCTCGGTCCCTCGGGGTGCGGCAAATCGACCCTTCTCCGTATTATTGCCGGCCTGGACT
>DKBB01000327.1 GCA_002451015.1 Acidobacteria bacterium UBA6911
GAGAACTGGACGCGGTTTTGGTGGTTTTCTGTTTTGCAGGATAGAGGGTAACCTGAACAGAAGCATTATCTTGAGTTATTTTATGGTTTCCATATTCTTTATCAAGATCGAACACCACCCGCGCTATCTTAGGATTTGATCTCCGAAACTGACTCACGCGTAGTTGCTTTGCCGACGGCGCGTTCAACGGCAATTGCATGAAGGAAACCATGTTTACGGTGTTTTCGAAGTCAACCACCAGACGGGAGGGATTCTCCAGTCTGAATGTCTGCGGCTTCATCAAACGATTCGTTTTCATCGTTACCGTTAATTTACCGTCTTCCTGGGAAGCCGAAATATCCTTAAGGGCTCCAACCGGGAGTGGTTTCTTAT
Source organism: Acidobacteria bacterium UBA6911 (assembly GCA_002451015.1). GTDB lineage: Bacteria > Acidobacteriota > UBA6911 > UBA6911 > UBA6911 > UBA6911. The sequence continues at coordinate 373 of DKBB01000327.1, forward strand.
CCTCAGACGCTTCCTTTGCCGTGCTGATAAACGGTACGAACAAAGCCAGAATGAAAAGAAGAATACAATACTTGGAACCCCTCATTTTTTTTGCTCCGAAAATGTTTTTTAAAGTGAATCGAATTTTCATACCCGACATCCTATTTAGTCCTTAGCCGCTTGGTCACTTCCTGGGTGATGATCTTCCCAGATCTCATTTTTCTTTCGCGGATCAATTTAATAGAGTCACGGTAAATTACCTTAAGGTATCCGTCGAAAAGCCTGTCTCCTTCTCTAAGGAAGTAGGCCCTATTTCCGGAGCCTTGGATGATAGCCAGGCGATTGTCCTCCCGGATTGAGATTCCTTTGAGAACCGCCTCTTCTATATAAGTACCGGCGATTCCCGGTGGAGGCAGGCCGCGATCAATTTCCCGATCTCCTTGGCCGCCCTGTTTCTTGAGGAGTGGATTCAGAAAGGGATCTCGACTGTTGATGGGCTTGTAGGAAATCCCGGTATAATTTACCCGGGGGCTCTTGACAGAACCGGTCTGCTGCGATCCTGTCACAGTACCGCGGTTCTCTTCCTGTGCCGTTGCTTGGTTGAGCGGGAGTACGGATATCGCAAAGCATATAAGAAGACATCCTATAATCCCGGATATGGAAGACCTTCGGCAAATAAAGCGGGAGTCCGTTTGCCTTAGGATAGGCCGCATATCAGGGTGTTTAAAATTAGTAAGGATCAAGGCGTTTTCTCCTTAATTTCCCGAAGCATCATTGCCGGCAGGATCCGGCCGGTTTTCTCTGTATACAAATGTCGTTGCTGTACATTTTGCTTTCAGGGTCAGCTTGGGATCCATGGATCCCGGAATATTTTCCATGGAAATGGTTCCGACATCGATGATCCTGGTAGCCCGACCGATTTTTTCGAAAAAGGTCCCGAGACCGTCATAATTACCCTGAACCTCAATTTCGATAGGCCAGTCGGAATAAAAATCTTTGGTGATTACCGGTTTCGGGGTAAATTTCAGGATCTTGAGGTTGCTGGAGACAGCCATGTGCTGCACGCTTCGCAAGACGGTGGGCGTCTCTTTTTGCGCCGGCAAGATGCTGCGAAGATCCGCAAGGTATCTGTTGAGTTGAGCCAATTCCTGTTCAAACTCTTTCAACTGGCTCTCCACCGCGGTCATCTTGGCCACGGAGGTCTCAAGATTTACGATCTCTACCTTAAGCGCATCACGCTCTAATATGAGATCCTTCATAAAGTACATGTAAAAGACAACGGCAAGACAGAGAACAAGGCCCGCTAATAGTGCGTGTTGTACAGGGCGGGACAGGTTGTCTAAACGGATATCTTTAAGATCCATTTATTCACTCCTCCGGTTGATACTGTGCGCTCATACAAAGGAGCGAGAATTTCGAAGCATCGTCCTTGCTTTCAATCATTTCGAGGTCGACGCTTTGAAAAAAACCGGTTTCTGCAAGATTAGTCATAAAGTCCGGGATCGCTTCAATTTTTTCCGTTAGACCGACGATTTTGACGGTGTTGTCTTTCTGCGTCAGCGACGTCAGCCATAGAAGCCTATTCCGGGGAATGCTGTGAAGAACATGGTTTAGAAGAAGAACCGGGCCTGTCTGTTGTTCTTTAAGTTGCTCAATCACACGGATCCGGCTCTGCAATTGCTTTTTATCTTCTTCATATTGCTCAAGTTTAATCTTTAATGCCTGCAACCGGGCTTCTTCTGCTTTTAATTCATTGCGATATTCCGCCAGTTCTTTCTTCTGGCTGTTGACGACAAAATACCAGGCACCCATAGACACCGCGACCAGAACGATGAAGGCAACAAGCGCCGGTCCTGTCCGGGACATAGATCTCTTAACGCGAGTCTTGTACGTACGGGCGGTCGGATCTTTTAAAAGATTTACTTTAATCATAGCCGCTCTATTCCTCAGGGTTCCGGATTGCTAAACCGATGGCGATGGCAAAATCTGCAGCTCGATCCGCTATCATTGAGGATGGGAATTTTTTGGGATTGTATTTGATCTTTTTAAAGGCATTGAATTTTTCGGCCGGGATTTCGAACTTCCGGGACAGCGCTTCTATCAGTCCGGTCGTATGGGCTGCACCTCCGCTGACGAGCATGCGGTCGATGTGTTCCACGGTCGTTGTTGATTTGAAAAAATCATATGTCTTCTGAATTTCGAGACAGATGATTTCCGTAACGGATTCGAGGACACGTTTTACTTCGGTCGCATCGATGTTTTCAATTTCCTGGCCATGTTTCAGAGATTCGGCCTGGGCATAGTCGATGTTGAATTCCTTCTGTAAAAATTCCGTATATTGATGTCCCCCGACGCCGACATCGCGTGTGAAAAGAAATTCGGTGCCGGAGACGATGTTGATTGTCATCGTGCTTGCGCCTATATCGAGCAATGCGACAGTATCCTGACTGTTCGGTTCGTAATTTATTTCATAGGCATTTTGGAGCGCAAATGCGTCGACATCAACCAGTACGGGGGTTTTTCCAGCCATCTTAACAACACTGGAAAAGTCCGTTATTTTGTCTTTTTTTACGGCCACAAGCAAAATATCCAGGTTGCCGGTTGCGGTATTTTCTCCCAGTACCTGGTAGTCCAGATTTACATCCGTGATATCGAACGGAATGTATTGTTCCGCTTCCCAGTGTATGGATTCCGACAGTTCCTCGTCACTCTGCGCCGGCAAGGATATTTTCTTAACGATCACGGAATGACCGGAAATGGACGTCATAACGCGTTCATTCTTAATACCCTGCCCGGTAAAGATCCGGTCGATCGCTTCGGATACCGGAAGCTTCGAGATTATTACGCCATCGACGATACAATCCGGGGAAACTTCCTCGATGCCAAGGCTGACAAGCTCATATCCGCCTTTGGTCAGAGGTCGGAGTTCCGCCTCCTTTAAAGCGCTGGAGCCGATATCAAGACCAATTGCCTGTTTTTTTCGATTTAGAAAGCTGAGCATAATGTTTGCGCCGGTTTCTCCGTTTTTTCACGAAAAGTTTTAAGAGAGACGTTTTTTTTCGTAAAGTCCCGTTTCATATTTGTTTTTCCTAATAAAACAGCAAGTCAGTGCCTGTTCCTAGTAAGCCTTATCGTCTTGTTGAAAAACATATTGCGTTTTTTCTTATTTTCTGAGGTGATTCAAATCACAAATCCCGTCATATCCATTTTCTGCAAAGAATACGCATGTTTCATTTGTAATATTTGGAAAGGAGTTTTAAAATTAAATCGATGGAATGAAGGGGCTGAGAATACCGCGTTGCCTTGTATCGCGGTTCAGGAAGAATATGCCGGGTTGGAATAGATTTAAGGATTGGTGTATACAGAGATTTTAGCTCAAACTCTTTAAAAGTTTTCCGATTTTTCACCACTTCTTTATTAAATCCACCAAAACAATAGTGTTATAATATCAATTCTTCTTGACACCTAAGTGTGTCTTGGATAGCCTAAAGGATTGTTCTACTTGGTAGTTAACAGAGGGAGACAGTAATGAAGAGTTTTATCCCCTCCAAAGAGGATATGCAGAAAAAATGGCACGTAATGGATGCAGAAGGGCAGGTTCTAGGAAGGCTTGCTGCACGTGCCGCCAGGCTCTTAACGGGCAAAGATAAACCGGTATACACTCCTTTTCTGGATACCGGAGATCACGTAATTGTAATTAATGCCGAGAAGATCAAACTTACAGGCAAAAAGCTGACGGATAAAAAGTACTACCACCATACCGGTTATCCCGGAGGATTGAAGGAAATTTCCGCCGGGGCGCTGTTGGCAAAATATCCGGACAGACTGGTACGCGAAGCCATTTTCGGAATGCTGCCTAAAACCAAACTGGGTAGAGCCATGAGAAAGAAACTGAAGGTATACAAAGGTTCGGAGCATCCGCATCAGGCTCAACAACCCACGGAGTTGGCTTTATAAATACGCAAGTCGAATGCTTTTTAATTAATGAAGCAAGTTGAGGATTTGAATGGCGATAGTTGAATATTACGGAACGGGGAAAAGAAAAAGCTCAACCGCTCGTGTGCGTCTCATTCCCGGCGAGGGACAGGTAACTGTCAACAAACGCAACCTGAGCGAATATTTTAAGGGCGAAACCCAACGGACAATAATCCGTTACCCATTGGCCGTTACCGATACATTGGGCAAATTCGATATACGCGCCCTTGTGGACGGCGGGGGAACTTCCGGCCAGGCGGGTGCCATACGGCTTGGAATAGCGAATGCTTTACTGCAGTTTAATACGGAACTGCGACCCAAGCTTAAAAAGGCCGGACTGCTACGACGAGATTCGCGCATTAAGGAAAGAAAGAAATACGGACAGAAAGGGGCTCGCAAGAGATTCCAATTCTCAAAGAGGTAGCCTGAGGAGGTTCTATTTGGTTTCGATAACCATGAAGCAATTGCTGGAGGCAGGTGTCCACTTCGGCCACCAGACAAAACGCTGGAATCCGAAGATGAAGGAGTATATCTTCGGGCAGAGAAACGGCATTTACATTATTGATTTGCAGAAGAGCATCAAGCTTTTTAAGAACGCAATTCAATTTATTTACGATCTGGGAAGCCAGGGAAAAACCATCCTGTTTTTAGGTACGAAGCGACAGGCGCAGGAAGCAATCCAGGAAGCTGCGCACAAGACATCGACGTATTACGTAAATCAGAGATGGTTAGGGGGCCTTCTCACCAATTTTGTTACGATACAAAAAAGCATAAAACGGTTCCGTGAACTGGAGACGATGCGTAGTAACGGGCAATACGATCTCTTCTCTAAAAAAGAGGTGGCGCGTTACGAGCGGGAACGTAAAAAGTTAGAGAAAAATCTTTCCGGAATCAAGGATATGGCCGGATTGCCGGATGCGCTTTTTGTGATCGATACCAAGCTCGAGACCATTGCAATCAAAGAGGCGGTTAAACTGGGGATACCCGTGGTCGGGGTAGCCGACACCAATTGTGATCCGGATGAAATAGATTATATAATTCCGGGCAACGATGATGCACTGCGGGCCATCCGACTTATTACGGATACGATCGCCCAGGCTTATCTGGACGGCAAAGCCGTATACGAAGCACAGCAAAAGGAACTGGCCGATCAAATGGAAAAGCAGCGCCAGCTTCAGGCAAAACAGGCAGCCGCTGCTCGTGAAGCCGCCGAAAAAGCGGCCGCCGCAGCTCAAAACGCGGAAGCGCCTACAACAGGTCAAACGGGTGCCGCCGCCGCTTCCGATGCTCAGGGAGCTACTGCAGACGAAGGCGCTGGATCTGCAAAACCCGCTGCCAAACCGAAGACTACAATGCGAAAAACACTGCAGCGTAAGACTAAAACCAAAAAGACCGAAGCCGCCGCAGCCACTGAGGAAACTGCACCGGCCGAACCTTCAAAGGAAGCAAAATCTGAGGAGGAAAAGCCGGCTGAGGTTAAAAGCGATCAGTCGGAAGGTTCGGGCGACATCCCGACATCCAGTCCAGAAAATTAGCCGATGCTTTGCTGCAGTTTTCTTTAAAGAATTTCCGAGGATTATTGATGCTCCCGGGTGAAAGTCTATGTGACTTGCCCTCGCTTTAGCCAATCCCGGGCTTATCGATGCGAAGAATATAGACGTGAGGAGATAATTCATGGCAGTATCCGCTAATCTGGTAAAAGAACTGAGAGAAAAAACCGGCGTCGGTTTTATGGAATGCAAGGGTGCACTGCAGGAAGCAAATGGAGACCTGGAAGAGGCCATTAAGATTCTTCGCAAACGAGGACTCGCTTCTCTTGCCAGAAAGTCCGGAAGAGAAACCAAAGACGGTTTGATTGGCACGTATGTACACAACGGCAAAATCGGCGTCATGGTCGAACTGAACTGTGAAACCGATTTTGTAGCTCGGAACCCTGATTTTCAGGCACTGGCAAAAGATCTGGCGATGCATATCGCAGCAAGTGAACCTCGGTTTGTAAATAAAGAGGATGTGACGGAAGACGTTCTGGCTGATGAACGTGAAATATATGCCGATCAGGCACGGGCGACCGGGAAGCCGGAGAATGTGCTGGAGAAAATCGTTGAAGGACGCTTATCAAAATTTTATTCCGAAGCATGCTTGTTGGAACAGCCTTTTGTGAAGGACTCCTCCATCAGTGTGCGCGAGCACATTGCGGCGCATATCCAGAAAATCGGAGAAAATATCCAGGTGCGCCGGTTTGTTCGGTATAAACTCGGAGAATAACCTTCTGTCTTTTGAATCGCAATTCTTCTTGTATGCTGTTGAACCGATTGAATCCTAATTTTTTAGAGGCGGTTCAAAAATCTTTGTTTTGGTGTCCTGAGAGCGGGATTTTATTCCGGCACTCTATATTTAAGAATGTGCGCGGCTACCCTTCAGAACAATTATCCAATCCGGCCGCCCCGGACCCGCTCCATTGTAGATACCCTTCATTCGATTAATGATGATACGCCTCGGCTCTTTCAGGAGGGCGGATGGAAGCGAATCGCATTGATGTAAAACCCAAGTTCCGGCGTGTTCTACTGAAACTCAGTGGGGAAGCTCTGATGGGAAGTCAGGGATTCGGCGTCGATCCGGCAATGGCCAATCGGATCGCAGAAGAAATAGCCGAACTCCATTCAATCGGTGTTCAGGTAGCTGCAACCGTGGGTGGCGGAAATATCGTACGGGGTATTTCCGTCAGCGAAGCGGGCATGGACCGTGTAAGCGGTGATTTTATGGGAATGCTCGCTACGGTTATAAACGCTCTCGCACTTCAGAACGCGCTCGAAAAACGTGAAGTTCTTACCAGGGTTCAGTCCGCTATTGAAATGAAGGAAGTCGCCGAACCTTTCATACGGCGTCGGGCAATACGCCATCTCGAAAAGGGGCGCGTGGTGATTTTTGCCTCTGGAACCGGGAATCCATATTTTTCAACGGATACGGCTGCT
>DKBB01000110.1 GCA_002451015.1 Acidobacteria bacterium UBA6911
CCGACATAAATATCCTCCTCGTAAAGGACTTCCGCCTTTCGCCCGGCCATGCGGGACCGGAAGGTCGCACCGGGGCTCTCAGCCGCGGCTTTTGCCTCTTCACTTTCTATTACAATGCCCGGAAAATTCGCAGCCGACGGCACATCCGTATAGGAAAGCGGGAATGAGCTGACCAGTCTGCCGGAAGGATTGACTTTGCCGCTGAGAACATCGGCAATCGAGTTGCCGGCTTCCTGGCCGGGCTGCCATGCCAGCAGTATAGCGTCCGGATTGTCTCTCCAGCCGGCCGTCTCGATTACCCCCCCGATATTGAGGACAACTACGGCACTTTTTTCCTTTTCCTGAAAGGATTTGGAAACAGTGCGGATCAGGAACTTTTCCCCCTCAGTGAGATAAAAATCCCCTTCCTCATCTTTTCGGTCGGATCCTTCTCCCGAGTTCCTGCCTATCGTAATCAATGCAATGTCCGCCTCGGCGGCCATTTTACTCACCAATCCGGGATTTACCTCCATCTCGGTAATAGGCAGTCGACCCAGGAACCATGACCTCCCCTCATTCGCGGAGGCCTGCTTTGCTTTCTCTTCCTTTATATAGCCCGTATACATATCCTGTAGAGACTTATTGACCGAATAACCTGCGTTTTCCAGTCCTTCTATCAGGGACACGCTATAAGCTTCGTTGACATCGCCGCTGCCCGTTCCGCCGGTAACGATTTCATAGGAAGTATTCCCGAAAGCGGCGATCTTTTTGATTCCTTCCGCGATAGGGAGAACGCTCTGATTGTTCTTCAGCAAGACCATACCGTCGGCTCCCGCCTGGCGGGCGACGGCTGCGTGCGCTTTGAGATCCGGCTGGTTGGAATACGGGTACTGCCGGTAGCGGGGGCTTTGGAACAGGACATGCAGGATCCGCGCGACATTTTGGTTCAATACCTCTGCATCCAATTGCCCCTCGGTTACCGCCGCTATTATGGTTTCCGTCTGCTTGGAATTGCCGGGCATCAGGAGGTCGTTTCCTGCCTTCATCTGTGCGACGGGATCTGATCCACCTCCCCAATCGGTCATGACAAATCCCTGGAAGCCCCAGTCTTGACGGAGTATTTTGGTCAGAAGGTCGTGGCTTTCGCTTGTGTAGGTCCCGTTGATCTTATTGTAGGACGACATCACGGTCCAGGGTTCCGCTTCCTCAACGGCAATACGGAATCCTTCCAGATATATCTCCCGCAGAGCCCTTTCGCTGACAATGGAGTCAACGAAAAACCGGTTGGCTTCCTGGTTGTTGGCTGCGAAGTGTTTGATCGCCGTTCCGACATTCTGCGACTGCACCCCCCGAACCATGGCGGCCGTCATTTTCCCTGTAACCAGGGGATCTTCCGAATAGTATTCGAAATTTCTCCCACACAGGGGATTGCGGTGAAGGTTCAACGCCGGAGCCAGCAAAATGTCCGCACCATATTCCAGTACTTCCTTCCCCATCGCTTGACCGACCCGGTAAACCAATTCCGTATCCCAGCTCGAAGCCAGAAGGGTTGCAATAGGAAAAGCGGTGCAATAATACGTTGCGGAGTCATCGGTGCGCGTAGGACTGATTCTCAATCCGGCCGGTCCGTCAGCCAGAACCATCGGGGTTATTCCCAGGTGCTCGAATTCGGCTGTCGTTCCGGCAGCCCCCGGCACCAGCATCTGAGTGCGGGCAACTGCGCTTGCGCCATCCTGACCGGACATATTCCTTCCAACGCCGACAACCAGGGCAGCTTTTTCCTCCAAAGTCATTTTGGCAACGATTTCATCTATCTTCTTCTGTTCTGCTTCTTCCGGTGACGTGCATGAAACCAGACATACCGCCAGCATCAATGATAAAATTACCCCCCCGATCCTTTGTTTCCGCCGCATGGTTTTCTCCCTCCGCGTAGCAATTAATTTCTACTTGAAAAGCAAAGGCGCTATTTCCGAAAGATATATTCGCCAGTTCGCCCAGGTATGACCGCCGGTGCTTTCACGGAAGTTGTGCGTAAAATCTAATTTTTTCAGTAAATCCACCAGTGTCTGGGAACCGGCATATGCCAGACGATCGTCCACGCCACAGGCAACCCAATAGAGTTTGTTACCTGCCCTGAGGTTTTTAAGCTGATCCTCCATCGTCTCGTCGACGTTTCGCACGCCGGCGCTGAACACCCCGACATAACCAAACATTTCAGGATTCTCGGCCGTAATCCGGAACGTATGGCCGCCCCCCATCGATAGTCCGGCTATGGCACGGTAGTCCTTGCCGGTGCGGACACGATAGTTCTTCTCGATAAACGGTACGATGTCGGCAACCAGACTTTTTTCAAACATGCCTGAGAATTTTGCCCTTTCCTCCCGGCTCATATTGCTCCGCCCGTCCGGTTCAGGGACCTCGCCGGGCGTTCCGGCTTGATAGGCATTGCCGTTCGGCATGACTACAATCATGGGACGCGCCTCTCCCTGCGCAATGAGGTTGTCCAGGATCTGACCGGTGCGACCAAGGGTGCTCCAGGCATCTTCATCCCCGCCGCCGCCGTGAAGGAGGTAAAAGACAGGGTATCTGTCGCTGCCGCTTTCATAACCCGGGGGCGTGTATACATACATGCGGCGTGTTATATCAAGCGTGGGAGATGCATACCAGACCTTGGCCAGGGTGCCGTGAGGAACATCCTGCACTTCGTACAGCGCGGATTCTTTGCCCGGTATCAGCAATATGCAATCCACGCGCCGTCCGTCCCGCTTATGGTTGGCATTGCCCGGATCCAGGGCTTTCACCCCGTCCACATTGAACGAGTATCCGTAGAACTCCGGCGTCAGGGGGCCGACGGTAATGGACCACACCCCTTCATCATCCCTGCTCATTATTTCGCTGGCGCCGAAACCTTCCATCCATTCCCCGCTAAGGGTCACTTCGCCTGCTTTCGGAGCGGAAAGCCGGAAAGTAACTTTGTTGTCCGCATGAATTTCCGGGGAGACCGCTGCAGGAGCGCCCATAAACGCGGGCGGCGCCTGTTTTTGCTTCGGAGCCTGCTGCGCGATTGCTGTTGAGGAGAAGATCAGCGCCAGACAGCACAAAAGGGACGCGATCCCCAGAGGCAAAATTCTATTGTGTGCCATGGATGGAACCTCCATTTCGTCGATTGGTAATTTACACAGGTGTTTAAATTCAACCGTGCATGTTAGTATAGAATCAAGCAAAATGGATAGTGAAATCGGAACAAAATGCCGATTCGATTTCACTGCTTTGGGGATATTTGTTCGTGGGGTGCGACGGACTACACCGTCTGCTTCGGAACCAAAAAGTCCGGGCAAGGAACCCGGCCAGCCGGGTTCCTTGCCCGGGTGGAACGAATGGAACAGAACGGCTTCAACTCCGCCAAAGGTATTCGGATTCTTTGGAGGGACGGTTTCTATAGGGGGGCTGGGATGTCCAATGGAGACGGAAAATTGAAAACGGAATGGAGTCGACCGGGTGAAGGCAAACCGGCATCCACCGCGGTATTGGATCGCCGGTCCTTTCTCCACCGCATCACGATGGCGACAGGAGCATTGTCGGCGCCGGCCGTCTTCGGTTGCCGGTCAAAGAAACAAACCCGGCCAGGGTTTGCGGTGGCAAAAACCTTATACGGAAGGATTCGCGGAGCCAGGGAAAATGGCGTTCTCGTATTCAAGGGTATTCCCTACGCCGGCCCGCCAACGGGCGTGCACCGGTTCAAACCGGCAACGAAACTGAAGCCATGGAGCGATGTCCGGAACGCTTTCGAATACGGCGCACAGTCCATTCAGCCGCCCGACCGGGCCTGGCCCAGTGAATGGAAACCGGCCGTTTCCTCCGAGGACTGCCTGTTCCTGAACGTCTGGACACCCGACATCAACGACGGAAGCAAGAGACCCGTTATGTTCTATTCCCATGGCGGCGGCTTTTCTACCGGCAACGGGGGAGCCGATGTCTGGCCACAGGATGAGTTTCATGACGGAGCGGCACTGGCCCGCGATTATGACGTCGTGGTGGTAACCCACAATCACCGTCTTGGAATCATGGGATACCTGTATCTCGGAGATCTGCTTGGGGAGGAATATGCCGCCTCCGGAGCGGCAGGCATGCTGGACATCGTAGCAGCTCTGGAATGGGTGCGGGACAATATTGCCGAATTCGGCGGCGATCCGGATAACGTGATGATCTGGGGAGAGTCGGGAGGGGGCGCGAAAACGTCGGCCCTGACCGCCATGCCCGTAGCTCGAGGCCTTTATCACAAGGCGAGCATAGAAAGCGGGGCGGCCCTGCGGATGAGAAGCCTTGAATCGGCTGCGGCAACCACTCGTGAGGTTCTTAAAATCTTTGGGCTGGGAGACAAACAGGCGCGGGACCTTCTCAAAATTCCGGCCGCGGAATTATGCGACGCGATGCAGAAGCTGCCGCGCAGGCCCCCTTCATCCGGATCCGTATCCAGCGCCCTGGCTGAAGGATACGGTTTCAGCCCGGTCGTTGACGGCCACTATCTGCCGGCGCATCCCTACGATCCTGCTGCTCCCGCCATATCGGCCGACATCCCCCTGATTGTCGGCATCAACAAGGACGAAACTATCTTCATGTATCGCAGCACACCGGAGATTTTTTCGATGGACGAGCAAGGGCTGCGCGGAAGGCTGGAGTCCACTTACAAGGGCAAGACAGACCGGATTCTCGAGGTTTACAAGAATAGCCGGCCCGACGCCTCGCCTACGGATTTATATATCGCCATTACCACAGCTCAATGGATGTGGATGAATGCAATCACCCTCGCCGAACGCAAACTGGATCTGCAGGCAGCCCCGGTTTTTATGTACATATTCGCATACGCGTCGCAGGAGCCTGTTCTTCCCGGAGTATCCTATCCATCCGGTGCGGCCCATGCAGCTGAAATTCCTTTCAAGTTCAACCATCCCGGAGGCAGTCTCTCTTCAGACAGGAATCCCGACCGTGCACGAGCGGTCAGGAACATGAGCCGCGCCTGGGCCAGTTTTGCCTGGAACAGCGATCCGGGGCATGACGAAATACCGCGATGGCCCGCCTATACGCTCGAAGAGCGTGCGACGATGTTCCTCGACGCGCAGAGCCGGGTTGTCAAGGATCCGTATCGCCGGGAACGCCTGCTTTGGAAGGAATTATCAAAAATGTAGAGGAATGAGTGATCCTCTCGCGTAACTTCCCGCCCTGAAAAGCCCTCCCGCAGTTTTGCGGACATACGACAATAAGCGGTTGTTGTGAAACCGAACGTGAATTACACTAACAGCCCGTGCATCGTCTGTAATGCGACTCAAAACGGCGACGGACAACTTTCCCCGATCCGTCATGGTTTTGCTTAAAATGATCCGGTCTCGCACCGGTTACAGACAGGTCAAAAAGCTATAGAGACAGGGGCAGGTTGTTTCGGCCAGACAGTCGATATGGAAAACATCAGCGAAATCATCGGACAGGCGCTGGATGCNNGCGGCAAGTACGACAACCCGGAAGACACCGGCGACATCAACCATTTTCAAGCCCTGTCTGCAGCCCTTTCAGCCACGGTGGGCACCGGCAACATCGCCGGCGTGGCCCTAGCCATCTACTACGGCGGTCCCGGCGCGGTGTTCTGGCTCTGGATTACCGGTTTCTTCGGAATGGCCACCAAGTTCGCCGAATGCACCCTGGCCCAGAAATACCGAAAGGTCTATTCCGACGGGTCCATATCGGGCGGTCCGATGTACTACATCGAGATGGGCACCAAAAAACTGCTGGGACCGGTCGCCAGGCCGATGGCGATCTTCTGTGCCGCAGGGGGCATTGTCTGTTCAATCGGAACCGGCAACATGGCCCAGAGCAACTCCATGGCGGATGCCGTCCATCAGATGGTGATCCCGGTCGCGGGCGGCTTTCGAATTCCCCATTTTGCGGTGGGATTGCTCCTTGCCGTATTGGTCTGGCTGGTGATTGTGGGAGGTATTCGGCGCATCGGAACCGTGGCGGAGAAGCTGGTGCCCCTCATGTCCGGCATCTACATCACCGGTGCCGTTACCGTTGTCCTGATGCATATAGACGCGGTGCCCGAAATGTTCCGGCTGATTCTTGACGGGGCGTTTACCGGGACGGGGGCGACAGGGGGATTCATCGGCTCGACGTTTCTGCTAACCATGCGTTACGGGATTGCCCGGGGGATATTCAGCAACGAAGCCGGCCAGGGTTCCGCACCCATCGCCCATGCGGCAGCGAAGACGGAGTACCCGGTCCGCGAGGGTCTGGTGGCTCTGCTCGAGCCTTTGATCGACACCCTCATCATCTGCACTCTCACCGCCATGGCGATATTAGCCACCGGCACATGGACATCGGGCGAAATGGGGGCGTCCATGACCTTCACCGCGTTCAGCAGCACATTGGGAACCTTCGCGGGGATCTCGATCGGAGGTGCGGTCGTCTCCACCGGCCTTCTGCTGTTTGCCTTCACCACGGCTATTTCGTGGTCCTATTACGGAGACCGCTGCCTGGTCTACCTGCTCGGACGCAGGTATGTGACGCTCTACCGTTATGTATACTGCGCCTTTGTCTTTATCGGCGCCGTCTGGGCCAAAGACCTGGTATGGAAGTTCGTCGATGCGGCGATTGTGTTCATGGCCGTTCCCAACCTGATTGCGCTCATCATCCTGGCGCCTTTAGTCAGACAGATGACGCGCGACTACTTCAACCAGAACCACTAGCCGAATGTTTGAAGGCGGATGCTGCGTTCGACTTTGGGTTATCGGGGAGCTGATGAATTTGAGAAAATGAACAACATTACTGATTCCCGTGTCAACAATATCGGGGGAAGACCAATCAGATGAAAGAAGGGAGAAATAAATATGGATGTATCAGAAGCCATTCAAAGAAGGGTAACCATAAGAAAGTGGAAATCAACACCTGTGGAGAAGGAGAAGATATTAAGAGTTTTGGAGTCGGGGAGGAGAGCCCCATCATGGGGGAACGTGCAGCCATGGCGATTCATCGTAGTTCAAGACAAGGCGAAAATAAAGGAATTGGCAGAAATCGCCGCCGGCGGACAGCCACAGGTTAGTACGGCTCCTGTTGTAGTTGTTTGTTGCGGTGTCGCTGAGGTTTTCTCACGGAAAATGCACAGGGAATCCTTAAAGCAGCTTATAGAAGCTGGCGTGATGGACTGGCCGGAGGAATTTCTGGACAATGTGGTTTTGGAAAGTGAACAATTTGCCCCGTACATTCGCGGCAAAGAAGTCATGACGATAAAGGCAGGTGAGCAGATTATGATTTCCGTGGCTTATATGTCACTAGAAGCTGTGAACCAGGGCCTGGGGAGCTGCTGGGTAGGAGCGATATCACCCAAGGAAGCTTCAAAAGCCCTGAACCTGCCGGATAGCATGTTCGTTCACGATCTATTTGTCTTGGGATATCCGGATGAGGATCCAAAGCCCAGGCCGAGAAAGGAATCTGACAAAGTCATTTTCTGGGAAAAATATAATTGATTTATGACCCGGCTCGGTTCAGGCTCATAACCTGTAAAATATGAATAGGTCCCCCTGGCAGGTGCGGCATTCTTTTTTCCATCTGAACAGGCTTATTATAACAGTCCCAGTTTCTACCAAGATTTAAAGAAGCAGCTCAAAGGACATAACCGGCCTCAGTCTATAGGTATGCATGCACGGGATCAGGCGTCGCCAAGCCGACGCAGATCTTCGGTCGGGATTCAGGCTTCGCCCGTCAGGCTACTCCTTATAAGACGTCTGACAAATCGGGATTGACGAACCGTACGAGCCTAACCCGCATTTCTCACGAGGTTCCGGTCGCTTCGCTTACACGAGGAGGTGTAGAGTGCCGTGGATACAAGGCGTGCGACGGAAGATCCCGTGAGGCGGCCTAACGCTTCGCTTTAGGTAATCTGAAGCGAAGCTTCAGGCGTACGTCGAGGAGCCTGAGGGGAGCGAGCACAATTTATGCAGAACATAACATTGCGGCACAGTAGATATGGTGCTCTGTGCCTCCGCAGTAGAAACTTTGTGAGCAATGCGGGCTAGACATCAAGGAAAATAGTGAAGGTACAATGCCTAGAAAAACTATTCCGCACTTCAGGATAGTGGAGAATATCGGTCGAAGAGGCATCTGAGGTAAATGCTTCAGCCCTGTTCAATATCAAGGATGGGCCCTTAAAATTATTTCTGTAAAAACAACATCCCAACGCCCAAAACCGCAATCACAGCACCCATCACTTCCTTAAGATTGATTTTTTCCTTAAATAGAATCACGGCAGGAGGAATTATCAGGACCGGAACAATAGCCATGATAGTTGATGCTACGCCTACCAGGGCATGCTGCACAGCAAGAAGCGAGAAACTGACTCCGAGAAAAGGGCCCCAGAAGGCGCCGTTGATCGTAACCAACAGCCCCTTAGGATTTTTGAATCCAAGCCGGACCTTACCCCATGCTTTCAAAATAAAGTATAGGAGTGACATGCCAGCGAGTCCCGCCAGAATTCGAATCTGTGTAGAAGCGAAAGCATTGTAATCGCCCATACCGTATTTGCTTAACACCAGTCCGACGGCTTGCCCTACAGCGCCCCCTAAGGCGAAAAAAAGGCCCGAAACCGGATGGGAGAACTTGATGGCTTTTTCTCCTTTTGGATGTTCCAGCACCACCAAGGCAATCCCTCCTACAACCAGGGTCATACCTATGAAATCCTGCACGGATAAAGTTTCTCCCATGAGCAGCCAGCTGGCCAGAGTGGTAATGGGCGGCACAAGAGCCATAATCAGCATGGATATGCGGGAGCCGATCAGAACAAAAGCCTGAAAAAGAAGCACGTCACCGATCACAAATCCTATTAAGCCGGATATGCTCAGCCAGCACCAGGCATGCAAATCCGCATCCGTAGGCAGAAACATGCCACGCGTCACCCAGGTAAAAAAAGAAAGGAAAATTATCCCGAATAACATGCGAATCCAATTAACAGCCAACGAGCCGATTATTTTTCCCGCCTTTTCAAAAGACAGGGCTGTGACGGTCCAGAAAACAGCTGTTAATAGAGCGGAGATTTCACCGAGATGAGACTGAAACATATCGATATTTTATACTCCAATCAGTAAATTCATATTCCCGATAAAGTGTATAAATGCCACCTTTTGTTAACCACTCCCTGTCGCAACGCCCTCACTTTGATCAAAAAATATACATAATGATGATGAAGAACAAGCGTAGGATATTACCACGAAAATAATAAGTCTTAATATCACGGCATACGGAAGCCACTTTCCTGAAGTACCGACTGCACTGAAAGTCCCTGCACAGGATTTTCCTTCCCACCTTCCTATGAATCCCTTAAAACAAGTGTAAGTCCCAACAGGATTCAAATAAGCAGCATGTAAACGACCTCTCATAGAAACGCACAACAAAAATACCTCCCGCTATCGTGTTTGCGGGCGCTTGCATTGACCGGGGTAGAATCGACGAGAGCACCGGATGCCTGGAGAAGGCCTATGATGAGTACATGCCATGATTGTGCAACTTGTTGTGCCCCCATATATTCAACAGTTCCGATCCGATCCCCGCTACAAGGCCCTCCTGAGGCAACGGAACCTGGAGCCCTAACTCGGCAACCAATAGATACAACTCCAACCTTTAGTGGTCTCTGTCTTCCATGTTGCATCAGGTTCTCGCGCAGTAGGCTGCGTTTGCGGTGAAAAGCACACAAAGCCGGGAGACGTTTTCGCGGACTACGCATGGATTGATTTGGGTTATCTATATAAGCTAAAATCTACAGCACTCATCATCTGTGGAATTAAAGAATTTCATTCGGAGGACATTTCGGTATGCACGGTATCGGCCAGATTGAACTGATCATCATTATTCTTATCTTAATCCCTTTTGCCTTATTGTTTGCAATCCTTCCGGTGATTGCTTTCTGGAAGATCTGCGAGAAGGCTGGTTTTAACGGAGCTCTTGGACTGTTGATGCTTGTTCCGATTGCCGATGTCATACTTCCGCTTTACGTAGCATTTGCGAAGTGGCCAGCTTTCAAACAGGAACCGAATCAAGGAGTTCCGGCGGATTAATGATTTGACGCTGGATTCACGAATGTGAAGCGGAGCGTATTGCTTTCAATGAGACACATAGGCGATCGACCGTAATCTCTAATTCCCGAATTACACCGATACCGTCCATTTGAAAATCGTGGCGGACCGGCCAAACCATCAAGGACTTCTAGCTTCCGGTATGCCCACATAACCGGCATGTGAAAAAGTGCAATATTATGGGGGACTTACAAAATCGGCTAAAAATCAAATTTTCACCAATTTCTCGTCTCAAGCCTGGAGTTCAGGATTAATCTGAAACTAAGATTTCTCTTCTAACATAAGCAATACCGCATATAATAAGCCACACATTAAAAGTGTTTATCCGCTAGCAAGAAAGCAAGATTTTCCTGGAGGCATGTATGTCCATAATTGGGAAGTCGCTTGCGCATTATTCCATCACCGCAGAAATTGGCAAAGGCGGTATGGGAGAGGTATATCAGGCGAAAGACACAAGGCTCGGGCGGGATGTGGCAATCAAGGTCCTGCCTGAGGAGTTTGCCAAAGACGCAGACCATGTAGCCCGGTTCCAGCGTGAAGCCAAGTTGCTCGCCTCGCTCAACCATCCAAACATTGCCGCCATATACGGTCTG
>DKBB01000093.1 GCA_002451015.1 Acidobacteria bacterium UBA6911
AAATCGGCCGTTGCGAATCCGGCAGTAAGGAATGTTTCGGTCATCGATCCAGAGTGTCGCGGGATCCAGCATTTCTGTACTGTCGTCGGAAAGCAGGAGGTCGAGATATTCCAGCTTGCCGTTCTTTTCGGCATAACGGATGCTCCAGACGACGTAAGGGGCGTCCTCGACCTTCACCGGGCAAAGTTGCGGCCCGATTTTGATGAAGTATTCGCCCGATGGGTCCTGCATCAGGTGTTTGTAGAACAGCTGCACGACATTTCTCCGGGTCATCTCCATATCCCGGTAAAACCACCGGCCTTCGGGGTCGATTCGAATGTCGCTCCCCGCAATCGGCGGGAACTTTTCCGGTTCAGGGTTCACTGGATGCATGCAGAGCCGGTTCCTCATCGAAAGTATTTTAAGAGAGGGCGCCAACGGGGAATATTGGTCCGGAGCAATTAAAAAAGGGGAATTAAATCCCGTTATTTTTTACCGGGTTGAAGGCGTCCGTACTGCCGAGGAACTTATGCAGGATACTCTCGCTTGCCGGGTCCGCCATGACGACAATGATATCTCCCGATTCCAGCCGGGTGTCCGCGTGGGGGAAGATGGTGTTGCTTTGTCGCACAATTGAGACAACCAGCGTATCGGCAGGGAAATGGGCTTCCCGCAGCAATTTCCCGACCACGGGAGACGAGGGATTCAGCTTCGCCTCGAAAACCGCTATATTTCCGGGAAGCTCCGTGGTTCGGCGGATGCTTCTTTCCAGCGTGTTCCGGTAGGTGGCGATCGCGTCCTTTACTGTAAGTTTACCTAACAAGCGACCGGATTCGACGACCGGGGCCCAGCTCAACCCCCGGGTGGTGAGCTGTTCCAGGGCAACATCCATCGGGTCTTCGGGATTGAGGATAACCGCTTCCTTGTCATCCAGAATGCTGATGGGTGTTATTCCTGTTTTTTCCGGCGGGATTTTGTTCAATAGCCTGCCGGTTGCCACTCCGCCGAAATTCCCGGCTTCGTCAAGAAAGACGATGACGGAAGCCGGATCGCGGACAAAATACGGTTTGGCGGCATTAATGGGGAGTTTTCCGGAAAGCGTGGTGCATGGCGATACCGCGTCCCGGACCAGGAGGGACGAAAGGAGCGGGAAACTCATGCGAACCCGGTGTGCAGGGGAGCTTGCCCGGTCGATCAACTGGCTGCGATAGATGGTGTTGTCTCCCACGATGGCCGTTGAAATCGCCACGACGATCATTGCCGGCGCCAGAAGGGAAAGGTTTCCGGTCATTTCCGCAACCATCAGCATCACCGCAAGCGGCGCGTGGGCAATACCGCCGAACATCCCGATCATCCCGATGATGACGAAAGGAGCGGGATTGGCAGGCATGCCGGGGAGCATGGGCGCGAAAAGGCGCCAGAATGAAGCGCCAAGCATTCCCCCGACCACCATGCCCGGTCCGAAAATGCCTCCCGAGCCTCCGGAGCTGATGGACAGCGATGTCGACAGAATTTTTACAAAGGGAAGGGCGAGTATGATCCAGAGATGCAACTCGCTCGCCTCGGACCCCATGGCCAGCTGTACCCATCCATAGCCCATGTGCAGGCACTCCGGCATCGCAAGCCCCATTAATCCCACCAGGAGCCCTCCAATCGCCGGTTTTACCCAACGAGGCAGGGAAATCCTGCGGAATATTTCGTGGACTCCGTAAAAGGACTTTGCGTAAAGGATTCCTACAAGACCGCAGATTATGCCCAGGATGGCGTAATAGATAAGCTGGATAGGCTTGTTGAAGCCAATTTCGGGCATGGCGCCGAAGATTGGGGTGTATCCGAAGAAAGCGCCGAAAATACTGTAGCCGACGATCGAAGCGATCAGCCCCGGGATCAATGCCTCCACTTCCAGGTCGTGGATATAAAGGATTTCGGCTGACAGCAGGGCACCGCCCAACGGCGCTTTAAAAATTGCGCCGATACCGGCTCCGATACCGGCAGCGACGGCTATCCTGCGACTTCGGGCATCCAGGTGCAGCCATTTCCCCATGAGAGATCCGAAACCGGCCGAAATCTGGGCGGCGGGACCTTCGCGGCCTCCGGAACCTCCGGAGCCGATAGTGATTGCGGAGGATATTAATTTGATCAGGGGAATGCGGGGGCGGATTGTACCGCCTTTATTATGAATTGCTTCGATGGCGGCATCGGTCCCGTGGCCTTCGGCTTCCGGGGCCCACTTGAAAACTATGAGTCCTGATAATAAACCGCCGAAAGCCGTAACCAGCGGCAGCAGCCATTTCCTTGCCATCGGGACGATATCGGGCGATCCTTCCCCAACGGGGCTGGGTGGCAGGTATCCTACCATCTTGCCGAGAAAGAGTTGGGTGCACCCATCGATGGCGGAGTAGAAAACGACCGATCCCAGGCCGGCGATAATCCCGATAGCCGTACTCAGAAAGAGCCACTTTGCCAGGTATCTCTGCCCTTCGAAACCCGAACTGATCGCCCGGATCCGGCGCAGCCAGATCGAAACTCTTTCATGAATTGTCTGCTCTTTCCCTGAAACCATATTGTCCGGATTCATGAATCAACTCCGCCGGCGAGTCCGGGGGCGGCGAATTGTGCGTTTCACTCGCTCCATGCCGGATTAATATATATAAATGCAGGCTGAATATTAGCAGATACAAAAAATGGTGTCAGGTTAGAAATACCCTTTTTATAATGAGGTAATTGGTGACAGGCTAGAATTTCACTTTTTTCTCTACTACTTGCAGTAACGAAATATCCTTAAGAAAAAAGTGAAATTCTAGCCTGTCACCAATTACAATGAACCTTTTTCCCCCGGTTTCGACTTATGGAGTGGGAGATGAAATGCACGGGAAGCTAGCTTACAGCCTATTAACTGGAATNNGATGAACTCTACCGGGCCGAATCCAGTTTTTCCGAAGTCGAAATGGAAATCGTGACACCGCATTGGAATCGGACGTTGCGTATGAACACCTGGACCGAGGGAAAAACAAAGACTTTTATACGGCTTCTTTCCCCTTCCAAGGAGAAGGGGGTGGCGACGCTTCGTTTAAAAAACGAAATGTGGAACTATTTTCCCCGTGCGAATAAGGTTATTAAAATTCCCCCTTCCATGATGATGGGTTCCTGGATGGGATCCGATTTTACCAACGACGACCTGGTAAAAGAATTTACCCTTCTCGACGACTATCGATACGAATTCACCCATCCGGAAGACGCACGTCCGGATCTGCTGTATATCGCTTTAACGCCGAAAGAAGGCCTTCCTGTCGTCTGGGGGAAGATAATCGCCGCCGTTCGCGAGGATGACTACATCCCGCTCTGGGACCGGTACTACGACGAAAGAGGCCGGCTGATGCGGGTGATCCAATTCAAGGATATCAAAAGTTTCGACGGCCGGCGGATTCCGTCGGTAATGGAGGTCATTCCACAGGATAAAAAAGATCAGAAGACAGTGCTGCGCTATTTGAAGGCGGAATTTAATATTCCCATCCCCGAGGATGTCTTTTCGTTGCGCAATCTGCGCACAAAGGACTGAAAATTAGAGATTGAAGATTAAAAACCACAGGAGTGGTTGGATGAGGATTGTTTTCTTTTAACAGGGAACGTTGAATGAAAACCAGGCGGTGAAGTCCCGGTGTTTGTTCAAAACCTTTAATTTTCAATTTTTGAAAGACATTGGTTTCGTGATTCTGAAAATCGCATTTCGAAACATGCTGCGCCAGAAAAGACGCACCGCACTCACGTCCCTGACGATGCTGGGCGGATTTATCCTGGCCGCGGTGTCCATCGGCTGGTCGGATGGGACCTATTCCTACATCATCAACATGTTTACGAGCGACCGGCTCGGCCAGATACAGGTCCACCGGGCCGGGTATCTGGATGAACCTTCCATCTACGACAGAATTCAGAACTATAGGCATTTAGGCCAGATTCTCCTTAATGTTGAGGGTGTAAAAGCCTGGGCGCCCAGGGTGTACACGGCCGGGCTGGCCTCCCTCGAGGATAAGACTGCAGGTGTCCGGTTGATCGGCATGGATCCGGATCTTGAGGAGAAAGCCACAGGCTTCAGCAGAAAAGTTATCCAGGGCGCCCCCCTTACCAATGATCCGTACCAGGCGCTGCTCGGCAAGGGACTGGCGCGGATACTCGGGGCACGGGTCGGGGACGGAATCGTTCTTCTGACCCAGGCTGCCGACGGTTCCATGGCGAACGATATATTCAATGTCGTCGGGATTGTGGACACCGGCGACGAAACCAGCGACCGTCTGGGCCTGTATCTTAATCTTTCCGATGCGCAGGATCTTCTGGTGATCGGTGAGGAAGTCCATGAAATTGTCATCATGGTGGACAATTTGAAGCGGGTCGGCGAAATTACGGATTCCATCCAAGACAGGCTTGACGATCCGGACATGGAGGTGCTGCCATGGCAGAAGTTTGCGCGATTGTTTTATGAGGCGATGCGGGCGGACCAGCAGGGAATGTGGATTATGCTTTTCATCATCATTCTCATAGTGTCTGTCGGGGTTCTGAACACCGTCCTGATGTCGGTGCTGGAGCGAAGAAGGGAATACGGTTTATTGAAGGCGATCGGGACCAGGCCGGCGCAAATCGTGCACCTCGTCCTTATGGAACTTCTGGCGATAGTGCTTATCAGTGTCGTCCTGGGCGGCGTATTGAGTCTGGGCGTGAATTGGCTTGTTTCGATTTACGGCGTGCCGATACCATTGGAGATTACATACGGCGGCATGGCGTTCGACCGGATGTATACCGAAATTAACGCGCGCAGTCTGTACCTTCCTGCAATCACGGTGATTATTTCGGCGATTATGGTCGGCATTTTCCCCGCGCTCAAGGCGGCAAGGACCGAACCGGCGAAGGCCATGAGAACCTTCTAACAAAAACGTGAGAACGTATAAACGTGAGAACGTTCCCACGAGGTTTTATTTCTATGATTTACATCAAGTTGGCATGGAGAAATCTGTTGAGAAACAAGCGCCGGTCCTTCATTGCCGGGACAGCGATAGGCATCGGCCTGGCCGCGCTCATTTTCGTGGACGCTCTTCTGCTGGGAATGGAACGGAACATGATCGATTCGGCCACCTCCACCTTTTTGGGACAGGGGAGAATCCAGAGAAAAGGATTCGAGGACACCCAACAGGCGGATCTGACAATTGGCCGCCTGGACGAGGTGCTCGAAGGTCTCCGGCAGGAACCGGCTCTGAGGCACTTTACGCGCCGGGTTTTGAGCTACAGCATGGTTTCCTCCCCCTCGAATCTCAGTTCCATCGAACTTGTCGGCATCGACCCTGTTTCGGAAAAACCGGTTTCCGAGATTGATGAGGCGATCGTGGAAGGGAGTTATTTCAGCGGCGAAAGCGATCGCGACATTCTGATCGGCGACAGGCTAGCGGAAATCCTTAAAGTGACTCTTGGAGACCGCCTGGTCGTAACAGTATCCCAGGCCGGAACCGGCGACCTGTCACAGGACCTGTTTCGAGTTTCCGGCATTTTCCGGTTGAATATAACCGAAATGGATCGCGGCATGGCGTTCGTGCGCCTGAAAAAAGCCCAGGAGATGCTGGGCATCGGGAGCAGTGTGCACGAAATCGCCCTGGTATTTACCGATTCGAAATCGGGCGGAAATGCCGAACTGCCTTTCTGGTCGAAATATTCCCGGTTCGGCAATGAGGCTATGGGCTGGCCCGAAATCATGCCCCAGCTGGAAGCCGCCTTCAGACTGTCCCGTTTCAGCACTTATCTCATGGGGCTAATACTCTTCGGGGTGGTAGCGCTTGGAATCATAAACACCCTGTTCATGTCCCTGCACGAAAGGATGTTTGAGTTTGGAGTTTTGAGGGCCGTGGGGACGCGTCCTTTCAGTATCCTCCAGCTTGTCACATACGAAGCGGGGTCCCTTGCCGTTGTAAGCATCGTATTGGGCGGGATGCTGGGTTTCATAATTACTTATATGGTGGCGCAGACCGGTATCGACTATACGGGGATCGAATATTCCGGGGTGACTTTCCGCAAGCTGCTCTACCCGGTATTGCATATCCGCCAGTTTGTCGAATACCCGTTATGGGTATTTCTTTTTACGCTGCTTGTCGGATTGTATCCGGCTTCTTATGCCGCCCGGATGAGTCCGGCCGCCGCCATGCGAAGAAGCCTCTGAGGTCTTATGCCAGAAAGCAAAGATGTAATTTCGGTCAAAGGGATTAAGAAGGTGTATTCCGGTAACGGCGTGCCGGTACATGCCCTCCGTGGAATAGACCTGGCGATCCGGCAAGGGGAATTCACCGCCATCGTCGGTCCGTCGGGTTCAGGCAAAACGACGTTTCTGAACATCATTTCCGGGCTTGACAGCTGCTCCGAAGGAGAAGTTTGGCTTAACGGGAAGCTGCTGTCGGGCATGAGCGGGCGCGAACTTTCCGATTACCGGCGGGACAGTATCGGTTTTGTATTTCAAGCGTACAACCTCATTCCGGTCCTGACGGTAGAGGAAAATATTGAATACGTGATGCTGCTTCAGGGAGTGTCGAAAAAAGATCGGCGCCGTCGTGTTTCCGATATTCTTGATATGATCGGACTGGCTGGTTTCGAGCACAGGCTGCCGCCCCAGCTTTCGGGAGGTCAGCAGCAGCGTGTGGCTGTGGCCAGGGCAATGGTATCCGGGCCGGCAATTATCCTTGCCGACGAGCCGACGGCTAATCTGGATTCCGCAACCAGCGGCGCCTTACTGGACATGATGCACGACCTGAACCTGAAAACAGGAATGACCTTCGTGTTTTCAACCCATGACGAAAATGTGATGGGGCGGGCTCAAAGGCTCATTACGCTCAGGGACGGTCGGATTTATCAGGAAAGAGATAATCCCGTTGCTGGTTGAACCTCTAACTTTCAAAACAACTGTTTCGTTAAACGTTGGAACTGCCCAACCAAGTTTTTGTCTTCAACCTGCAATGTGCAACGTGCAACGGTATTTATTCAAGTTCCTGCCAGGCGCTCTTCTGTTCTTCCTGTGGATGACGCCCCCTTTTGCGGTCAGTGGAGATCTTTCAGTAGACGGCTACTTCAAGAGTTATCTTTCTGTATTTCAGCCGGCTTCGATTGAGGACACTATCGGAAACGGGATGCGTCCCTCTCCCGAAGCGCTTCTTTCAAACCGTTTGCGATTACAGGCTTCCTACAGTCTGAATAAGAGGGTGCGCATCGATGCGGCCTACGACCTCGCGCCCCGCTTTCAGAGCGAGGGGATGGCGGGCGGTTCTCTTCTTTTCAGTCCGATCGATCCATTATCCTATCGTGTCGTCGACCTGGATCCGTTGCTGTATCCTTCGGATCCGGGCTCCGTTCATCCCTTTGCGCTCGGTCAAAACCTGGATCGGGCCGCGGTGACCGTGAGATCGAAAAAGGTGGATTGGACGATCGGGCGTCAGGCAATCGCCTGGGGGAGCGCGCGCGTGGTGAACCCGACCGATATTCTCGCTCCTTTCACTTTCGAAACCCTGGATACGGAAGACCGTATCGGGATCGATGCCGTTCGCGCTCGTATCCCGCTTGGCAATCTCAGCGAAATCGATGCCGGTTATATTCTCGGCCGGGACCTGGAATTCAATCAAAGCGCTTTTTACGGACGGGCGGCGTTCCATGCGTTTAGTACGGATATTTCCTTCCTGTGCATGGGATTCCGTGGGAATTTGCTAACCGGTTTTGATATGGCGCGTTCCATCGGGGGGGCTGGATTCTGGCTGGAAACTGCGTACGTGGAGACGGGAGTTTTTAACGAGGACGCTGCCGGCCGGGAGAGGGACTATTTTCGTTTATCCACCGGTGTGGACTATAACCTGACCGGAGATACCTACGGGTTCCTGGAATATCACTTTAATGGTGCCGGCGCGACGGTTGCGGAGGAATACCTGGATCGTTACCTGGAGCCGGCCTATAGCGAAGGGTCTGTGTACCTCCTGGGGCGGCACTATCTGATTCCCGGGATCGTCCATCAATACAATCCCCTGGTTTCCTTCACTTTCCAGTCATTGATCAATATTTCGGATGCCTCTGTTTTTATCACCCCCCAGGTGGAATACAATATCGCTTCCGACGTCTATCTTGACGCCGGCGCCTTCGTGGGCATAGGGAAAAATCCGGTTTTTAGCGAATTCCCCATGCCGGTTGCCCTTCGATCCGAATTCGGCGGCTACCCCAACATCTACTTTTCTTCTCTTCGTTACTACTTCTGATAATTGAACGGTTAACGTTTTATCGATCTGACTTTTATCGTCAGCACGTTTCTTTATTCTTCTTGAGACTTCCCCCGTAACCCACTACTATTACCCTCCCAATGAGAAACCGGAGTTGCGCTTGAACATGCTTAGTCGTTTGAATGATTACCTGCTGTTTATGGGGATTCCGGGACTGCTCGCGATCTCTTTTATCGATTCGGCGGCGGTTCCACTGGCCGGGGGTCCCGACGCGGTCATCCTGCTGCTGGCATGGCAGAAGCCGTCGATGGTTTTGCTGATCTCAATGGCTGCGACCTTAGGTTCCACCCTGGGGTGCCTGGTGCTTTACGGAATCGGATTCAAGGGCGGGGAAAAAGCGCTCTCCCGGTTCAGTCCCCGGAAGAGGGAATGGGTTGAAAGAAAGATGCGGGATTACGGCATCTGGATTATTATCGCGGCAGTCATAGCGCCCCCCCCTTTCCCTACCAAACTGCTCATTCTGGCTGCAGGGGTTCTCCGCACGAGCAAAATACAGCTAATCACGGGCGTATTTATCGGGCGGTTGCTGCGCTATTCCGCTTTGGGTTATCTGGGCGCTGCATTCGGCAGTGAAGCCGCTGTGATCATCCGGGAGCATTACCCGGTTCTCTCGCTGGCTCTGGTTGCGGCTCTCCTCCTGATCGTATTGATTCGAATTCTTCGCAACCGCCGTGTCAGCCACTATCCCCGCTAAACAAAAAAGCATCGCCGGAACATTCCGAAGATGCATTTTCTTTAAAGTCCCAGGCCAAAACGGGTTCCGACGGCGTATCAACCAGCGAACCGTCAGAAACCGAAACCCATCCTCTCACGTTCGCACGTAAAACGGCCTTTTTTGTTACAACCTGCAACGTGTTTTACTTCTGTGACCAACTCAGAATACGGAACGGCCGCTGAATCATATTCTTACTCCTGCCGTCCTCATTGAAGTGCACGGTAGCTCCACCCATGATATCGAGAGTCTTTCCGATAAAGGAACCATTAAAGTCCGTATTGCCGGCCAATTTAACCGGCGCGTTGGGTCCATAAAAATCGAGGTATCCCCTGGAGCCGCCAACCAACACTGCCTCATTCTCTCCCCCGTAGAAGACTGTGATATCGGCCGGATCGTATTCCGGGGGAACGATCATTCCCTGGCCGGCAAGCTTGAAACCGCTTTTCACAAAAAGCGTAACGGGTCCTAAAACCTCTATCTTGGCGTTAGCGGATATCATGTCGATACTGTCTATTTCATACAT
>DKBB01000223.1 GCA_002451015.1 Acidobacteria bacterium UBA6911
TATATTCACCAGGAACCATGTTGGGAAAACGGGTTTGTGAAAAAATCGGATTCGTTTTCCTGAAAACTCCACAATAGCGGAACTCCACCTTTGCCATGAAAAGAGGCGTACTGCTTTTTAACCTTGGGGGCCCTGAAACGCTTCAGGCCGTGCGCCCCTTTCTTTACAATCTTTTCTCCGATCCTGAGATTATCCGCATCAAAAGCGATGTGTTGCGCAAATCGCTGGCATGGCTTATCGCCGCCCTCCGGCATAAGAAGTCGGAGAACCTGTATCGACAGATCGGCGGAGGATCCCCGTTGCGCCGGATTACGGAAGACCAGGCTGCGACGCTGGGTTTGAGATTGAATGCCATGGGGTTTCCCACAAAGGTCTACGTCGGCATGCGATGCTGGGATCCGGGCATCGACGCAGCGGTGGAAAAAATTTTACAGGATGGCATCGACAGGCTTGTCCTCCTTCCTCTTTTTCCCCAGTATTCTGTAACGACCACGGGATCCTGCCTGAAATTTTTCNNGTGATCCGTCAGGGCCTGATGCGCTTTTCTGAGGGCACACCGGAGCCGGTCCACCTTTTATACAGCGCCCATTCCATACCGGAACGATATGTGACCGAGGGGGACCCTTTCCCGGAGCAGACACGGCGGTCGGTTGATTTAATCAACGAAAAACTCGGGAATGCCTGCCCCTCAACGCTGGCTTTTCAGAGCAAGGTCGGCCCCGTGAAGTGGATCGGACCATCCACCCAGGACACCGTGAAGGAAATGGGCCGGAAGCGAATCGGTAAGGTTTTGACCGTTCCGGTCAGTTTCGTCTCGGATCATATTGAAACTCTGCAGGAAATCGACATCGCCTACAGGGATTTGGCGCTGCAATCCGGCATCGGGGAGTTTCACCGCGCGGATTCCCTGAACCTCCACCCGAAATTTATCGATGCCCTCGCCAATATCGCCTGCCGCACCGGTAAGTTTTGGTGACTGTCGCCGAAATTTACAGGGTTTTGGAGAATACGGGATTGGATTGCGGTTTGCGGAGATAGCGGTCGAACACCATTCCGACATTGCGGATAAATATGCGCCCGAGGGATGTGACGGCAATGCTGTCGGGACTCAATGAAACGAGTCCGTCTGTTTGCAGCGTTTCCAGCCGTTCCAGCTCGTCGGCGAAATAGTCGTTGAAGGAGATGCCGAACTCTTTTTCGATTTCCGCTTTATGCAGAACGCAGTGGCACAGCACCCGGCTGATGACGGCCCGCCGCAGGATGTCGTCGTCCGACAGCTGCATCCCGCGCATCGTGGGCAGCGTGCCCTTGTCGATCGCGGCATAATATTCCTTGAGTTCCCGCTGGTTCTGCGCGTAGATCCTGCCGATATCGCTGATCGAACTGACGCCCATTCCGATGAGATCGGCTCCGGCCTTGGTGGTGTAACCCTGGAAATTCCGGTGCAGCGTCCTGTCGCTCTGCGCCAGGCACAGCTCGTCATCCGGTCGGGCGAAATGATCCATCCCGATGTACTGGTAGCCCGCCTGGGTGAAGCGCTCGATTCCGCTACGGAAGATCTGGTACTTGTCCATGCCCAGCGGGATGTATTTGGAGAGAGCCCCCTGCTGTTTTTTCATCCATGGGACATGGGCGTAACTGAACATGGCAATGCGGTCCGGGTTGAATTCAATGATCCTGTCGATGGAATTTAAGAAACTTTCCGGGGTCTGGTACGGCAGCCCGTAGATGAGATCGACATTGATCGATTCGTATTCCAGGGATCGGCATATTTCGAAGATGGCTTTGGTATCTTCATAGGACTGGATTCGGCGGATTTTTTTCTGTACCACCGGGTCGAAATCCTGAATTCCCATGGAAACCCTGTTGAATCCCAAACGACGCAGTGTGGTCAGCTGATCTTCCCGTGTAACCCTTGGGTCGATCTCCACGCCTATTTCGGCATCGGCCGCGAAATGGAAACGCTCCCGGGTATATAGAAAAAGTTCCTCAAGCTGGGATGCCGTGAAATACGTGGGCGTTCCACCGCCCCAGTGAAACTGAATGACGGGCCTGGATTTGTCCAGGCTCCCCGCCAGCCGATGGATTTCCCATTTCAGTTTTTCAAGGTAGGGGACGGCTGCCGCGTGGTCCTTCTTTATGACCGTGTTGCAGCCGCAGAAAAGGCAGAGACTGTCGCAGAAGGGAAGATGCATGTAGAGAGAAAGCGGGCGGCCCCCATCGGTTTCGTTGGATTGCCGGACGGCCGTTTCGAAATCCGACGGTCCGAAAGTGTCCAGCCATTCCGGAGCCGTAGGGTAGCTCGTATAACGCGGTCCCGGAACGTTGTAACGCTCAAGGATCTCGGGAGTGACGTTGAGGGTTTCGCTCTGGATTTTAATATCGTATTGCGTCATAGGTATAATGTACCACAGCGGTTATTTGTCGTTATTGGAAATGTTGATCGTGGCGGCAGGGGCGCTCCCTACAATAAATTCCCCTCCGCATCCCGGACTTCAACAGGGCCCAGGTTCATTTTCCCCAGTTCGGACTCTATTTTACTGCGGTCGCCCACCGCCACGACGATTGCTTCCTCCGGCTTCAGATATTTCCGGGCAACCCGCCGGACCTCTTCAGAAGAGATACCCTGAATCCGCTCCGGAAGGTCCTGGAAGTAGGATCGCGGGAGGCCGTAAACGAATATCTGCCCGATACTGGAAGCGGCGTCGGGTGTGGTTTCAAACAATCCCGGCAGAGAATGGGCGATCGAATCTTTTGCCGTGGCCAGTTCCTGCGACGACACCTCGCTGTCGCGCATTCGATCCATCTCCCGGAATATTTCGGTTACCGCCGGTGCTGTCGCTGCGGTATGCACGGAGGTGCCGATGACAAAAGGTCCGGCGCCGCGCCTGAAAATAAAGGAGGAGGATGCGCCATAGGTATACCCGTTCTTCTCTCTCAAATTCTGGTTGATCCTGCTCGAAAACAGTCCGCCCAGGGCTGTGTTCATGACGTCGATCGGAACGTAATCGGGATGGGAGCGGGCGACGCCGCCATGCCCGATCCGAAGCACTGTCTGGGATGCCTCCGGCCGGTCGACGATAACAACCCGCCGTTTCCGGTTGTGGGAATTGTCCGGCATCGAGAATTCCGAAGCCGGTCCTCCCCAGCTTCCGAAGTGCTTCTCCGCCAGCAGCCGGAGTTCGGATTCCGTTATGTCCCCGGAGACCACGAGAGCGGCGTTTGTCGGAGTATATCCCGATCGGTAGAACCCGACCATCATATCCCGTGTCATGGACCTGTTCGATTCCTCGGTACCGATTTCCATGGAACCATACGGGTGGCCCGATCCATATATGGCGTTGAAAAACGCTTTCGTTCCCAGAAGGACCGGCATGTCCTTCTGCTGCCGAATGTGGGTCAGGCGATCGTGCCGGATTCTTTCCATTTCGCCGGGGTCAAAAGCGGGATGCAGCAGTACGTCGGCGATAAGTTCGAATGCCGCGTCCACGTTCTTTTTCAAGGTTCGGATGGCCAGGTAGGACAGGTCCATCGACGAGCCGGTGTACATCGAAGCCCCTATCTGGTCCGAGTCCGCGGCGATCTCCAGGGGGGATCGGCTTTCAGTTCCCTCATCCAGCATCCCCGCGGTAAAGGAAGCCAGCCCGGGTTGATTCGGGGGATTCCGCTCACTCCCGCTCAGTACGATGACATTGGCCGACACAATCGGAAGATTGTGCTGTTCGAGAAAAAACAGGTTCAACCCGTTGCCGATCTGCAATGTTCGGGGGGCCGGCAGCGTCAGATCCGGCTTTGGACCCGCTTTCGGCGGCGTGCGTCTCCAGTCCTGGCCCTGAACCCGGGAAGGCTCCGGGGGTAGGGAACCGACGGGGCGTTTGGATTTTGGAACGTCCTGGACGATTTTTTTGCCCGGAATTCCGTAAACCACCACTCCGGCTTCCCGTTTCAGCCGATCCCGGGCGGTCGAACGCAGGGAGTCGGCTGTTGCGACGGAATAGCGCTGCAGGTCTTTTTCCAGATATCCGGGATCCCCGAGCGAGTGGTTGTACTGATTCAGCCGGTCTGCGACGCCCCCAAATCCACCGAGAGTTTCCAGGCCGCGAATGACCGAGGCTTCGAACGTATTCCGCGCTCTTTCGATTTCGTCCGGATCCGGGCCTTCGTCATGGAACAGAACCAGTTCCTGCCGGATGGCATTTTCCAACTCTTCCGGGGAAATCCCCGGCTTGCAAGTGGCTTCGATATTGAATATGGAGCCCAGCGCCAGGGAGAATTGGTGCGCCGAGACATCCTGGGCGATTCTCTTATCGTAAACCAGGGTTTTGTAGAGGCGGCTCGATTTTCCGCCGCCGAGAATTTTGGCGATAAGGTCGCAGTCGGCATCTTCCTGGGTGAGGACGGGGGCTGTAATCCAGGCCAGGTAGACTCGCGGCAGTTCAACCTGATCCGTAACGACTGCCCGGCTTTCCGATGTGATCGGAGGGGTGACGACCGTTGTCGCGGGAACCGGGTTTCCCCTGGGGATGGGACCGAAATATTTTTCCACAAGATTCCGGGTCTTTCCGGGTTCGATGTTTCCCACAATGGCCAGGCTTGCATTGTTGGGCGCGTAATATAGCCGGAAAAATTCCCGCACATCGGAGAGTTCCGCCGCCTCAATATCGGCGTGCGAGCCTATGACCGACGCATAGTAGGGATGATCCTGCGGGAAGAGCCGGTGGAATATCTCCTCCTGGACCAGCCCGTAGGGGGCGCTTTCCACGTTCTGGCGCCTCTCGTTGCGCACGACATCCCGCTGGTTTTCCAGTTTCTTTTCGTCCAGGGTTTCCAGCAGGAAACCCATACGGTCGCTTTCGAGCCACAGAGCCAGTTCGAGCTGGTTGGAAGGAAGCGTTTCAAAGTAATTTGTGTAGTCGAAGTTTGTCGTGCCGTTGATGCTGCTGGCGCCGGCTGTTTCCAGGAACCGGAAGTGCACTTTTTCCCCGACGTGCCGGGAACCCTCGAACATCATGTGTTCGAAAAGATGGGCGAATCCGGTCAATCCCGGACGTTCGTTGGCGGGGCCGACATGGTACCAGATGTTGACGGCGACAAGAGGCAGACGGTGGTCTTCCAGAAGAATGACCTCCAGGCCGTTGTCGAGGGTGTATTTGCTGTACTGAAGATTCGGGATATTCGGTTTTTCGGGCACTGTCTCTCCTACACGGTCCGGTGTACTGTAACAGTTAACTACCATGAAAAGCCTATCATAAATAATGCAGGCGTAGAAATTTACGCAGCAGGCGCTAATCCTTTAATATGCAAACATTTTATAAGTGTGCGGGATTTATATCTTATATGGAGTCAGTAGCGAAAAGTATGAATCTGGTAAGAAAAGAATTATATTGCAGGAGATAAGATAATTTTCAGTAACTTGAAAGATTGAGTCTATTCCATTATTTAAAGCCTGTAGAAAAGTCTAATAAGCACTTTTTGTAAAATATTAGACTGGACACGCATCGCTGATAAAAGTCCTAATCGGATTTTGTTTTCTAAAGTTAATTGGAGACGATGACGCACAAGGAAAGATTTTGCCTGAAGCGCTAGTTCTGTTAATAATGGTTCCGGTTTCATTCGGACAAGTCGTAGCACTAATTTTTTGAAAGAACGATGCGGTTGTTTGTACTCCGTAGCACCTATAGTGTTGAAATCGTGCTGGCGGTATTCCACTAATGGTTGATTAATAAGGACAAGGCGCCCAAATGCCGATGCAACCAGAGCAAGCCACCAGTCATGCATAATAGCGTCCGATGGAATTGGAGTAGACTGTTTTGCTAAGGATTCGTTTATCAGGGCAGTACATCCTGTTACAAGGTTACTTAGCAAAATGTATTTGAAGGTATTTCTTTCGGGATTTAGACCCTGATAGCGAATAAATGATTCCGAAATCAGATTCCTGGAGTCAGACACGACCTTTAGATCGCTATGGATCAGAACGGGTATGTTTTCATTATCGGCTTCGGCCGTTTGCATACGTTGCATCTCCAGTTCGACTTTGTTTTCAACCCATATGTCGTCCTGATCGCAAAACATCATGTAGGCTTTCTCGAGCCCCAACTCCTTTTTATGCTCCAGCACATACCGCATCAGGAATGAAAAACTGCCGCTGGCCCCAAGGTTTCGGCCTTTGTTTTCGATCCAATGGAATGTATCCGGAAACCTGTCCAGGTGGGAGTGGATGATATCGAGAGTGCCGTCGCGGGAACCATCGTCGCGGAGGACCACGACCAGATTTTTATAACTTTGCGCCAACAGCGAATCCAGCTGTTCCTCCAGGTACTTTTCGCCGTTAAATGTCGGCAGCAGAATGGCAACTCTGGGATACAAGGATGGGCCTTTCTTTTAGCAAATAGAATCCATCAGTATAAATGTTTTACGGATCTTTGGGATATTCGAAAATTCGTTGTGGAGCGAAAACAAGGTTCGCCCCTACAGCGAATTTAATGGATCATCTTGCCATTTTTTTGCAACCTATCCCTTGCGGATCCCCGGAATGCGGCATACAATCACCCTCTGATCGCCAGCCGTATGGAGCGGTGCCCGAGTGGTTGAAGGAGCACGCGCCATTTATAAAAAACATAAATGGCGACCGCATTAGTAACTTGATAAGAAATGCGGAAAAGCCCTGAAAAACGGAGAGGTGTCCGAGTGGTTGA
>DKBB01000221.1 GCA_002451015.1 Acidobacteria bacterium UBA6911
TTTGGTCCGTACACCGCATCCCCGTCGATAACGGCATCCCCGCTTACCGTTATTTCTCCGTTGGACCCGACGGAACCGCTATAGCCTTTATTATTGACCGGGTCCCAAACTCCCATGGTGGGGTCGAAACTGTCGACATAAATGTCTCCTCCAGCCTTAAGCTCTTCGATGCCCCAGAGGCCGCGATCGAAAATCGCGTTGCCGTTGTTTTCGATGACGGCTTCGATGCGCACCACTCCGATCGGATTATTCACGCTTCCCCAATAGCCGGTGCTGTCGACCACCCATCTCTCGATAGCGGATTGGTATCTGGTAAAGTTTGTCAGGTCCAGAAAAGTGACGGGGGTGTGCTTTACCAGAGTGGCATTGACGGCATAGGCGCCGGTGTTTTTTTCGTTTGCCGACAAGGTCTTGTTGTTAAATTCGTTGAGGAAGGTCGAGATGACGCCGCTGTCCGGAAAAGCGGAGTCATACCCCGTCTTGCCGGCCAGCATGACCGGCTCGTTGTTGTATTCCACGGGGCATTGAGTCGTGTCGTAGATGTTTCCCCCGATATCCGGGATTGGAGTGTAACTGTTGCGATACCAGTGCAGGGACTTCTGGATACCGGCGTCGGCGACGTAGAAAGCCTGCTGGTTGTATTTGTAGGCAGCACTCGACCGCATCTCGTTTTGGACGGTGAAGACGAGAGTCGTGGACAGTAATCCCATCACGGTAAGAAAAAGCAACGTGGTAATAAGAGCGATGCCCTGTTCATTTTTCCGACTGTGCATGGTTCGACTGTATTTCATTGTAAGGGTACCTCACTAAACATACCGACACGGGTCGGAATGGAGGGAAGATTGTTGACAGGACCGTAGTGCAGGTTTTCAAGATACAGCTCTGAAGCCGCTTCCGCGCTTGGAATCCCGACATTCGCCGTCAGGGTGATTTGCTCTTTCTTGGAACCGAGCTCCCATTCATTTTCAACCGTGAGGGAAACGGTTACCGATGTGATAACGTTCAGGTGGTCGGTATTCAGGATGAACCGGGCCGAACCCGGTACGATGTTTGTAATAAGCGGGAATGCCGGTTGACTGTTCAGATCGGTGAAATTGGTCATGGACCGGGTGATTTGGGCGTTCTGGGCATCGTAGCTATAGATGACGTAGTACATGTTCCCGTCCCCGTAGATATCCCCGAAAAATCTGAGTGTTGTGACAGGAGTTGCCGAGTTGGGTTTCAGCCCGGCAGGCGGAAGGACGCCGTCTTTATAGGGCAGGGAATACATCCGGACGGTTGTGTCGTTGATGTGATTATCTTTGAATACACCGGTGAGGGTATTGTTCCCCACAGCTGTGATTCGGACCTTCTCCAAATCCACTTCCACCGTGTCTCCGACCGAGAAGCCGACGGAAGAATCCACCGGAATAGTCTGTGACATAAGGGGACTGGCGCCAATAGGTGAGGATGTGTGTGTGACGACATGCATGCGGGAGCCCGCCTGGGCGATTTCTGTCGTCATCAGGTCAAAGCCGGCGGTGGCATCCTGGTTCGCTTCTATGCTGCTCTGCTCTGAAGCATGTTGATTGACCCCAACCGAAAAAAACTGCATCGCTGCGGCCATAATCGGTATCAGGATGCACACGCAAACCAAAACTTCCAAAGCCGAAAATCCGCTCTGGAAGTCGATTCGGGACTTTTTCCCCAGGGCATCTGTTCTTTTAAGGGTTATATGTTTCATGGCTCCTCGAGTACAGTGGTTGGAGTTTTTTCCGTCACAACGGTCGTGGAAGGGGGCGTTCCCACCTGGAAACTCCTGTTGCTGGTGACTGTAACGATGACTCTTTTCATTCCAGTGGAGGCGGCATCGTCTGTAATCTGCCACTGTCGGGTGAAGACGGCGTTGCCCGCTTCGGTTCTGGCGCCTGCCGAATTGAGATAATCCACATATCCCGCAACTGGTGCTGCGGGGGGGATGCTGCCCCCGGCAGTGAGTCCGGTGCCGGTGGCCGTGTAGGGCGGATTAACGGTGACGTTTGTTGTGGTATCGTCGAATTGGAGGTTGGTAAGTTCCTGCATTTTGTCGTGAGCGTATGCCGTTGCCTTAGCAGCATCTCGACCGTGGGTTTTACTGGCCACGACGCTGAAGGCAAGCGCCTGTGCCATAGCCAGAAGCCCTACGAGAAGAATAAGAATTGCGATCAAGGATTCCACCAGGGTCAATCCGGATTCATCAGACCAATTTTTACGCATACGGAACTCCTTCAATCATCAGGAGGGAAATCCTGTAGATCTTCCAGTTTTTGTACTTACTGAGCTTCCCATCGGCCTTTGTTGTTTTTCCAAACCTGCACATTCCCGGTCAGGGTGGTGCTGATTGCATAATCGCTGCCGGATTTTGAGATATAAACAATATTGTTCGAGGTCGGCGTGTTATTGATGTCAACCGGAATGCCCCGGGTGTTGAATGTGATCGTTCCGGAGGATTCTGATGGAAATATCCCCGGGTGGGATTCCGATTTTTCCATAAATCTGATTCCGCTGCCAGCTAACCCGCTGGAGAGCTGATTGACAGCCTGCTCGAGTTCGAATTGGCCGTTGTTGGGATTGAATTTTTCAAGACTCCATCGATTGCTGCCCAGATCAAACGATATTCGGTATGGAGTCATGGTGGATTTGGCCTTCAATCTCGCGGCGGACAAGGTGGATGAGATATTTTGAGCATCTGCGGCCAATTGCATGTTGCGCAGGGAGGAGGAAATTATAGGGATTGAAATGGCCGCAAGCGCCGCGGCCAGTGCCAGAACAATAAGGATTTCCACTAAAGAGAAACCCGGATCTCCCGGCTTTTTTACGGTTTCTTTTGTCATGAGAAAATCCTCGCCCTTTTCTTATCGGCTCGAGATCCTGTTCTAAATAGTCCCGAAAACAAATAAATTCTTTCCGGATTTGAATTTGGCCGGTATACGCACCTCTTTATCACATATAAATCTTAGGGTAGTTTACGTGTGCCTGGAATTTCTTCAGTGACGGGGATCACAAAAATACTACTTCGTTGCAGGTTGAACGTTGAACGTTCAAGGTGCAACGATGTATTAATTTATGTTATTTTTATCCCCTTCAAATTGGAGTGGCCATGTTGGATCTGCGCGCGCGGGCGGAATTACTCGATCACCCCGAAATTCTTAGAAGATTGTTGTTTCCGCACTCGAAAACCGCTCCGGACCTGCCCGATGCAATCAATCATTTCATCCGAGTGGCTGAAGACATTCAGCTCGGATGCCGGTTTTTCAAAGCCGGGCAGGACGCTCCCAATATCCTTTTTTTCCACGGCAATGGAGAAACTGCGGCGGATTACGATTATGTGGCGCCTCTTTACAGGGAACAGGGCTTGAATCTTTTCGTCGCCGAGTACAGGGGATACGGCATGAGCGGCGGCAGTCCCACCTGCAGCGGCATTCTTCGCGATACCGATCCTGTTTTTGAAGGGTTCCGTGCTTTTATGCGCCGTATGGATTTTGCGGGGGACTTTTTCGTGATGGGACGTTCGCTCGGAAGCGCTCCGGCGATCGAAGCGGCTTATCGGTACCAGTCCGAGTTTAAAGGCCTGATTGTAGAAAGCGGATTTGCGGCTGTTCGAAGGCAGTTAGTCCGGATCGGGCTGTCTCACCTGTTCGAGGATGTCGCTGATCCCGTCGGATTCGGCAACGATATTAAAATCGCCGACGTTCGCATTCCCACATTAATAATTCATGGCGAGGCCGATTCCATCATTCCTGCAGAAGAGGGGAAAGCCCTGTATTCTCTTTCCGGAGCGCAGGAGAAAGAAGCACTTTTCATTCAGAATGCCGGACACAACGATCTTCTGGAACGGGACTCTGTCGCATACATGGAAAGTCTAAAACGATTTACGGGAAAAAGCCGGAATGCCCCAGCCTAAGGATGGGGCCCCAGCTAAAGGCTGGGGATAAATGGCATTGGGAGTTCGGGGGCAGAAGCCTCCATGGCTTTTTCCTTAG
>DKBB01000138.1 GCA_002451015.1 Acidobacteria bacterium UBA6911
ATTTCCCAACTTTTACACGATACAACTTGTCGGAAGGCTCCGGAGGGTCAACCCTGGAGTCGAATCCCAGGGACCGGACATTCCGGGCATGGGCTTCGACTCCAGGGTTGACCCTCCGGAGCCTTCCGACAAGTTGTATCGTGTAAAAGTTGGGAAATTCAATACTCGCGCTGAAGCTAAGGCCGTGCAACTGCGCCTCAGGGAAAACGGCTTCAGTTGTTATGTGAAAACTAACTGAAGATCCTGAATCGTTGCCATGCTGCTATTACTGCCGGTGTTGACCGGTCTTTTTCTCGTAGCTTCTTTCCCGCGATTCAGCCAGCCCTGCCTCGCCTGGATCGCTTTTATTCCCCTGATAGCATTCATGGTTCGGGTCCGTGTGCCCGTTCGCGCTTTTTGGGGAGGGTATGTCGCGGGGGGAATTGAACTCTTCGCGCTGCTCGTCTGGATGCCGGCGGTTCTTGAACGTTACGGCGGACTATCCCCTTGGCTTGCCTGGTCCGGGTACGTGCTGCTGATTCTGCTGCTCGCCTGTTTCCCGGGCGTTGTTTGCTACGGGACGAAAAGATTGATGCGTTGGGGGGGCGATGCATTTCTGCTTTTATTTCCATCCCTTTGGATTCTGATTGAATATGCGCAGACGAGGATTCCTTTTGGCGGATTCCCGTGGCTCCTGGTCGGATACACTCAGACCGATTGGCTCAGTCTCATACAGATCGCCGATCTTACCGGCGTGTACGGAGTATCTTTCCTTGTTGTGTGGTTTTCGACGGCTGTTTTCTGGCTCGTGTGGCATAAGGGGCGGAGCATACGGGCCTGGTGGCCCGTGCTGTCGGCGGTTGTGATGGTATTGGCCTGCCTTCTTTACGGACACGCGTCCATGGACCGCTGGGGCGGGCTCAGGGCGGATTTCAATGCAGCCATTCTCCAGGGAAATCTCAGTGCCGATGAAACGTCCGCTGTTCTGTCCGAGAAGTATCAGGATGGGTACATACGAATGGCGAATGAAATTCAGTCTGACGCCGTCGATCTGCTGGTACTGCCGGAATCTCCCACTCCTGTGGTGTATGAAATGGATGCGCAATATCGGGCGATGCTTAAGGACCTCGCCGCCCGCTACACTTACGGGCTGATTTTTAACAACATCCGAAGCGAAGGAACGGGTGAGGACCTGAAATATTTTAACAGTGCCTATTATTTGAACGGCAAAAGCGAGCTTCCCGGTGTATACGACAAAATCCACCTGGTACCCTTTGGGGAATATATCCCGATGAGGAAACTCTTTGTGTTTATGCGGACGGTAACCCAGGACGTGGGAGAATTTCACCCTGGCCGGGAAAACAGGATATTCCGGTTCGGAACATATCCGATCAATGCGACCGTCTGTTTTGAAGCGATTTTCCCCGATTTAGTTCGAGAATTTGTCCGCAACGGCAGCCGCCTGATCGTTAATCTGACCAATGACCGCTGGTACGGCGACAGCAGCGCTCCGTTCCAACACTTTTCAATCGCCCGGTGGCGGGCTGTTGAGAACCGCAGATATTTCCTCAGGGCGGCCAACTCAGGCATTTCGGCCGTTGTTGAACCGACGGGCAGGATTCAGTCGGCAACCGGGATACTGAGCCGGGATATCTGCAAGGGCCGTTTCGCCTTTTTAGCGCAGCAAACGTTCTATACCCGTTATGGGGACGCCTTCGTTTTTCTGTGTGCTATCATTGTCTGTGGTTTCACGATTCTCCTATTGCTCACGAGAACTAAGGAAACGGCACCTAGCGGGATGTGACTGACTTAAACCGGAAGGTTTGATACTGGAAAGCCCACTAAAACAGGAGATTTTGAAAGGTTTTTCATTTTTGGAGGATGTTTTATGCTCGAAGAACTGCAGCAGAGAGTGAATGCGATTGAAGAAAAACTCGTACAGATCCGGGGCTATCTTTGATGCAGATCGCAAACGCTCAAAGGTTCTCGAGCTTGAAAAAAAGGCTTCGCATCCGGAGTTCTGGAACAACCAGGAAGAGGCGCAATCGGTCCTGCAGACGCGCAGCCGCCTCGAGCGGGACATCGAACTGGATGACCAATTGACAAGGGAAGGCCAGGACATAAGAGCTTTGGCCGAACTGGCGGAGGAGGGCGAGGATGTTATTTCAGAGCTGGAGAGTGAAGTTCGGAAACTGGAACAGGAGACGCAGCATACCGAGATCCGAATGTTGCTGTCGGGAGAGCACGATGCTTCCGACGCCATTGTTACGATTCATCCGGGAGCGGGCGGGGTAGAATCCCAGGACTGGGCCGAAATGCTGGTCCGCATGTATCTGCGGTGGAGTGAGCGGTCCGGCTACGAAACGAAAATGCTGGACTTTCAACCCGGGGATGAAGCGGGAATTAAATCGGCCACCTTCCTGGTGGAGGGGGATTTTGTTTACGGTTACCTTTCATCCGAAAGCGGCGTGCATCGACTGGTACGTATATCTCCGTTCGGCGCCATGGGCAAGAGGCAGACAAGCTTCGCTTCCGTATTCGTTTATCCCCAGATCGACGAAAAGATAGAGATCCAGATCGATGAGAAAGATCTGCGCATCGACACCTACAGATCGTCCGGCGCCGGAGGGCAGCATGTAAACGTTACGGACTCGGCGGTGCGGATTACGCATCTGCCGACCGGAATAGTCGTTTCCTGCCAGAATGAAAGATCCCAGATCCGGAATCGTGAGATGGCCCGGCAGGTGTTGCGGGCGAGGCTTTACGAACTGGAGTTGAGTAAAAAACGGGAAGAGCTCCAGGCGGTGGAAGATTCCAAACTGGAAATCGGTTGGGGAAGCCAGATAAGGTCCTATGTACTTCACCCCTATCGTATGGTCAAGGACCACCGGACGAAATTTGAATCCCCCAACGCGGATCGCGTCCTGGACGGGGATATAGAGGATTTCATTTACAGGTATCTTGTTTACCGTGGAGTTCAGGACAAGAATTCCTGAGGATTGGAGAGTGCTTCCTGTCATCTGTGATGTCTTATCTTCAATCTTTAATCGGCAAAGAAGGAGCGTGGTGTGGTTTCAGATAAGCAGAGGACTCAGGATCCCGCCGGCGTTTCGGATACGAAGCGACGGGTGAAACAGGTGCGCTACGACGGCCGTCAACGGTTTTACACGGCACTACTTCTTTTTGTAGTGATTGTAGGACTGCCTATTGTGGGGGTGCCTTCTCTCAGACACCGCCTGGCAGATCGCGTAGCGGCCATAAAAGATGCCATAGGCGGGAGGATAGAACCCGTTACCGCGGAAATCGCGGATGAACAGGCGCCTTTTCCAAAAGAATACGAAAGGTACGCCACATCGTTTCCCGGTCCCGGTCGATCCCTTCCTATGGATAGAATATTCACGGCCCGGAAGGAGGAACC
This sequence comes from Acidobacteria bacterium UBA6911, assembly GCA_002451015.1. GTDB lineage: Bacteria > Acidobacteriota > UBA6911 > UBA6911 > UBA6911 > UBA6911. The sequence continues at coordinate 3,398 of DKBB01000138.1, forward strand.
GGATCCGGAGACCTATGATCCTCCGGCTTTGATCACGCCTGAAACCGCGAGTACCGGCAGGCCCTTTTCCGCCGCCGTACCCGAGGAAGATACGGCCGCGCCCGAAAAAGTGGAATCCGATTCGGAGGACGGGCTCGGTTACAACCAGGGAGAAGTCGAACAGAATGCCTACGCCATGCTGTTGGAATCGTACCCGCAGGTGGCTGAAATGGTCCAGGGCGGCGATCCGGCCCTTCGGTTTTTGTCCTGGGGCGCCGTTAAAAGGGGGGAGGACATTTATTGGGTGCGATTGATATTTCAGACGGGAGATAATCCGAAGGTTGAATATATATGGCGGGTGGAGCTGGAATCGAAGCGGATTCTACCATTAAGTCATAATGCCCGTTCTATTTCATGATAGGCGCGCAGCGTGGATTCTCACCCTGAAATATGTTTCATTCGCGAACCCACCCCCGCAGCCGGAGCGAATTACATAGATACTCGTGAGGGACATACTCGGGAAAGCAGGCATAAATTAGAGTTATCCTAACAGGAGCTCCCTTGCATCTCACTTCCATTCGATACATCAGACGGCTGTTGGTCGGGATCATCATCCTTGTTTTATTTTTAGTCCTGGGCAATTACCTGTATACGCACTACAGGCGAAATCAAACCGACATACAGGATCTTCAAATACTCGGTTCGGAGATGCTGCAATCCGTCGAGAGTTTTGAGTATTCGGATACGCGCGACGGGATCCTCCGGTTTAAAATCCGTGCCCGCCGTCTTATGGAGGAACGTCCTGGAAAAAATTACCTCGAAGGAATTGAGGCCTTCGATTTCAATCCGGATGGAAGCGTTCGCAACGAAATCCGCAGCCGGTATGCGGAATACGATCGAGAGAATCGCAGGGTCGATTTTACCGAGAACGTTCGGTTGTTTCTGGGTCGTGAAGTCGAACTGCGGACCGAAACCCTGAATTACGACATGAATGCCGGCATCGGAACCACTAAGGACCCGGTGCGGTTCTATTCTGAAAATATTAAAGGGAAAGCTCACGGACTGCGGTACCAGATGAACCTTAAACTGGTAGAGCTGGAGAGTGACGTTGATTTTCTGATTTCCCTGGAGAAGGAGTCTCCGGATGCGAGTGCCGCGGTTGAAGAGATGAACGCCGTGTCCGACAAGGCTTTCTTCTACGGAAACGGGAGCAGGATTCTATTCCAGGGCAACGCGCGGTTGCAGTCCGATTCCCTGTTGATTGCGGGCGACAGAATTCGAGCGGATATTGACGAAGTTCGGAATGAAATAACCTTACTGTCCTGCATCGGGAATGCGTCATACCGTTCCGAAAATGGCGAGGAATCCCGGAGCCTGAGAGGTGACCAGATGCTTTTCAATATTCACCCCGGGAGCCGGAATCTGGATAAAATTCACGTTCTGGGACGTGCTGAATTCCATTCCGTTTCTTCGACTGAAGAGAGACGTCTCAGGGGCGCCGAAATCCAAATGTTCTTCGATCCCCTGCAGGATGCCCTCGAGAGAATTGAAAGCAGGATCGGTGTGGAACTTCGGATGAAGCGCGTTGCGGATGAGACCATTATTTCGGGAGAGCGATTCAATGCTGTTTTTTATCCTTCGGGTCGGGGGCTGAAAAATATCGATATCCAGCAGCAGGCAAAAATTTTAATGAAGGACACTTCCGGCACTGCTGATAACGAAATCCGTGCGGAACGGATCGATATACAATTCAGAGAACAGTCCGGACAGGTTATCCTCGACAAACTCAGTGCAAGCGATTCCGCGCAATGGACCGCTATGCCTGAGAATAGAAGCGGCACAGCCGACACCTCATCGTTTGGAAAACTGAATGCTGCAGTAATTGAAATGTTTTATGCAAAGGATGGCCGGTTCCTGGACCGGATGGTTACCTCCGGGGATGTGGTGATGACGGAAATATCCACCGTTTCCGGGGATGATCCAGGTAAGCGCAGGATTTCCGCCGATCGCGCCCGATTTCAATTTTATCCGGAGAATAACGAGCCTAAAGACATGATCGCCGATGGGAATGTGCGCATTGTATTTCAAGGCGATTCAGCGACCGATCGCCCGGGAAAACCCCGGAAATTCCAAACGGCGAGTGACCACATGCAAGCTGCGTTTGCGTCTCGAGCGGAGGGTATTGCTCTTGTGTCTGCATCGCAGCAGGGGAATTTTAAATACGAAGATGAATCCCTGTCGGCGACTTCCGGGAAATGTGATTACGACGCTCAAAACGAGAAAATGGTAATGAGTGATTCCCCGAAACTATTTTTTGAAGCCGGATACACTACAGGAGAGACAGCGCTATTCAATTTGAGGCAGGGAGTTATTGAGATCCGGGATAAAGTGAGGTCGATATTTTCGGGCACCAATGAGCCGGGATTGCTGGGGGAATCGTCCGCCGGCTCCCGCAACATCATACTGGCGGACGGGATGCAGACCTGGACAGAAACCAGTCGTACCCGCTATACAGGCAACGTGCAATTGTTGTCTGAAGAACAGCGACTCCAGTCTGAAGAACTGGAGATTCTGGATTCAGGGGCACGTCTGGAGGCAACCGGAAATATCAGGCACCGGATATACCGGAGCCGGTCCTTTGTGGCTGAAGAGGGAAAAAGGGGGAATTCCCGCGTTACGATATCAAAAGATGACGAAAATTTCTCTGGAGTGCCGATAGATATTAAGAGCTCTAATTTTAAGTATATAAAAGATAAAAAAACATTTACCTACTCAGGGAATACATCCCTGATATCCTCTGATTTAAGGATGACATCCGGGACACTGGAAGCGGTTCTGGAGGACAGCGGCAAAGAGATTGAATGGGCCACAGCGAAGGATGATGTGATGTTTATCAAAGGAAAATGGGAATGTAAGGGGGATGTCGCCTATTATTTCCGTGTTCCTGAAAGGATTGATGTCGTTGGAGAACCGGCCGAATGCATTGATCCTGAGGGCGTCAAGCCGGCCGCGCCTCGGTTGACTTACAATGTCGCCGATGATAGGATTCTGCTTAGAGATCGGCAGGATTGATATAAGTTATTATTTATCAAGTATTTATATATGAAAAATAGCCTGTTGCAGGCGTCGGCTTTGTGCAAGTCTTATCGAGGTAGGCAAGTTGTCAACCAGGTCAGCCTGAAGTTGCATCCGGGAGAAGTTGTCGGACTTCTTGGGCCGAACGGAGCGGGGAAAACAACTACTTTTTACATAATCGTAGGGTTGGTTGCGCCTCAAAGCGGTTCCGTCAGCCTTTTCGGGGAGGATATTACGCATCTGCCGATGTACCGGAGGGCCCGGTCGGGGATCAGTTATCTGCCGCAGGAACCCTCGGTTTTCAGAAAACTTACGGTTGAGGAAAACCTTCGAAGCGTAGCGGAGACTCTCAATATCCCGTCCCGGCAAAGGGATGATTTGACGGGAGAACTTCTTGAGGAATTCGGTATCGATCACCTTCGAGACCAGAATGCNNCCAGGAAAATCGGGGTGCTGATAACGGACCACAATGTACGTGAAACTTTGAATATAACAGACCGCGCTTATATAATTAGTGAAGGGAAAATCCTGAGGGAAGGATCTCCCGAGCAGCTGACAAACGATATCGAGGTCAAGAAGGTGTACCTTGGTGAAAATTTCAGGTTGAATTAGGCGAAAATGAATCGTAGACCTTTTTTAAGGCAAACTTTAGACATACGACTGAGTCAGAGACTTGCCCTCACCCCTTCCTTGCTTCAAAAAATTGAACTTCTTCAGCTCAACAAGCTGGAACTTCAGGAAATGTTGAATCAGGAGCTGGTAGAGAATCCGATTCTCGAAGAGATCCTGGAAACCGAGGTTCCATCGGAAATGACCCTTGACGGCGCTGCCGTTGAAGAAAATGGGGCGGGAGAGAATTCCTCCAAAGACAGCGACAAGGATTCCTTTGACGAGATAGATTTCCGCTACTTTTTCGATGAATACCTCGATACCGGCTACAAGAACCGTGAAGTTGAAAATTCGGAAAAGCCGTCATTCGAGACATTTCTGACTCAGGCTCCGTCGCTTGAAGATCATTTGAACTGGCAACTGGGGCTTTCCGATACCCGCGCTCCGATCGACGAGATAGCCCGGCAGATTATAGGAAATCTCAATGAAGACGGCTACCTATACATGGGCCTCGAGGAGATTTGCCAGGTGACCCGTTGCACGATGGAGGAGGCGGCTGAGGCTCTCAAGGTTGTGCAATTCATGGATCCCGTAGGAGTAGGAGCGCGCGATCTGCGTGAATGCCTATCCCTGCAGCTCGAAAACCTCGACCTTGAAGAAAGCCTGGCATTCAAGATAGTGCAGGAACATCTGCCTCTGCTGGAAGGCCACAAGCTCAAAGAGATTGCCGCCCGTACGGATTCCACTTTTGATGACGTGGTTCAGGCTGTGGAATGCATCAAACATCTGATTCCCAAGCCCGGGCTAAAATACAATAATCAAAAAACCAATTACGTAGAGCCTGAAGTAACCATCGCGAAGATTGACGATGAATTTGTCGTTCTTCTCAACGATGAAGGCATGCCCCAACTGCGATTGAACGCCAATTATAAGAAACTCCTGAAGACCAAAGGTGTCAGCGGGGACACGAAAAGCTTTCTGCGGGAGAAGTTCCGTTCAGCCGTGGATTTGCTTCGGAGTGTGAATCAGCGCAAACAGACAATTTACAAGGTCTGCGTATGTATCGTAAACCGGCAGAAGGATTTCCTGGAAAACGGTTTTTCCCAGCTGCACCCGATGTTGATTAAGGATGTCGCCAACGAACTGGGAGTTCACAGTTCTACAATCAGCAGGGTGGTAACGAATAAATACGTGGATACTCCACAGGGAGTCATAGAGCTGAGAAAGTTCTTTACCATGGGGCTGGAAAAGCCCGACGGCGAGGGACTTTCTATTGTTCAGGTCAAGTTGAAAATAAAAGAACTGCTTGAAAATGAGAATAAGAATAAGCCGTACTCCGATAACCAACTCGGGCAGTTGCTTCGGCGCGATAATATCTTCATCAATCGCCGTACGGTAGCCAAGTACAGGGAACAGATGCAGATCCCAGGATCGCGGGAGCGAAAGGTTGGGTATCTTTTCTGACGTATTCGTGACGGCTCTCGGTCCGGCGCCGCCATGTGGTGATTCGTTGTATTATTCGACCAGGAAGGAAAACTTGTCATGAATGTTGAAATTACCGGAAGACATGTGGTCATCACCCCTGCCATTCGTACATACGTAATGAAGCGGCTCCAAAAGTTCAAAAAAATTCTAGGTGAAGATATCAGCTTTCATGTAATTATCACCGTCCAGAAGGAACGCCAGACGGCGGAAATTCTGCTTAAGTCCAAGTTGTTGGATCTGGCGGGTAAAGGTCAGACCGAGGACATGTATGTTTCGATTGTCCGGGCTATTGAAAAACTCGAGCGTCAGGCTCTGAAGCACAAAAATAAAAAAATCGAAGGAAAGCGCCAGCGAGCTAAAGAAACCTTTGTTGCGGTCCAATCAGGAACGAAGAGGCGGGCAACAAGATCCAAGGCTTCAAGAAACGACGGAATCCAGGAGGAGGAGGCGCACCGCAAACCCATGACCGTCGAAGAAGCGGTGATCGAGCTCAATCAGTCCGATTATCCGTTCATAGTTTTCCGGAATTCGGAGTCTGGGATCGTCAACGTCCTTTATCGCCGCAAGGACAGCTCTCTAGGGCTCATTCGCACCTGATGCGGCAATCCCCGTCAGCTGAATTCAAGGAAAGGAAACTGGGGACGATACTGCCACATTCATAAAACGGCAGGGCCAGCGTTTTTTGAGTGGAATAGAATGTGATGTAGTGTGGGGCGTGGAGACCCAAGCCGTTTAATCGGATCATCGAACAAAGGCAGGCCCGGGGCAATTCGGGAAAGAGCAATGGAAGACAATCAAGTTTCCAATCAGGAAAGCGACCGGCACGAAGCAAAAACCATAACGGTCAAAGAATTCCTCTCGGCATCACCGGCCATGGATCTCGATCTTGAGATCGTGCAGGGGCGTGACGGACTGGACAAACTTATCCGGTCCCCCCGAATACAGAAGCTGGGTTTGATGCTGGCCAGTTTTACGGGCACCCTCGATCCGGGACGCGTGGTCATATTCGGAAACAGCGAGTTGAACTATCTTAAAATTCTGGACACGGATGCAAGAAAAACGGCCATACAGCAGTTGAAGAAATATTCTATGTGCTGTGTTGTTGTTACAAAACAGTTGGAGATCCCGCAAGAGCTTCTGGATCTTTCAGAGGAAGCGAAAATTCCGATACTACGGTGCTCCGCCGTCAGCTCTGTCGTCATTTCCAAGATAACGGAATATCTGGAAAGACGGCTTGCATCCGAGATGACCATCCACGGAGTCCTGATAGAAATTTTCGGATTGGGTGTGCTGGTTCTGGGACCTTCGGGAATAGGCAAAAGCGAATGTGCCCTTGAGCTTGTTCTTAAAGGGCATCGCCTGGTGGCCGACGATTACGTTCAACTTACCCGTCACGGGATGAACCAACTCTCGGGGGAAGGCGGGAAGATTCTGAGACATCACATGGAACTTCGGGGTCTCGGAATCATCAATATAAAGGAGCTTTTCGGAATTTCAGCAACGGGGGCGTCTCAGAATATTGATTTTGTCGTGCGCCTGGAGCGCTGGAAGCCGGATTCGGAATACGACCGCCTCGGTGTGGAACAGTCCACAATTGAATTTCTCGGCGTGTCCCTCCCCATTATAAACATACCGGTTGCTCCGGGGCGAAACGTGGCCATGTTGATCGAGGTCGCTGCACGCATCCAGCTGCTGAGGCATCGAGGGTACCAGTCATCAACGGAGGATCTTTTTAAAAAGGACGCACAACAATCGGATAAAACAGTGTAGGAGCCGGTCGTTTTCATTATAGGAAATTTGATTATTGCCGTGGAATCGGTGAAGCTCCGGTATGGCACTGGAATGGTTTACCGGACGGGCCCGTTATCCGGTGGTTGTCGAAAGCTATACGGTATGAGCCTTCAGGATTTAGTCATTATTACAGGGATGAGCGGGTCCGGCAAGGGGACCGTCCTGAGGACATTCGAAGACCTTGGTTTTTTTTGTATCGACAACCTCCCCGTCGCGCTCATACCCAAATTGGTCGAGGGTATTCAGACGACCGGGGACGATGTCAAGCGTGCGGTCCTGGTCATTGATATCCGAGCCGGGGAAAAACTCAAGGACCTGGAACTGATTATCCTTGAGCTTCGAAAATCCGCTTTTCACCTCTTTGTACTCTACCTGGAAGCGGAGGACGATGTCCTGGTCCGCCGCTTCAGTGAAACCCGCAGGCCTCACCCGTTGTCGAGCGGGAAGTCCCTGAGAGAATCGATTCAGATGGAGCGGGTGCGCCTGAGCAGCCTGCGGGAATTTGCCGACGTCACCGTCGATACTTCCGGTTATACTGTGCACGCGATAAAAGAGCTTGTTGTGGAAAGGTTCCGGAAACATTCGAGAGCTTCCGCTATCAACATTCATCTGCTGAGCTTCGGATATAAAAAAGGGGTGCCGCCTGAGGCCGATTTGATGTTTGACGCGCGCTTTCTGCCGAATCCCCATTTTGTACCCAGGCTGAAGGCGCGCAGCGGTAAGGATAAAAGCGTCCTCAAATACCTGCAATCTTTTCCGGAAACGGGTGAATTCATCAAGCGCGTGGGGAATCTCCTGAAATATCTGGTGCCCAAATATATAAAAGAAGGGAAAAGATACCTGACGGTTGCCATCGGCTGTACCGGAGGACGGCACCGGTCGGTATTTGTTGTTGAGGAACTTGCCAAGCTGTTAAATAATAAAAAGCGGGCTATCCATGTCCAGCATCGTGATATTAACCAATAAATTGGAGTGCATAAAATATTTATGATCGGGGCACTGGTTGTTACACATGGACATCTGGGGAGAGAGCTTGTAGCTGCCGCGGAGATGATAGTGGGGGAGATATCCCACATACAATCAGTTTCCGTCGGCTGGCATGACGACGTCAATGATGCCAGAAAGGATATTGAAAAGCGTATCGCTGAAGTTGAAAGCGGGNNGGGGCGTTCAAGTATCTCAACCGCCAGTGAATTTCTTGGCGTATGATGCGTATTTCCGTCGAAGTAGAGAACAATCTGGGATTACACGCGCGCGCTGCGGCAAAACTGGTCCAACTGGCGGCCGGCTTTTCCAGCGACATTTATCTTTCCCGCCAGGATGCAAATCAGAGGATTGACTCCAAGAGCATTCTTGGAGTGCTTATGCTGGCTGCTTCCAAAGGGACGTGCCTGGTTATTTCAATAGAGGGCCCGGATGAAAGGGAAGCGGGAGAGGCTATAATCAAGCTCTTTAAATCCAAGTTCGGGGAAAAGGAATAGGTCGGTCTGCTGTCGGCGGTCCGCCGACGGCAGGGAGTTGTTAGTTTCGGGGAATTGATCGATGGCGGCAAAGTCGGAATTGATATTTTTGGGAAACGGGGTTTCTCCCGGCGTGGTTTTCGGGCAGGCGCTTAAGCTCGACAACCGCAATCGGGCAATCCCGAAGATGCGCATCGACGATGTTGAGGAAGAAATCCGGCGTTTTTTAAATGCAATCGAACAATCCAAATCTCAGCTGAAGGTACTGAAAAACCGTCTGGAAGAGAAGATCGGTAGCGAGCACAGTGTCATACTCGACACGCACATACTCATCCTGGAAGATCAATCACTGCGGGCTGAAATTCTGGAGAGTATTCGAAAGGAACGCGCCAATTCCGAATGGGCCGTGATGCGGGCCAAGGACCGTATAGTCCGTGCCTATGAATCCCTCGAGGATGAATACTTCCGGGAAAAACATAACGATATAGAAGACGTAATGGAACGGGTGCTCTTAAACCTT
>DKBB01000001.1 GCA_002451015.1 Acidobacteria bacterium UBA6911
GGATGCTTCATGCCGATCCGTACTGTTCCATATCCGCCCATGGAATGGCCCGCCAGTCCACGGCTGTCCCGGCCGGGAATCGTGCGGTAATTGTCGTCGATGTAGGAAACCAGATCGCGCGCAATGAAGGATTCCCAGTCGCCTGTGGTGACCGAGTTGGAGTACATGCTCCCCTGAAAAGCCGTCATCGCATTGGGGATTACCACAATCATTTCCCGGGATCCGGCGGCAAAAGCTTTTTCAGCCACCATCGGCACATTCGTCTGTATTGCGGGCAAGGTCCATGCAAGATACCCGGGGCCGAAACCGTGCAGAAGGTACAGGACGGGATAGCGCCGGTCCGGTTCCGCCGCGTAACTGGGGGGGAGGTAGACCGCGACATCCCGATCCGCGGGATCACCGGCAAGATTGCCTTCGAGCGACGGTCCGTGCACTTTGATTCTTTCCAGTTTTCCCCTCAAAGCAGGCCGGGGGGCTCTTTCAACCGGCTTGACACCGGCCGGTATTTCAAACATTGCGTCGTCTATTGGAATGTTAACGGCAATGCCCTCAAAAGTTTCCTGACGGCTTTGTTCACGCATACCCTCCCTCCTGACGATCACCTTAGCGGAATGGGCGAAAGTAATGCCTTCAACCTTCCTGTAATTACCTGGATATTGTTCCGTCACCGACGCCATCCCGCCCTCATCGCTCGTACTGGAGATTTTAGCCGGTAAAAACGTCCCGGCATCAATGTGATAGGTAGTGACATAACCGTTCCGTGAAGTAACTTCAATTATATATGCGGGTGAATTTTTGACTTCCTCCCGGCCGATCAATTCAAGCGTGTAACCGGCGTTTTGATAAAAAGCGAGCCAGTCGATAGTGGAAGCGAGGTTCTCTTCAAAGGTATTGGGAGCGCTTCTTTCCAATGTCTGCAACGGTGTTTCCGAATCGGGATTATACATCCAAACACTTTTATCGCATTCCACGGATGTAAGTTTGTTCTCTCCAAAGGAAATCTCGGACCGGGAACAGTGAGGCCGTTTTAAATACAGGGTGTGCTGACTTGACTCTCCTTTATGTATTATTTTCAGCGTCCGTACGCTTCGAAGCGTCTCCGCCCCTCCCAACGCTTCTTCGTTTTTTTTGAGAATCTGCTCCAGCGTCAGGTCCTGCGCCGACGCGGCGAAACACGTTAAAAGGATAAAAAGGCCTGCGCACATTCTTCTCATGGCTGCCATACTTCACCCCCGTGACTATAATGAAGTTCTTATAATATTTCTGAAATTATAGCAGTCACTCCGACATCACGAAGTAAATTTCTTAAAACATACATCGGAATACTGTTTGTTTCAGAAGGCCGTAACCATTAGAATCGAAAGAAATGATCCCAAGGCGCCCAGACAAGGAGAACACCCGCATGGACTTTTACCAGGAAGCGTCCGAAAAAACCGGCCTGACGGCAGAAACGGTCAAGAAGATTGAAAACCTGATCCTTCGGAAAGAGATTTTTTCCAGGGAAAGGATACAGAAGGGGCTGCATACCTTTTTCTGCAAAATCGGCATGGTCCGCTACTATTTTCTAACCACGCCGGCGGAAACGATTGCCAATCACATCGAGTCGATACTGGCCGCGGAGATCATCGCCATCAATCGCGGCAGCAACCGCCTGGATGTAGACTTCGTCAGCGAACAGCCCGACAGCGCCATGTACCTTGTGAATGACGAACATGAAAAAGCGGTCGATATCGAAAGAAGGATGGAAGCCCTTTTCCCCTGCTATCGCCTGCAAAGCTACCGCACTCCGGGAATCGCGCTTCAATCCCACTTCAGAAGTTACTTTGTCGCCCAGCCGATTTACGAAATGCCGGAGGCTCCGGAAACGGAGACCGACATCAACAAAGTGGCTGCCAGGCAGTTCCTGGAGATGACCACACAGGAAGCCCGCGACCGGTACCAGACAGTATTGAAGGAATCCTTCAGCTGGAACAAGCCCTACTTCCGTGTCACCGACAAGGTTCGTGATGAAATAAGGATTATGATCTCGGTGCCCCAGACCGGCGCCCGCCGCATGATGTCCGGCATCTCGGATATCATCAACTTCTACGGGCTTGTAAGCATTCACAAGTACGCCGAACCCTTCTCCAACGGGCGACTGATTATATCCGTGTACCTGGATGCAGCTTCGGCACGCCCGCATATAGACGATATCCTTACCGATATAAGCCTGGCCTACGTGAATCCGGAGAACGAATTGTCCCCTCTCATCCGAAAACATGTTCTATCCGTGCACGAAATGTTCTACGCGCGGAGCGCCTGGAAATTTACCCACCATTTTCTGAGCAGTTTTAGTATCGAATACATGGCGCTCTGGGAGGAATTGAAGGACCGCCCCGACCTGGTAGACATCCTGAGCACTCTGCGGACCCGCCTGGTGAAGGATTCCTACACGGAGTCGAGGATCATCAAGACCATCTATAAAAATCCCGAAGCCATAAAAAAGCTTTATACCCATTTTGAAAACCGCTTCAAACCCAAGATACAAAGCACCGAAAGTGCGGATTCGCTCAATTTCGACAGCGTTTCCAACGAAATTGACCGCGCGGTCCTGGAGTTCTTCCGTCTTTTCAACGAGGTCGTTCAAAAGACAAATTTTTATAAACGCGACAAAACCTCCCTCTCCTTCCGCCTCGATTCCGGTCGTTTTCTGGATCCGATCGAATACAAAGAAAAGCCCTACGGGGTCTTTATGATTCTGGCCAAAGAACTCCACGGCTTCCACGTCAGGTTCCGTGACATCGCGCGCGGAGGTATCCGGATTGTTCGATCCAGGGACGCCGAAAATTTCGATAAAAATTCCGATTCGATATTCGATGAAAATTACAATCTGGCGCTTACCCAGCAGAAGAAGAACAAGGACATCCCCGAAGGAGGATCCAAAGGCACCATTTTATTGAACCTGGATTATCAGGACAAAGAGAACGAGGCTTTTCATAAATACGTGGACGGACTGCTGGATGTCATCCAGCCAGATGAAGCCGTTAAAGACTATTACGGCAATGAAGAAATTCTGTTCATCGGACCCGACGAAGGAACGGCCGATCTTATGAGTTGGGCGTCCCGGCGCGCCAGGGAACGGGGATACAAGTTCTGGCAATCTTTTGCCACGGGCAAATACCTTCCCGAGGGCGGCATCCCGCACGACGTCTATGGTATGACAACCAATTCCGTTCATGAATATGTCCTTGGAATCCTGAGAAAACTGGGCCTCCGGGAGGAGACGATCCTCAAAGTGCAAACCGGCGGACCGGACGGGGACCTGGGCAGTAATGAAATCCTGATTTCCAGGGACAAAACCACGTGCATTATCGACGGCAGCGGCGTCCTGTTCGATCCGGATGGACTGGACCGGCAGGAAATGAAGGAATTGGCCGGGAAACGGCAGATGATTGAAAACTTCCAAAGAAGCAGACTCGGCCCCCGCGGTTTTCTCGTTCGTGTCAACGATTCCAATATCACTCTCCCGGACGGCACCCGGGTCCAGGACGGGTTGGACTTTCGCAACACCTTTCACCTGCATCCCATGCTGAAGGCGGACCTGTTTGTTCCTTGCGGAGGGCGGCCCAATTCCATCACCATCCAAAACTGGAAGCAGCTTCTGGACGATAACGGCGCGCCCCGATTCAAATTCATCGTGGAAGGGGCGAACCTGTTTCTGACCCAGCAGGCAAGGCTGGCCCTGGAGGCGAAGGGCGTTCTTATTTTCAAGGATGCTTCCGCAAACAAGGGCGGGGTCACCTCTTCATCCCTGGAAGTTCTCGCTTCCCTGGCAATGTCGGACGAGGACTATATGAAACACCTTTGTGTCCTGGATGGGAAAGTGCCGGAATTCCGTAATCGATACGTTCACGACGTCCTGAATACGATACGGGAAAACGCCAGGATGGAATTCGAAGTGTTGTGGGATGAACACCTGAAATCGAAAACTCCGCTCTCCATTCTGACGGACCGGCTGAGTGACAGGATCAACACGGTTTCGGATTCCATCCGGGAATCCGATTTATGGAAGGAACCCGGGACATTCAAAACCGTGATTGGAAATCACTGTCCCCCGTCTCTTGTAAAAATGGCAGGCATTGACGGAATCATCCAGCGCGTACCCCAAAACTATCTCCAGGCTATTGTATCCGCCTGGCTGGCCAGCCATTTTATCTATCAGTTCGGCCTGGACGCAGACGAAATCGATTTTCATAATTTTATCCATCATCTGCCGGAAAACAAAGAACCCTAGATCAATATAAATACTTGATATCTATTATTTTATAGATGATTGATAAAAATTAAAAAATCCGGCTGTTTTCTCAAGTAATCCCATCAGATTTCATGTATCGACCATCCCCACGCCCTGTTCTGACAGGATTCCAGCCGCTTTGCCACTCGAGCGGCTTCATCCATATCGAGACGGTCTGCCCGATGGAGGATACGCCGGGGTACCAGAGACTATTCAGCAAATACGGACCAGATGTAAATTCTGGCATTTTTTTTCTGGCCGCAGTATTATCCCAATATCATTATTTCAAATTGAAAGCATCGGTTTTCCCGACAGTCATAATCCGCCGCCTATTTCTGGAATGCTCGTAACGGGAAAACCTTTTTCTCATGACGTAATCACCTCGAATTTCGGCAAGAATGAAAGACTGGAAAGGAGGTTAGGATCATGACTCGCTCGGAAATTTCAGAATTTTTCGCTAAAAGAAACCAGGCATGGCAGGACCATGACGCCGAGGCACTCGCGACCGGTCACGCTGAAGACGGAGCAATCGAAAGCCCACTTTGGGGAAATATCAATGGTCGCAGCGCTATCCATAAAAGTTATGCGGAATGGTATACCATCTTTCCGGACGCAGAGTATCATGAGGAGTATCTGTTGATTGACGGCGATCAGGCGGCACAGTTCGTTAAAATTTCCGGAACCCAGCAGCGCGATCTCTGCGGCTTCCCGGCCACAGGAAAGCGGATGCAGTTTCTCGAAGTATCTCTGTATTTCTTTTCAGAGGGCAGGATATCGCGTGAAATCCGGATCTACGACTTTACCGGCTTCCTCGTGCAGTTGGGCGCCCTTAAGGCAAGACCGGCATTTTGACTTTAGTTCGCACTTTTATAAGATTTTAAGGCAATCCGGAGAATTTAGGCTAAAATTAATCTGACAATTGCATTCCTTGACCGATAAAACTTTATTGTAGCGATGTTGGTATGATGGAGATGAGTGCCGAATAAGAATCCCTGCCTCAGGAACGGAGGATTGTCATGAAAATCGATATAAGAACGGTTGGAAATGTGAAAATACTGGATTGCAGTGGGAAAATCACCCTGGGTGAAGGAACGATGTCGATCCGCAAGACGGTGCGGGAGCTTGTGGATAGCGGTTCGAAGAATATACTTCTCAACCTCGCCGAAATCAGCTACATCGACAGTTCCGGCATCGGTGAACTGGTGGGCAGTTACGCCAGCGCTTCAAATCGCGAAGCCAAATTAAAGCTTCTTAACCTGACGAACAAGATACAACAACTACTCACCATTACAAAGCTGCTGACTGTTTTCGAAACTTTCAAAAACGAAGAAGCTGCACTTGCGAGCTTTCAGTAGCCTTAATGGAAAGACAGGCATAATCAAAAAGTCGAACTCAGGCTTTGCCTGAAGCACGATAAAAGGATAATGGAGCGGCGGAATATGACCGACAGCTATTCCATAATGCTGGTTGGAATGGATGCCAAAGAGGCGAATGCCGCCTCGGCGCTACTGTCCGGGTCCGGTCACAATATAATTACCACAGCAAATATCGACGAAGCCGGAGAAAAAATCCGGTCGCAGCCGATAGATGTCATTTATCTTAAAGTTACCGACAAGGACAGTGCGGCAGACAGGCTGAATGAGATATCCCAGTTAAATCCTTCCCTGCCTGTAATTGTGGTTGGAAATCGTACGACGGAACTCTTTATCCAGGACGCCTGGCGTGCCGGTGCGGCGGACGTTTTGTCGCTCCCCCTTACGCCCGATGCCTTGAGCAACAGCCTGCAGCGGATGCGCCGAAAGCTTTCGTCGGGTGACACACATCAGACCGAGTCGGTATCCGCCCGCTTTTTTTATCTCGACGAGACCGGAAAGGAAAACAGAGTTGCGATCAAGCCTCCCCGATTCACCATGGGGAGAAGTTCGGAAAATGATCTTGTTCTCAGCCAGATGGGCGTTTCCCGGTCTCACGCCGAAGTGCTGATCCAGGATGAACAATACCTTCTGCACGATCTCAAAAGCAAAATGGGCACTTTCCTGAACGGCATCAGAATTCAGAAGGCCCCGTTGAAGAACGGGGACAGAGTGCAGCTTGGAGGTCTCCACGGCACAAGCCTTTCATTTCACACGGGGGACCTCCTGCAGAGCCTGCTGAGTCTCTCGGACCCCGAAGCCGAAGTCGGTTTGTCGCTCTATGGATTCAAGGAAGTCGGAAAGCTTTTTGCAACCTTCCGGGCTCTCAGTTCCATTGCCGTGCTTGACGATCTGCTCGCCCTGGTGGTGGATGCCGCCATTGAACTGACGGGAGCGGAGCGCGGATTCATAATGCTCAAGGAACCGAACGGAGACCTGAATTTCCGCTGTGCCCGCAACAACAATAAAAAACCGTTGGATGGAGCGTGTTTCCAGACAAGCCAGCGGGTGCCTCATGATGTATTCAAAACCGGAAAGTCTGTTGTCATCAAGGATCTGGATTTTGAGCAGGGGAGCGAAGGTCACGATTTCACGAGGCAGCTCGGATTGCGAAGCATTTCGTGCGTTCCACTACGCTACCTCACCGTGCGTGACGTCTACAATACCTCCACCGTCGGAAGGACGGAAACTATCGGAGTTCTATATGTGGACAGTCCGAATATCGGCGCCAAAATGTCGGAAACACGGATCGATGCCCTGGAAACACTGGCATCGGAAGCCGCCATGGCGATTTACAACGCACGGCTGTACAAAGATTCCCAGGACAAACGAAGATTTGACGAACAACTGGCCATTGCCCGCGAAATCCAGCAGTCTCTTCTTCCTGAACCGGATAGAGATCTTGAGTTTGTTCAGGCCTGCAGCCAGAGCCTGCCATGCTACATGATCGGGGGAGACTACTTTGATTACTTTGACCTGGAGAACGGATATTTCGGATTCGCGGTGGGCGATGTTGCCGGGAAAGGAATGCCCGCCGCGATCCTGGCTTCTCTTCTGCAGGGGATGTTCGCGGCTCAAAATCTCCTCGAAGCCCCCCTCCCCTCAATTATCGGCAGTATCAACCGCAATCTCGTTCAGCGCGGTACGGGCAACCGGTTCGTAACATTTTTCTTCGGGATAATCGATCCTGACGGAAATTGCACCTATGTCAATGCCGGACACAATCCCCCCTTTCTTGTAAGCCGCGACGGCTCGATGCAGGAGCTGCAGACAGGTGGCATGGTCCTCGGGCTTTTCGTCGAGGCGGAGTACGAAGCAGGCTCCGTCAGAATGCAACCGGGTGATCACCTGGTGCTGTTCACCGATGGCGTCATTGAGGCCCTCAACTCGGAGGGAGAGGAATACGGCCTCCCGAGGCTGATAAAACTGCTGCAGGCGAACTCCCTTTCCACCACGCCGGAGATACTATCCCAACTGAAGGACAGTGTTCTTTCATTCTCCGCCCAAACTCCCCAGCATGACGACATTACCATGATGGTCCTGGGATACCGTGAAACACAGGATTAATTGAATTTTCAACTCTTTTTGACCTTGTAATCTGAAAAGAGTGTTCCCCGGGGAATCCTCGATGCAGCAGGAAGACCTGGAACGAGCTATTGCTTTTCTGATGTCTCCTTGGGAGAAGGAAGCTCACAGCCGTCAGGGCACACCGTCAGTGTGTGCACATAGCGCACCTTCCCTCCTTCCAGCCGGAAGATGTGGGAATCGGGCCAACCGTTTTCATCTCCGAAATTCGCCAGACCGACAACCGTTCCCATGTCAAGATCGACGATGAAGCGCCGGTTGGTTATTTCAACGCTGCCCTCAAGCGGGGGGCCTCCGGTACAGGAAGCATCCGGTTTATTGTCGGGATTGGTATACATGCCGCCTTCAAGGCGGGCGCAGGGAATATTCCAGGGAACCTTGTTGGCGCCGGACGGATCCTTAAAAACATCAAAGTAGGCATTGGCGGCCTCGATCAGGGTTTCCCGGTCGCTGCGTGCAGCGGCAGGGAGTATGTCCCATGTCTCCTGGGAGGAGTATTTCAGGGAATTGTCGGCATTGAAGAGCCAGTCATCCCGGTCGGTAACTAGCGCTTCAACCTCCAGGATTTCATCGCCGACGATTTTCAGACGCGTCCCGATTACATAGGGATGGCTTCCGGTTGCGTTAATGATCTCCGTAAAGGTCTCACAAGTTTGTACGTCGAGCAGACTGCGGTGGAAGTCAATACTCAGCGGCTTTTGCCAGACACCCGCGTGAAATGAAATCTCTTTCCGGTTTTCAATATATTTTGCATTCTCGGCGAGGGGCATCCGGGACGCCTCCCCGTTCCGGAGCGCAGCCAGGTATGAATCCACCTTCTGTTGAAGACCCACTCGAGTGCAGCCGTTTCCTGCTGTCGCTATGGGAACAGCCATGGACTTTACAGAAAAGGTGCATAGCAGAAACGCAAGAAAAACAATCACTCTAGGCATGTCTCCTCCATATATTTTCAGGGTAATAACTGCATCTCACATTCCCGTAACGAAATCGAGGTTGAGGGCGCACACACGCGCCGGAAGCCTCCGCACAAGATCGTTTGTTACATATATCAATATTTACATTGAAGCTGCAACCGGGTTTGCGGAAAATGCTGCGTCATGGGGCCTGAACTCTACGAGTTCGGGGCGGCTGAGACGGAAGAAGGAACCTCGGTTGTAGGCAAAAGCACCGTGAAGATCGTTCCACTGCCGACACGGCTCTCCACAGTGATATCCCCGCCCAGGCGCCGAACGATCCCCTGGGAAACCGACAGCCCAAGGCCTGTTCCCTTCTCTTTAACCTTTGTCGTAAAGAACGGGTCGAAAATGCGGGGCAGTATATGTTCCGGTATACCGGCACCATTGTCGGACACTTTTATTTCTATAAATCCCGCCTGACTGCTTTTCGAATCGGTAATGGTAATTTTGCCCCTGGGAGGAAGCGCATCTACCGCGTTGAGAACGAGGTTTATGAACACCTGCTGCAACGCCTGTTCATCTCCGTGAACAGGAGGCAGATCGGGAGTCAATTTCATCGTCAGGTCGATCTTCGCCAATTTAACCCGGTTATGGACAAGACGCATGGAATTCTCCAGGAGATTATCCAGGTTCATGGCAACAATCTTGTATTCGCTCGCCCTGGCAAAATCGAGCAGGTTCCGGACGATGACCTTAGACCGCTCGGTTTCCTGGATTATGTCCCGAACCATATCCAGCTTTTCGTCATCAGGCAAGCGCCCGAAATCCTCCTCGAGAAGACTTGCCGTCAGCATTGTGTTGTTCAAAGGATTGTTCAGTTCGTGGGCGACACCGGCAACCAGTGTCCCGACGGCACGCAGCTTATGGGACTCGATCAGGATCTTATGGCGCTTGTCCAATTCACGGATCATATGGTTGAAGGCAAGTCCAAGCTGGGAAAATTCATCGCGGTATTTCCTCTTCGGCAATATGGGAGAAAAGTCTCCTTCCCCGATCCGATTGGTGTATTCCAGAAAGCGATTCAGTGTCGACAATATGTTCTTCACAAGGAATGACGTGATGAAAATTATCAAAACCATCAGGATTCCCAGGAAGTAGAAGGGTACGCGGCGGGAGAGTGAGAGCGCATCTTCCACCGCTTCACGTTCCTTCACTACGAAATTGGTGGCGTCAGATACAAGTTGCCCGCCATACTCGCGCAGTTCCGGTTCATAGCGGTTCCGTTCATCCGTATCGCCTGCTTCACCAACTTTCTCCAATACCTTATGGTAATTGCTCAACTGCAGGGACATACCCTGGATGGAATTACGTCCAAGGATTTTTTCAATAGTATCCTTATTCTTTTGAAGAATATTTTCTGCGGTCCGAACGTGTTCCAGGGAATCTTCCAGGTTTGTACCGTAAAGAAGGAAATTCTTTTCAAAACGGCGGGCCTGTTGTATCTCGGCAAGATAGTTGCCCGCCGCCTCCAGGAAACGGATTTTGGCCTGGATCTCCGAAAGCGCGTAGATGGCCCATAAAGCCACAATCATTGAGAATGCAAAGATCACCAGAAAAGCGAGGAAGAGTCTGAAGCGGATACTGATGATCGGCCGGGACTTCAGAGCGATATCCTCTACATATTCTTTGTCCAGGTCATGACGGGAAAAGTTCAAGTCACCGGACTGAATCGGGCCATCTCCGTACATCATGTTCATTATAGAAAGTCCCTTGCCGCCGGCTTGTGGTGAAAGCAGCTCGTCGGCATTTGCTCCTGTGCAGGCAAAAAATCAGTTTCTATAAAAATGCTTGAAACTTTCCAGCCAGAAAATGATCTGAGAACATTTTAACGTCACTGTCCATATGCATCAACATATCCAACTGTCGCGAACAGACTAAAAGCCGGCCGAGCGACTCAAGGGCTTTTCCGGTATCCTGTGCGGGATAATTGCGAAACCATGCCGTAATCAGATCGCCCTCCAGGGTCACACCGAACCGGCACTCCCTAAGGACTCTCTCGAGGAAGCTTGCCCGGCGCTTTCGTTTCTTGTCGCTGCCACCGCCGCTGTGAAAACGAAGCTGGATGTAGTTGTTCCGATCTCCTATTCCAAGAAGCGCGTCAACCATGGCATAGTGATAGGCGAAACGGGCGTTGAAGTTCATATAATCCCCGGAATAGATGAGGTAATTGGGGTCCTTTCTCCTGCGTGGACCTTTTGCTCCACCGAACACCTGGTCCTGAAGATCCTTCGAGATCCCATGATGGGCCTGCCCCCAACGATCCGGCCACGCAAGCCGCCTGTCGGAAAATCCTTTCCAGAAAGCTTTAAACGGCGTGCTGGAAATAAATTCCGGCTCAACGGCCTTTTCCCCTGCGGTCATTTCCTGCTCCAGAGCCAATACATAAATCGGCATGGGAATATCCGATTGAAGTTTCCGTGTTTTTCGATTCAGGAATCCTGAGTGCTCATCGCCAAACCGGAACATGGATCTTACGGCCATTTCATGGATGAACCGGATGACATCATGAACGGAACGGCAGCCCTCGGGTTTGAAACCCGAACCGAAGGGATCTACCAGACTCAGGGAGAGTACCGAACGAAAGAGGGGCCCCGTCTCTTTCCTAGCTCCGGCGGATGCCAGCCTTGACAGGACACGTTCTTTCATCCCCGGCCAGCGGGATCCCCTGTAAATTTTCCGCATGGAAGCATCGACACTAATGACACTCCCAGCATGCAGATCCATAATTCTACCGCCAGCCTGGAATATGGATGGCACGGCAAATTCCCGCAGAAGCGTCGCCAGGTGCCCTACCGGGCTTCCTTCCGCAGCAACGACGGCTGCGGCATTGGGGAGCAGCGGGGATAGTTCCGGGATCGGCTGATCGGTAATCAGAACGGTTCCCTTCGGAATAGGGTCCAGATTGTCCCTGGAGCGCACCGCAACCGGGCCCTCCGCTCGACCGGGGAAAATAGAGGTTCCTTTGGTAATGAACAATTCACCCTTGCCGGATTTAAACTCCCTGATTTTTTCCGGGCTGGCAGGAAGCACTCTTCTGGCCTGGAGCAACCAGATACGTCCTTCTTTATCCACCGCCCATTCGATGTCCAAGTCATAGCCGGAAGCAATTACAGCTTTCCATGCTGTTGCTCCGATTTCCCTGATTTTTTCCCGCGACAGGTAGTCGAGATTTTCTACAGGAGTTGCAGAAGAGTGCATGCTCAGAACTTCCGGGCGAGCATGCCGTGAGAGTGTAATATTGTCCGGTACGCCGATGCCTTTGACCACTGTTTCGCCCAAACCTTTCACGCAATGGATTACCATGGTATCGGAATCCGGCATCACAGGATCGGTTGTATAGACGACGCCTGCCGCCTGTGGATCGACCATCGGCATGAACAGAACCGCCATTGGGGTATCCACTTCCCGAAAACCGCAGTTTATCCGGTAGGTGATCGCACGATCCGTGAACTTGCCGGCAAGCACTTCCTTGTAGGCTTGTGGAAGATTCTCCAGAGGAACATTTAATTTACTGTCGAACTGGCCGGCAAAAGAATACCTTCCGTCTTCACTGACGGCGCTGGATCGAACTGCCCATAGGGCTGAGTCTTTCACACCGCATCCGGCGGCGTATTCCCGGATAATCTCCATAAAAGATGGTGCCGGTTCCGCGGAAATAATCGCTTCCCTGATCGCTTCGGTCCGGCGGCGAAAACGATCCCGGTCCGATGTGAATTCAAGGTCCTTCAACAAAAGCCGTATCTGTTCGAATAACTTCCCTCTTTTCAGGAACTGGTCGTATGCGCCGGTGGTGAGAATGAATCCCTCCGGGACTTGACCGGGGAAATTATGATACAGCGAAGAAAGACCGGCGGCCTTTCCCCCAACCAGGTCCGAATTCAGCGAATCCTGATCCTTTATACGGACTGCCAGGGGGCGTTCCATTCGTTCGGGAGCATCACGCTGTTTCTCGCCCACGTCCCGCCGGATTTTATCGAGTTTCCGGAACAACACGGGGAACCGTCCATGGCTCAGGATTTCGAGCTCCTGTGCCATCAGATAGGTTTCGTTGAATAATCGACTGACGGAGCGGTGGACTTGAATATCAGAAAAAGTGAGATGATTAAGATCCGCTTCCAGATCGGAAAGAATCTTCAGCGCCCGGCCGTTCCGATTGAGAATCGCCCGCAGAGTCTCGTAGCGATACCTGAATCTCCAATTATAGTCGTCGTCCCTGGCTTTCAGGTTGCCGGCCATGAGGCTGTCCCCCTTTCCTTGGATTCACTTGCCCAGTTCTTTTGCGGCTTTGTCAATTATTGTTCGAAGATCGTTCGGCTTGAAAGGCTTGGCAATAAAATCAAAAGCTCCCTTGACCAGTGCCTCCTGAGCGACCTCAACGGTGGCGTATCCGGTAATGATGATGACCTTGGTTTTATCGGAACGCACCAGTACCTGCTCGAGAACTTCAAGCCCGTCAATGTCATCCATCCGGATATCCGACACAACGATATCGAACTGCTGTTCGCTGAAACGTTCCAGAGCTTTCCTGGCATCCGTAAAGGTCTCAACAATATCGCCGTTTTTCTCCAGGGCCGGTTTCAATCTTTTACCAACGATATTTTCATCGTCAATAACCATAATACGTAAGTTTCTCTTCATAGGATATTTTCCTTATCTATCCCGCATTTCTCACGAAGCTTCGTGAGAAATGCGGGCTAAACCGACACACTATCCGGCTCAACAAAGCAGAAGGGATCCTAGTTGTACAAGCTTCTTTTCAAGGTTGTCGGTTGGAACATCGTATGTCCAGGCTAAGGTTCCTTGCCCGGTTTCTTCCACCCAAAATCCCCGGGGAAGTTCATGCCTCAAATCGAAGGGTTTCTGGGAATACAAAAAAATATAATCGGATGCAACGTCACCGGAGAGCGAAGCTTCAAGATGGATTTTCCTGTTATTGCAACATAACCGCAGACTGATCTCTTCCTCATCAAAGATCATCCAGCGATCAATTTCCGATTTTCGTTCAGAAGATTCGACAGGAACGTTCCTTTCCTGGAGTCCTGATATCATCATGCCGAAAGGTCGACATGAAACATCGCCGGGAGAAACAACGCCCTGATTGCTTGCCGAGCAAGACGCGTTGATATCGACCGTTCGCAGAAAAGACTCGTCACTTAATTTCACTTTTCCAACGGATGGACCCATTTTTTGAACAAGGTCGTTCTTCCGGCAATTGCCGATTACTGTATCGGAGATATATCGAATAAAATCCATGACGGCAGGCTGGTCCCCGTCCAGTGGACCCGTCAGCCAATTCAATACTGCCGAAAGCAGCAGCGTCTCCGGGGCCATATCCCGGAATGCAGAGGAAAGAGGGAATTTTTCCATCCGTACGTCGGGTGATTTCAGGAATTCTTCCCGTGCAAACTTCCTATAGTCGTCCAACCGACGATAGATCTCCCGGCCGGCGGGCGGCGCCAGAACAGAAGCATTGAATGCCATCATGGCGGCGTTTTCAAGAACACCGTCGAGCAGTGACCGAACATAATGCCCGTCGAAAATATATTCCTCTTGAAGTTTCTCCTTCCCATCCTCGATGTTGTTGATAATTGCCCTCATATTATCGAGAAATTTTCGAAATCGCAGAAATTCCAGGTGAAGATCCGTCCGCGCATTCCGGATTCGAACATTGCCGCTTAACTTTTCAAGAATCCCTGCCATGGCAGTCCTTCCCTTCTTTTTAAACGGAAGACTCGGGTACCGGCCCGTTGCTTTGAGAAGAAACGCCCGTTGTCAGACTTGTCTGAATTTTTCTGCGCTGAAAATAGGCTTTTAACACATATACCAGTATTAGAGCGCCGCCGGTTATACCGCTCGCATATAAAAGTATTTTGCTAGCTAAATCGAAATAGTCATTATACGAGGGATTGATATTAAGATACCCGAGCTGCTGGAGATATCTGGGTATGTTGACGATCCTGCTAAATACGCACAAAAGGATAATCACGGCCGTTACCATGCGGATGATTATCTCTTTCACTACTTTTGTACCGTAAGCTCCGATGTAGATACCGAACAGGGAGCCGGCAAAGAGCAGTAGAACAAGGCGAATATCCACCATGCCCTCAAACGCATAATTCAACGCTCCGAATGCCCCCATGAACTGAGCCAGAAACAGTTCACTTCCTGCCGCGACCGAGGCGGACACTCCAAAAACATAGATCATGGCGGGAACGCCGATAAATCCTCCGACGCCTATTGTTCCGGCCAGATACCCGGTCGCCAGTCCGCAAATCAGGACCACCCATAGGGATACTTTGACGTCGGCCACCTGGAAATGGATAAGGGGGTGAAGGTTGAACTTACTCAGAAAATCAACAATTTTTGTAGAGGGACCGCTGCCGTTGCCCTTACGGGTGTTCAAGATATCCTTCAGCATCGACAGGGATACCATCGAAAGCACCACGACAAACACGATGCTGATATACAGGTCGGCG
This sequence comes from Acidobacteria bacterium UBA6911, assembly GCA_002451015.1. GTDB lineage: Bacteria > Acidobacteriota > UBA6911 > UBA6911 > UBA6911 > UBA6911. Next base: position 15,203 of record DKBB01000001.1, read on the forward strand.
CCAACGCCGCTGTCATGGCCGTCGCCTCCTCCTGACATGAATTTCATAATCCAGACGGCAATCCTGATTCCTATGGCTGCCGTGATAAGCATAAAAATGGACAGCTTCTTGTCGACATTGCCCAGTTCCGCATGTTTTCTCGAGCCGATCAGAGCTTTCCCAAACTTGTGGGTAATATTGCTGGCAACGGCTACATTCCCAAGCACCCCGAGGTTCATCATCCCGGGAGTCATGAAAAAAGCGCCGCCGGACCCGATGAATCCGCTCAACATCCCCCCGATAAATCCAAGGAATGTAACCTGGAGGGCTACAGACCAGGTCAACTCAATAAATTGATTCCCGAATATTTCATTCATGTTTTTTTATTCCCCTCAATATCAGCCAATATTGCTTTGCTCTATTGCGTTATTCAGCTACTCCAGTTTTATGAGTTTCAGCACGTAGCGGGCAAAACTTCCATAGGCCCAGGCTGCCATCGGGACAAAAAGGGCAATGAGAGCCGCGGACAGCATTCGATGCCCGGTTCCGGGCTTCGTTAAAAATGCGAGAATGGATTCCTGGTTATTGAAAACCGCCAGATAAATAACAATAGAAGCGGCCGCATAAAGAGCCATATGGAGCCACTGTTTCGGACCGAAAAGATAATGACTCTTGAGATCCTCGGTACTTATGATAGGAACCTTAAGATGATCGGCAAGAATACCGATAAGATCCCGTCTCATACGCTTCTGCACCGACGCTACCCTGGAGAGGAAAACGTCTCCGACTACAACAAGGCTGTTTTTTTCCGTCCGGTTCAAGCTGGAAAGCAGTGCCTGGGTTCCCCCGGCAATCGTTCTGATTGTATTCGCTCGCCCTACCTGGATGAGTTTGTCAAACGTTTTTGCAACTCCCTCGGAATCGTCCTCGTGGGATATCGCCGGTGTATCATCCAGGATCCCTCCATCGACCGCTCGATCGGAGGTCTCCATTTCTGCAGGTTGTTTGATTGTTGCAGGCACCTTTCCAGCGTCTTCGGTTAACCGGATCATTTCAACGGAGGCATTCCATTTCTCCGCTACCTGGATGACCTGCTCCAGCGCAGGCGCGGCAGGATCAAAGTTTTCCTGGATGTAAAGGATATTTGTTGTCGCGACGGTACAGACTATGGATTGAATGCCGTCAATCCTTTCCAGCACTTCCGGAATGGCGGCAGCCTGTTTTGACTGGCGGGGAAGGTACGTCACGGCGACATTTCCATGATCCGCTTTCACCGTAACGCTGACATCCCGGGTCCGTTCATCCCTTCCTACAGCCAGTCGGCAGCGGGAAGCCAGGAGCGTATCCCGAACGGCCTGCAGGGAGGCAGGCGTTTCCTTGAAATCCGGAAGCTGGGCGACAGCAACCAGCGCAGACGCGGAATTATCCACGGTTATATTCAAAGAATTGATTGTAATGTCGTATAAGGAAGGATCTTCCCAGTCGACGTTATACAGAGCTCGAACCCAGCGACGGCGATCTTCATCAACCTGGTCATTGTACTTCCTGGCTTTCTCCCGAGTGAGACTCGGCATCCGTCGCAAGGTCATGTTAATGCGCTCTTCATTGTTTGCAATGGCGCGAATCCTTAAAACATGGCGGATGCCGGGCAAGACCAGGTGACCGGTCCTTCCATGATAGACCACACTTTTTTCCATGGCGCGTTCGCAGATTTGTTCGGATATGAAAGCCTTCATCAATTCCACCTGAGTGGCAAGAGCTTCCGTAATGGGATGGCGTTTGAGAATAGCCGATTCAATCTTCCCGACGGGAATTCCCTGATCCGTCGCGCTGTCTGTCAGTCGTTCTCGGGCAATACAGTCATATCCCAATTTTGCGGCTAGCTTTTCGGCCAATTCGTTTCCGTAACCATAACTGCCGCGGGAAACGCAGATAATTTGCATGGGGATCTATCCTTCCTTATGTTTGCAGGTATTTGCTTTTATGTCTTTGGTTCTCTGTATCGGCGATACAATGGAACAGGGAAGCGTTCCCTTAAGCTTGTTAAGCCAATGGTAGGGTTTTCCCGTGCCGAGATTCCCGACCATCCTTTCATCGCTTCCCCAGACGATGACAGCCAAACCGGAATGAACCGCCAGATACTTCAGAAGTTCGGTTGCTTTGTCTCCATATCGAATGTCTTTCGAAACCTGTATCCGTGCCTGTTGGATCGGTTCCATCAATTCTTTAACCAGAACATCATCCGGACAGAATGCATGCAGCGCATCCGAAACCAGCATCAGAAGTAATATTGGCATTTGAAGCCGCCGGGCAAGTTCTATGGAATAAAGAACGCTTTCCTCCCGGATATTGCAGTCCTCGCAGAGGAACAGAATTTTCTTTTCCTCGGTCATCACCTCTCTCCGTGGACCCGCATTTCTCGAGAAGATTTGCAGGAAATGTGGGCCAGGGCACCTGCATCCAGGATTACAGGTTTGTGGCACATTGAACCCCGCCAGGGGCAAAACATGGATTTATATCTTAGATAGAGGCAATTAGGAGACCAGAAAGTGATATTCGGATATGTCTAAAGATTAGAAGCATTTAATGCTTTTCTATTTTCACGGCAGGTGTTGCATTGCGCAACAGCAAAGGAAACAAACCGCACAAAGGCAGCATTTACCATCAAGAGGACGCGTAACAATATGCAACATAATCTGTTGCAAATTGTTACATTTATTCTTCAAATTCCTTTTGCTTCAATTTCCGATAAAGCGATACGCGATCGATTCCCAGAATTCTGGCCGCCTGTGTTTTGTTATGTTCCACCCGGGCAAGAACCCATCGGATGTAGTCCTCTTCAATTTCTGAAAGGGTTTTCATCGTCCCTTTCTCCTTACGAAAGGCAACCGTTTCAAAAGCCCGCAGGTCGGAGGGCAGATCCCGGGATTCGATTCGACTTCCCTGTGCCAGGGCGGCCGCCCGTTCCACAATATTTTCCAGTTCCCGGATATTGCCCGGAAAACTGTAGTTCATCAATAAACCCATCGCTTCTTCGGAAAAACCATCGAAGTGTTTTCCTATCTGGCCGGCGGTTCTTTTAAGACAGTACATGCTCAGCAACGGAATATCTTCCTTTCTCTGTTCGAGTGTCGGAAGTTTGATGGCGATGACATTCAATCTGAAATACAGATCCTGCCGAAAAATCCCGGCTTCAACCAATTTCTTAAGATCTTTATTCGTCGCTGAAAGAATCCGGATATCCACCGGGATGGGCCGGGAACTTCCTACGCGAAACAGCTCCTTCTCCTGGACGGCTCTCAGTATTTTTGCCTGCATGGTGGGGGACATATCCCCGACCTCATCAAAAAAAACGGTCCCTCCATCCGCGCTTTCCAATAGTCCCGGCGTGGTTTTTGAGGCCCCGGTATAAGCGTCCTTTTCGTGCCCGAACAGCTCGTTTGCCAGGAGTTCATCCGCGAAAGAGGCGCAGTTAAAAGCCAGGAATCGTTTATCTCTTCTTCTGCTGTGATTGTGAATTGCCCGTGCGATCAGCTCCTTGCCGGTACCGGATTCTCCGGCAATCAGCACATTCGCTTCCGACTGCTTCATTCTATCTATGGTGGATTTTATGGCCTGTATTTTCGGGGAATTTCCAATAATATCGAGAAAATCGGATGGGCCTTCTTGTTCCAGTTCACGGATCCGCGTTTTCAAACGGCGTTTCTCCACAGCCTGTTCCACGATATGATACAGTTCGTCGGAGCGGATCGGTTTCTGCAGATAATGAAAAGCACCTTTCCTGGTTGCCTGGATGGCGGAATCCACGGAGGCATATCCGGTGATAACCACGACTTCCGTATCCGGGGACACCTTTTTGGAATAGGCGAGTACGGCGAGACCATCGATACCGCCCAGGATCAGGTCGGTGAGTACCAGGTCGAATTTTAATGCGTTCAACAAATCGATAGCCTGCTCCCCGGTGACGGCTGTGTGGGTCTCGAATCCTTTTTTCTCCATAAGGCTCTTCATGCGCTTCAGAGCCGTTTCCTCGTCGTCTACAATCAGGATTCGATAGGGCCCAGGTTTTTTACCGATTTTTCCAACCTCCTCTTCCATTTCTATCATCCCGCTGTATCCGGAAACCGGCGCTGAAAATACAGCCCGAAGATCCCGGAACTTTTTCATATTCAGGTTGGCACTGATCCTTAGATTTTAACATCGATGGATTCCGTCCGCCCAAGTCTTTTAACGTAACGGCACGCCCAGCCGAAGACGATGGGAATGTAGGCAAGTCCGGCCGCGGCCATGCCGATCCACACACCGTGCAGTCCCCTTTCGAGATAAACGCCGAGAATCCATGCAAACGGCACCGTAAACAAAATTGTCCGGATCAGTGTCGCCGCCAACGCGAAAATTCCCTTGCCCGTGCCCTGGAAAAGTCCCGAAGAAAGCATCCCGAAGGGCGCCGTCGGAAGAAGCACCCAGATAATGCGAAGGAATTTCTCCAATTCCGGGACAAGCATCTGGGACTCTGCGGACCAGGTAAAGATCCAGGTAATCTGAGGAGCGAAAACAACGACAATCACGGCAAGAAACANNAGAAAAGCCATTAAGGACATGGACATCTGGGAAACGGATGCGGGAAGGCCGACCCTGCCGATATCGTAAAGAATATGGCCGTCAAAGCGAAATCCCCTGAAGCGGAAAATCACGTATGTTTTTTTCTGGATAAAGAGCCAGTAGAAGGTAAGCAACGTGGTCAGGAACATGGAAAGAAGCGTTGCAATTGCTGCTCCGACCACTCCCAGATCCAAGCCGTATATAAGGATAGGATCTAGAATGATATTGACGACACCGCCAAGCGCCATCGCTAACATGGCGCGTTTCGCGTCCCCTTCACTCCTCAAAATGGACACGGCACTGGCATTGAAGAAAACAAACAGGCTTCCGAGGAAAATGATCCGGGAATAGGCTATGGAAAGGTGCAGCGCATTCTCGGTCGCCCCCATAAATTCCATCGCATAGGGGAGCAGGAACAGCATAACGATGCCCGTAATCCCTCCGAGGATTAAACTGGAGATAACGCTGTGGGCAGCCACCTTGTCGGTTCCAACCCTGTCGTTGGCTCCGATCCGGCGGGAAATCGCCGCTCCCCCTCCGATTCCAATCCCGTTCGCCAAAGCGATTGCCAGGAAGAAAAACGGGAAAGTAAAACCCACGGCCGACAGGGAATCCGGCCCCCTGCCCGAAACCCAGATAGCGTCCGCCAGGTTGTAGAGAGTCTGGAAAGACATTGCCACAACCATCGGGATCGAAAGTTTGAGCACCGCCTTCCTGGGATCGCCAAGCAGAATTTTTATACCTTTGGTTTCTTTTCTATCGGTAGGAATGATTGCGCTCCTTTAGCGGTACATCCAATCACACTTAATCCGGATTCATTATGGATCCTGGCTCCCCGTGCGGCAAGCAAACAGATTGTCAGCATTCAAATGCGGCTTTAAATGAAGCTGCGGCACAAAAATGGTAAAATGACACTCCGAGAGCCCCCTAATGGAAACTTCCAACACATCCCCCGACAGAACTCGAGCCATTCTGGCGGGATTTATTATCGACTTGGTGGATTTTATTCTACGCGGACCGTTGGGTCTCTATTTAGGATTCCCGGTTGGATGTATCCTCGGAATTCTGTTGGGCAGATTCATCGGCATGACCTGGACGCGAAGTTATATCCTGGGCGGAGCGGCCGGAATCTACTGCACAATTCCAGGAACATTTTTTCTGCCCCTCGGAACTCTCGCGGCCATACTGGCGGCAGGAAAACTCCGCTAGGAGCCGGTCCGCGTTCTAGGATTATAAACGGGGAACCGGAAACAAAGAAACTCGCTTCTATTTTCCTTTCACGCTTTATATATTCACGGCCTGCATGGCCTGGGCATTATAGCGGTCACCGGAAGCGGCCCCGAGCGGGAACGCTTCCTCCAGGCGGCGCAACTCGGTCGGAGTGAAATGAATCCGGCATGCCTCCAGGTTTTCCTCGAGGTGCTTGATATTGACTGTTCCCGGAATCGGCACGATATTTTCCCTCTGTGCCAGGACCCAGGCAAGGGCCAGCTGCGCCGGGGTGCAATCCTTTTCCTTCGCCATATACCGGACTGCCTCAACCAGGTTGAGATTGCGCTGGAAATTGTCCCCCATGAATCGCGGGTGGCGGCGCCTCCAGTCGTCCGGCGCCAAATCTTCGTTGTTTTTGAACCGCCCTGTCAGGAAACCGCGGCCCAGAGGGCTGTAAGCCACGAAGCCGACATCCAGTTCCTTGCAGGTATTGAGGATTCCTATTTCGGGACCCCGGCTCCAGAGCGAATACTCTGTCTGCAGGGCCAGAATCGGATGGACGGCGCAGGCCCGGCGGATAGTGTCGGGAGCCGCCTCGGACAATCCCAGGTAACGTACTTTCCCCGCCTGTACAAGCTCGCCCATGGCTCCCACCGTTTCCTCGATGGGAGTTTCGGGATCCACACGATGCTGGTAATAAAGATCGATGGTTTCAACCCCCAGCCTTTTCAGGCTCGCGTCACACGATTGCAGGACATATTCGGGACGGCCGTTTACCCGCAGGAATTCTCCCTTTGAATTCCGAACATTACCGAATTTTGTAGCCAGAAAAACCTTATCGCGCCGTTCGGCTATAGCACGTCCGACCAACTCTTCATTGCGCCCGAGACCGTAAATGTCGGCCGTATCCAGGAAATCGATTCCAAGATCCATGGCACGATGAATGGTCCTTATGGATACGGTATCATCGGTAGCCCCGTAAAATTCAGACATGCCCATACAGCCCAAGCCTATCGCGGATACCTTTACTTTCCGGCCTAACTCACGCTTCTCCATAACAATCCCTCCCGATTTAGTGCATTCTCGCAGGATCCCTGTCCCGCAGCGAACGCTTCCGGAATCGATCTCGACCCTCAACCGGACTTCCTATAAAATAATGCAGGACCATCCAGGCGGCAAAGAGAATGGTTTCAATATACCCTGAAGACACCACAGGGGCCAAGAACTCCCCGCAATATCCGGCAATCACTGTTAATAAAGTCGCGCGTGCAGAACCAGTGCGTTAGAATAGGCAGGATANNTTATGAAAAACAGAAGAAATTATTACCGTATTTTAAAAGTTCAACCCGATGCTCCGGTGGAAATCATCCGGGCAAGCTACCGCACATTGATGCGGGAGTTGAAGAATCATCCGGATCTCGGAGGATCGACTTCCGATGCCTCTATTCTGAATGAGGCATACGAAACATTGAGCAATCCCGAACTCAGGGCTGCGTATGATAAACGAATCCGGGCTGCCCGTCTCGAAAGAACCGCTTCTGCATCGAAGGCAGCTTCCAGCCCTCCAGATGCCGCCCGTTGCCCTTTATGCAAAAAATCCCTTGCCCCCGAAGCCAAGACCGGCAGGGTCTGTCCGAACTGTAAGGTGCCGTTGCCGTCTCATCGACAGTCGGATCGAGATCTTGAAAAACGTCGCACTATTGCGCGCATGAAAAAGAACGACCCCATTATCTACTCCAATTCATGGCCTGAGATCCCGAAAAACGGGACAATGATCGATCTTTCCCCGAAGGGGATGCGTTTTCTGTGTTCGGAGAAGCTCGATAACGGAACGGTCTTGAAAATTACTACGCCAAAACTCAAAGCCTGTGGCGTTGTAACCAATCAACAGCAGAAAGGCGGCAAGGCGGACACTGCCTATGCCATCGGAATTTCTTTTATTGCGGTAATTTTTGAAGAAGCCAGAGGAGCCTTCCTCTCCGTTTCCGCCTGAAGTACAACCGCTTAATTATTTCCCCTGCCTCGGAATTACCACCAGGATGAGGAAATTAAAAAAATCCAGCGATTTTATCTGCACTATGCCCGATCAAGCAGGTGCAATTATCAATCTCCATATATTACGTTGATACAAATATTTATATATATTATGAATTTGATTATCATTTATATCTTCCATTTTTCCCTGGTCATTTTCCCAACAAGTGTAGCAATTCGTAAAAAATACGTATTACAATCTGCCCGGGACAGGAGACTGTCATTCGGCAAATCCGCATGGTGGCTCCGGGAATTCCCGTAGTTCGAATGAGTNNACAACAGGCTGCTAGAATCGTACTTTACTGAGATTCGAATCCAACCCACCGAGTCTCAGAGTTTTTTGAGTAAAAGCCTTATGATCGTCCTACGGAATATCGATCCTTTGCTTTAATAATCCCACACATACAGATCCAGGAGTGTGTCCGTAAAAATGAAAAAATATCCTCTATATCAATGCATCCGAATCCTAGGGCTCTTTTTAATTCCTGTCCTATTGGGCGTCTCTATGGGGAATATGCTTCAGGCGCAAGAAAAGAATAAAGTTACCGTACGGGAACTTTCCGGAGATATCAAAGTGGACGGAGTGCTGAACGAGCCCGCCTGGCAGCAGGAACCCAGTATCGCCAACCTGACCCAGGTGGAGCCTTATTCAGGCGAGGACCCGACGGAAGAAACGAAAGTCTGGCTTGCGTATAACAAAGACGCACTCTATATCGCCGTACAGTGCAAAGACAGTCATCCCGAGCAGATCGTGGCAACCGCCATGCAACGGGACGCCATGCTGATGGAAAACGATAATATCGAAATCATACTCGATACCTATCACGATCACAGGAATGCTTATTTCTTTTCCACAAATCCGGCAGGCGCCATGGTTGACGGCAGGATAACGGAAAACCAGTTCGCCTCTCTGGAATGGGACGGTATCTGGAATGTTCGGATCCATAACAACGGCAACGGCTGGACGGCGGAATTCGAAATCCCGTTTAAAACGATTGGATTCAATCCGAATATATCCGAATGGGGCTTCAATATCTCCCGCTACCTGGCCCGCAAACGGGAACTGTCCAGATGGGCGTCCCCGTCTCTTGATGTTCAGATGCACCACGTTGTTCAGGCGGGTCAAATTACCGGGATGAAAGATCTTTCCCAGGGTGTAGGATTGGATATCAAGCCTTACGGGATTACCGGATTTACACGGGACATCTACAAACCGGATCTCTGGGAGCCGGAATACGACGGCGGTGCCGATATATTCTATCGCATCACTTCCAATCTAGTTTCCAGTACCACTATCAATACTGATTTTGCCGAAACGGAAGTCGACACCCGCCAGATCAACCTGACGCGCTTCGCACTGTTCTTTCCCGAAAAGCGTTCCTTCTTCCTTGAAGACGCCGGGACTTTCGAATTCGCCAAAGGCGGTCACGTAGGCCCCCCCTTTATGAACAATGGCGGAGACCTCATACCCTTTTTCTCGCGTCGCATCGGGCTTGTGAACGGGACTGAGGTGCCGCTTCGCATCGGACAGAAATTTACCGGTAAAATCGGCCGATTCGATATCGGGCTGCTGGACGTTCAAACCGGCAGGCAGGACGCATCTGAAAATCCGGAAGGGTACGCGATTGCAAGCAAAAACCTCTCTGTCGGGAGAATCAAAGCCAATTTCCTGAGCCAATCTTATGTAGGCGCGATGTTCACAAACGGAGACCCGACAGGCCTGACCAGCAACCAGATGGGCGGTATCGACTTCAAGCTAGCGACTTCGAATTTTTTAAACACCAACAAGAACCTGAGCCTGATGCTGTTCGGATCCAGAACCAATACGACCGGCCTGGACAAACGGAACAACGCTTACGGCGGAACGATTTCCTACCCGAATGATTTAATGGAACTGCAGTATAAATGGGTCAATATCGGTGAGAACTATAATCCTGCACTGGGTTTCGTTCCTCGCACGGGAGTCCGGATATCCTCCGTTACCGCTGAAGTATCTCCACGGCCCGAGGCCTGGGGCATACGACAGCTGGCTTTCGAAGTGAATTACAATGATTATTACAGCCTTATCCACCAGGAATGGGAATCGAGAGAGCTCAGGATCAATCCGGTCCGCCTGGATCTGAACAGCGGCGAAATGATCGGATACGACTACACGCGAAACGAGGAGCAGCTCTTCGAACCCTGGACCATCAGTTACAGAAACGACGTCACCCTGCCTGCAGGTACGTATACGTTCGGCGCCCATAAATTCTTTTTCTTCACATCCGAGAGGAGACCTTTCTCAGTTCATGCCGATTTTGGAACCGGTTCTTTCTATTCCGGAACCCGTCACCAACTGGGGGGAGAACTGACCTGGAGAAAAGACCGTCACCTCACCACCTCGTTCAGTCTGGAACAGAACTGGATCCGTCTGCCCGAAGGGGACTTCAACACAAGCCTGTTACTATACCGGTTGGATTATTCCTTTACGCCCTTCATAACGCTGTCAAATTTTATCCAGTACGATACCGAGAGCGCCAATATAGGCCTCCAAAGCCGGCTGCGCTGGATTTTCACTCCCGGGCGGGAAATTTTTGTCGTGCTGAACCATAACTGGCAGGAAAACGAATTCGACCGGTTCGAGTCCGCTCAGACCCGCTTTCGGGTCAAGCTGAACTACACGTTCCGATTCTAAAACAGGGTCGAAACGGTCGCTTATTCTGCAAACATTGATTCCTAACAAATTTTCGTGTTTCTAATAAGCTCACCGGTTTTCCTGCTGAATTTTAGTGCTGTGCTTCAGGATAACGCCGAATAATTCATCAATGAAATCCCCGGGCAGGTTCAAGGAGTTTCCCCACTCCGCTCTCTGCTTCAGCATCCGTTTCTCCCGGACGGGATCCGTAAAGGGAGTCCATTGATGTGTCTTTATTTTCCCGATCCGGCGGGCCGTTTCGATGCGGCGTGCGAGGGCCGATAAAATTTGCCGGTCGTATTGATCGATCATACTGCGAAGGTCCTGTTTCCGGGGTTTGGGCACGCTCTCGGGCCCCATCTTTCGACGCCGGCTTCCGGCTTTTTCCCAGGCCAGAACCGCATCCTGGCTGGTTGTCAGCCCGCTTATAAATGAAAGGCTATCCATAAACCGGGAGAGCGCCTGGGCAATTCCTTCCCGGTTGGTATCCAGGATTCCTTTCCAGATTTTGTAATCCGACGCCGAAAGTCGCGTCATATCCAAAAACCCGCGCCCGGCCATCTTGTCCAGCATGCCGTGTTCGGCGTCTCCGGACAGAGCGGCATGCATCAGGGCAACGGAAATTATATGAGGCAAATGGCTGATCATCGCCATGATCCTGTCGTGTTCGCCAGGATCTATGGTGACAGGCAACGCCTGGAGGCTTTCTGCCATTTCCATCAAGACCAGCAACGCGTCCGGTGGCGTATCCGAATACGGGCAGAGCACATAAACCCGTTCGAGAAACAGAAGCGGATCGGAAGCTTCAACACCGGAACGCTCCGATCCCGCCATAGGATGGCCGCCGATAAAGTGGACTCCCGGGGGAAGCAGTTTCCGCGCCTTTTCCATGATGTTTTTCTTTGTGCTGCCGACATCGGTAACGATCGTACCGTTTTTTAAAAAAGGCCGGATCGCATGGATAGTGTCCAGAATCATCTGGACCGGCGTAGCCACTATAACTATGGAGCTTTCGGCCAGGAATATCTCCGCATCTTCCATCGTCCCGAGCCGGTCGGCCACGCCGGCGTCCTGAATGGCCGGAAGACGTTCGGGCAGGTCGATACACGTGACGGTCCAGTCCTTCCTGCGTCTCTTCAGAGCCAGGGCGATCGACCCTCCGATCAGACCGCATCCGATAATCGCAACCTTCATGTTATTAAGGTTCTTCATCTTACCCGGCCTTCCCGAGCTGCCGCCCGATTGTTGTGGCGATAATCCGGCAACGGTTCATCAACAGTCCGAACTCTTCAAAATTCAACGACTGGGGACCGTCCGACAGCGCTTTTTCAGGACAGGGGTGAATCTCGATCATGATGCCGTCGGCTCCTGCCGCTACCGCCGCCCTCGCCATGGATGCCACGAACCGGCGGGATCCCACGCCGTGGCTGGGATCGACAATAATGGGGAGGTGTGACAGGTGCTTTATTACCGGAACGGCCGAAAGGTCCAGGGTGTTCCGGGTCGCCGTCTCAAACGTTCTTATGCCCCGTTCGCAAAGGATTACATCCGGATTGCCCTCCGTAAGGACATACTCCGCGCTCATCAACCACTCCTGAATGGTGGCCGCCATGCCGCGCTTCAACAATACCGGTTTCTCCGTATGGCCGAGGGCGGTCAGAAGCGGGTAGTTCTGCATATTGCGGGCACCCACCTGCAGAAGATCGGCATATTCGGAAACCGTATCGATCTGGTCGATTGTCATGACTTCCGTTACAACCGCCATGCCGTGACGATCCGCCGCCTTTCGAAGCAACTTCAATCCTTCACCGCCCAATCCCTGGTAGGAATAGGGAGAAGAGCGGGGTTTGAAAGCTCCGCCCCGGAGAATTCTTGTACCGCAGGAAGCCGCGAATTCGGCACAGGCTTCTATCTGCTCTTCACTCTCGACGGCACAGGGACCGGCCATGACGGCAATGTCCAACCCGCCGACCACGCTCTCCTCACCGACACGCACAACCGTGTCCTCGGGATGAAATTCGCGGCTCGTCAGCTTGTACGGCGTAGAAACAATAACGGTATCGCGCACTCCCGGCATCATGGAAACCGCACCGACATCCAGCCGATTGCGGTCCCCGACGACACCAAGGATGGTATGCTCGACGCCATCGGAACGGTGTACCGTAAGCCCCGCCTCCTTGATCTTGTTCTCCACCGCCTTGACCTGGGCTTCCGTGGCCTTGGCTTCGCAAATAATGATCATGCACGCTCTCCTTATTCCCGATCCGGGTTCCTGATGAGCAAAAAAAACGGCCCACCGATTATCCTGGCGGGCCGTTTTTACTTTCTGTTGGGAAGACAAAGAAAGGAAAGAGACAACCCTCAGGGGTCGCATCGATATGAGCCGTAATAATAAACAACCTGGAACAAGCTCATTCAGTCTCTTTCTTTCATTAGTCCCGTTTAGTAAACAAAATATTCACTGTATTCATTCAGCAACATCATTTTTTAATATATAACTCAATGCCTCAAAGGGCCATAGAAAAACTGCATCCGATCATTATTCACCAGGTACCGTTTTCCATCCCCTTATTACCTTCCGGTATATGAGAACGGCAAATGGTCCTACAGTTCCTGCACAGGCAGGGTTCTGAACCGATCGAAATTCGAGGAGTGGAAAACAAAGTTCTATGAATTCGAAGGATGGAACAGTGCCAACGGCTGGCCTAAGAGAAAAACTCTCATGAAGATGGGACTGAATAAAGTCGCCGATACGCTTCAGGAGAAAAACAGATTAGGTT
>DKBB01000175.1 GCA_002451015.1 Acidobacteria bacterium UBA6911
AGCAGCCCGTGGTGAAAGTACAATGGGTCGCGCGCATGGGGCTTGCGAGGCAAGCTCAAGGCGCGAGGAGGAGTCGATGCGGGCACATCGTCGACGACGAGCAACGCAGAGATTGCCCGCAACCCCCATGCGCCCAAGGGGTTCCGGCGGCGCAGGGGCATCTGCTGCGTTGGCGTTCCTCGACAATGTACCGCATTGCCTGCGTCGCGCCGCCTTGCATCTACCCCTGCGGCGCTCGGAACGCGGCCTATTGTACTTTTACCACGGGCTGCTAGGGCGACGGGAAAGTGATAGTTCCCAAATTGCTATGTATCGAATTAAAAAACCGATTAATTTCGGTCGGTTTGGTTACTGCTTTCCATCCATAAAACGCGGACTCTGAAACCATGGCCTACCTAGAATTATTATGTAATCAGCAGGAGTTTCAGAAGGTATATTCTCAGGTTGGCAGGATTGCCATCGATAGGTAATTAAGTCTCCATCAATCCTAGATTTTTAATTTGTTACCATTTCGATTAAGAAAGGAAAAGGAGAACAGCTTAGTCCGCTGTAAAAATACTGCCAGGCTGACGAACAGAACTCCCAGCCCGTAACGACAACTTCGTAAAAAATTAATAGAGCTTGCTTCTTCAAAATATCTGGTTGGGCAGCTTATTTCTCCGATGCTATATCCAAAATAAATGACCTGGGCAAGCATTTGATTGTCAAAAATAAAATCATCGGAATTTTCCAATAACGGCAATTCTTCTATAACACGCCGCGAAAAAGCTCGATACCCGGTATGATATTCAGAAAGCTTTTGCTTGATAAGAATATTCTGAAATAGAGTAAGTAACCGGTTTGCGATGTATTTATAAAAGGGCATCCCTCCTTTAAGGGCATATCCTCCGGTAATACGCGAAGCGATAGCACAATCGTACACTCCGCTCGCAACCATTCCCGCCAATGGGACTGCAAGTCGCGGATCATATTGGTAATCAGGATGAACCATAACGCAGACATCAACATCGCGTTTTAGTGCTAAAGCGTAACAGGTTTTTTGATTACCGCCATATCCTTTGTTTACCTCATGCGCATAGGTAATAATGTCAAGTCCCTCTGCTACTTTAATTGTTTCATCCCTTGAATGGTCGTCGACTAGAATAACCTCGTCAATAATGTTTAAATCGAGCCCCTGAAAGGTCTGTTTCACCGTCTGAGCAGCATTGTAAGCCGGCATGACTACAATTACTTTTTTCCCGTCAATCATTCCCAATAAGCCTTATATATCTATTTTCTTCCAGTTTCGAACATAGGATTCTTAAACAACTAAATTGATAAGAATAATAAACCTTCGCTTTCGATAAATCGATTCCTGTTGAACTTCAACCGCCTTTTTAAAACCCATTTTTATACTCCTTTATAATCTAGAGGTATAGTTCACAGGATGATCCATCATTATAAGAATATTGTATCGTACATAGAGGAAGTTTTAGAAATATTAAGGGCAAATACCTAAACCGGTCTACGGACTCCTGTCCTCCGACTTGAATGATGCCCAAAACGGGGATGAGGAAAATAACATAATGGCTCCAGGAGCTAAGCGGAAGCCTTCAACTGTAGTTAAAATGCCCAGATTTTACCCAATTCAGGTTAATTTGCTTCCTATTACCCTCGGAATCGATTGGGCGCACAGGGGTTGCGGACAATCTCTTCCTTTTCGTGGATTCTCAGATCTTTCTCAATCTGTTAGGTATTCACACCGGTCAAGCTGTAATTCTTTAAGTTTCTGTTCTGATCTAATACAATCTTTCTCTCTAAATAAGTTCAGCCAGGAAATCCAACACAGTATTCTACAGGCTCTATTGAGAGGTGAACCATGATGCTCAGACTTATTTCAGTATTACCCGTGTTTCTTTGCTTCAATCTTGTTAGTGCTGCTGCAGAGCCACAGCGTTACCAGGAAGTCAGCGACTACGTCAGGCTCAACGACCTGAGCACCTCATTGAAAGGCCTGGCACAGCGCGTCAGCCCAGCAATTGTCCAGATTAATACGAAAGGATTCTTTCCGATACAGGGAGAAAGTGGCGGCACGGTCACCACACAATCCGGGATGGGTTCGGGCGTCATCCTGGATCCGGACGGATTCATCGTCACCAATGCACACGTAATTCAGGGCGCCCAGAAAATCGAAGTCATCCTCGCTTTGGGACTGGACAATGCCGCAGAGGACGGTTCGGGGGCCGATATAGATGCGCAAGCCATTGAAGCTGAAATCCTGGGCATCGACGGAGAAACCGATATTGCCGTTTTGAAGATCGACAAGAAAGCCCTGCCTTTTCTCAAGCTGGCGGATTCTTCAAAACTCGAACAGGGAGAATTGGTTCTGGCTTGCGGCAGCCCCTTCGGGTTGCAGAATACGATCAGCATGGGCATTGTAAGTTCGGCTGTCAGGGAGATAGCATCCGAAGACAGAACAATGGTTTTCATTCAGACCGACGCTCCGATTAACCCGGGCAACAGCGGTGGGGCTCTGCTCAACATGCGGGGCGAAGTTCTCGGCATCAACACCATGATATTGTCGCAATCCGGAGGCAGCGAAGGGCTCGGTTTTGCTGTTCCGAGCAACCTCGTAAACAATGTCTACCAGCAAATCAAAACAAGTGGACATGCACATCACAGCTACCTTGGGGTTATAGCGCGAACCGTCAACTCCACTATTTTCTCCGGCCTTCAACTCTCCACGCGCCGCGGCGCGATTGTTGAAGACGTCGACGCGGACGGCCCGGCTGGAAGGGGCGGACTGCAGCCGGGAGATGTCATAGTGGGTTTTGGGGAAAATGCCGTTACGGATGCAAGCCGGTTGGCTGCGGATATCGCGCAGCACCCTATCGGAAGTGAAGTGAGTCTCCATGTGCAGCGTGGAGAAGCAAAGCTTACTCTGGCTATGGTTGTGGGTGAGCGCCCCCAGGACGAAATGCGCTTTGCCGAGATAGTAACCGGCAAATCCGATCTGATTCGACAGCTTGGCGTTCTGGGTGTGGACATTTCCGGGGACGTACTCGATATATTGCCGCCGCTTCGAAAACCGGTCGGCGTGCTGGTTGTTGCAAGATTTGCCGACGGGAGCGAACTTGCCGAACAGCTGGTTCCCGGCGATTTGATCAGCACATTGAATGGAGAACAGATCCCCGACATGGCAACCTTGCGCACGACATTGAACGGGTTCAAGTCCGGAGACCCTGTCGTCATCCAGATCCAGCGTGGATCGAAGCTTTCCTTGATTGCATTTGATCTTCCTTAGGCTTGACAGAGGCGCAATCCTGCTTAATAAGTACGGATCTTAACCCGGAACAAACAAAACACAGGGAATTGCCGGAAATGAAAAGAAAAAAAGTATTATCGGTATTGTTTGCCTTCGCGATGATTTTCAGCAGCCACATCCCTTTATTTCCAGAGTCCGCATCCTCAGGGGCGCCTTTACAATATGACCGGAGCACTGATCTCTCAGAAACGACGCCGATGTCGCCGCCACTGCGGAATGTTGCCTTCAGGAGGGCCGTCTGGCATTCCAGCGCCGCGAATTACGACAATACCGGCCAATTGATTGCGGACGGCGTCATCGGCGTGCTTTCGGACGAAATCATCGATACCAGCGGTACGTCCGCTTCCAACCCCACCTACGGGCAGATGATCCCCGGAAAAGTCAACAGTGAATGGATCAGCGCGACCAGTGGCGAGGAATGGGTATACCTGGGCTTCGGCGCCGTTACGTCGCTGCGAAGCGTCAAGGTGTATTGGGGCGCGAACTTCGCCGTCGCCTACGACATTCAGATTTCCGACGATGCAAAAACCTGGAAAACGGTCGCGAGCGCCGCCGGCGCGGCCGATTCAGTGGTGGATACGATGCTTGAGCTCCTCGAGTGCCGGTATCTGCGAATTCTGTGCAGAACTTCCTCGGGCGCAAACTACATCAT
>DKBB01000353.1:0-13938 GCA_002451015.1 Acidobacteria bacterium UBA6911
AAATCTTTCCATATTCCCGTATAAGGACAGCGATACGAATTCACTGAAAAAACGAATCCCATTACCCGATCTGACGTACTATCATTTAACTAATATTCGATGATATGTAGACTTTAAACAAGGACTTCATTCCACCTATCGGCAGCTGCCCGTAGCCAACCGATACTGAGGAGGGATTAGTCATGAACAAGAAACTAGCTTACATGTTACTGGGATTCTGCTTTGCACTCATCGCTGTCGGGCCTATTCAGTCTGTGCAGCGTTCCGTGGGCGCGACTATCCAGACCGCGCCTGCATTGCCTGCAGAACATCTTGAGACCTACACGAAAGTTGGAGACCGCATTCCTCAGTTTACGGTCACTACCTTGGGTGGCAAACGATTCAGCAGCACAGAGATGAACGGCAAGGTTCTCGTGGTCAATCTATGGGCCACTTGGTGTGCTCCGTGCAGAGTTGAAATGCCGCGGTTGGAAAGGGAGATCTGGAAGAACTCCAACCCAAATGATTTAGCAATGGTCGCCATTGCGCGCGATGAAACCAGCGAGCAGGTAGCCAAATTCCGAAAAGCAAACGAATTCACATTCTCCATGGCGGCCGATCCCGATCGGTCCGTCTTTAAGCTGTTTGCCAGTGCCGGGATCCCGCGCACCTACGTCGTTGGAAGAGATGGAACGATCCTATATCAATCGCTGGGATACAAAGAAGCGGAGTTCAACAAATTGAAATCTGTGATTGAGGCGGAACTGAAGAAACAGAAGTAGAAGCCGCAGAGTGTGTATATGCGCCGCATGAAAAACAGCACAGCGGAACACGTGACAATGAACTCTGCAGCATCGAATAGCTTGTGATCCGGCGCTGTTGCATCCTGATTTCAGTTTCTGACCTGTCCCGAAGTCACGATGAGGGAAATTGCGCCAAAATGTCAATTGGGCACCAAAACGGCGGCATTCGCTTGCCGTAATGTGATTAATCATCCAAGAACCATCAGAGTTTGCGGGCTTTAACATGTAGGAAGACAGCCGCGATGTCTCGCCAGCCTCGAAAACCAGGATATTTTTGACATGTTTCTTCGCTGGGACGAGGTTCGTTCAAGCGAACAATACTGAAACCACCTTCAATGAGCGGGTTCAGGTATTCACAAAGAGTGCGGGGAAAACAGGGGATAGCAAACTCAGGTAGGCTGTCGGCATCCGGACTCTGTGAGAACTTCCAACGATCAATATACGGCTCTTCATCGAAATAACCAGCTACGGTGAGTTTTGTCTTGTTCCCCTCCTGGTCGACAACCCACCCATATCCGCCTGTCATAAAACAAGGGTGGGAGATGCTGAACACCAGTTCCCCGCCTGGTTTTAGCACGCGCCGAATTTCACGAACCGCTCGCTCGTAATCAGGTCCGTCCATCAGGGCCATGAATGAGACAACTTGGTCGAACTGGCTGTCTTGAAAGAATGGCATTTGGCAATATGAACCCGTTAAGTATTTGATGCCGAGTTTAGATTGAGCCTCTTCCTCCCGAGCCCGTGCTATCATCGCTTCGGAAAGATCGACACCGCAGACGTTGGCCCCTCGTTTGGCGAGCAGCCTCGTGTTCCGGCCCTCACCACATCCGGCATCCAGTATGCATTTACCACCTACATCTCCGATGGACTCAAAGATTGCCGGGTTGTTTAGCTCCTCCCGATAAATGTCGAATCCTTTCCCCACCTGGTCGATCCAGACCGGCGCATTATCGTTCCAATATTCTGAGACTTGCTTTTCACTAATCTCCCGCATGGCGCCCCCCGTTACTGACTGAATTTCTATTCCCGAATATTTGCCTTATATTCTTGGATGATATCTCATCATTGGCTGCTTGCGTTGGCAATTTAATAATCCTCAATGGACTAAAACGGGCATATCGAGGAAGTGGAATCTCTTCAGACTCCCACGAAGTCGTGTTATGAGACATAACGCCGCGCACAGTGTAATTTTGCGGATTATGGAAGTTTGGATAGTGAAAGCGTGACGGCAGAGGCACTACTCCGGGCATTTTCAGGGTGGAATCAGGGAGTTGGTACCCTGGTCCCCTCGGAAGGTGAGGCACCGGAAAGGGTGGATCTAGCGGCTATTTAGGTTTTGGGCATGTGCTGATACCGAGTAGCTGATACGGAGGGCACCATCCAACAAGCCCCGTAGTTAAAGGGATCAGCCCAAGAAGGAACCAGTAGTTTGACGGGCCCCAGAAAGCCAGGCTGGCAATCAGTCCTCCAGCAATAATACGAATTACCCGTTCGATCGGATGTATGTTCTTTTTCATTTTTGCCTCCTTGGATTCCTTTTTAAGAATCATATTCCTAGCCGTTGGGATTCACAATCCCCTTAACAAGAATCATGGACGTGATTCTCCTCACGCTAACCTTCTGAAACTGATTTTACTGAAAACTTTGCGATTACTCATGGAGTTCTTTTAGTAAGACGTAAGAACTCCATGATTCCAAAACCCAATTATTAGCTCCTCATCCTTTGGTCTTATTATTCATCCTCGTATTTAAAGGAGACCTTGACCTTTGCCCGGTATGCTTTGACCTGACCATTTTCAATCTGCAGATCCAGGTCTTCGATTTGCGCAATGCGAAGATCCCGGATGCTTTTGGAAGCCTTTGCTACGGCTGCATTGGCTGCCTTTTCCCACGATTCCGTACTGGTTCCAACGAGAGTGATTACTTTGTAAACACTTTCCGCCATAATGAGCCCCTTTCTTTCAGAATGATATGAAGCACTAGTTGGATATTCTTATCCGTATTAATGTAAATGTATCAGATCCATACAATGCTATAAAGTGAAAGACAACGGCATTTCAATTAATGGAAGCCTACGCTTTGCGAGGGCAGTATCAGAAGAACATACTGCCGGTCAAAATACGTACCCTGGTCTCCGAGGGCAGGGTACGTACCTCCGAAAGGCCAGGAGATATTTGCGGTAAGAGGATCAGATGTAGGGCGGGAGTTTGCTACTGATAGAAGGTCGGACGGCCATGCCGTGATGGCAATCCTGATAGCCTCTCATGCAATGGCCCACCTGTCCCACTGAGTCATTTCTTCCCAGGACGGCGGAAGGATAAACGATAGAGGTTGGTTTGAGATCGGATGAGAATGGAGTTCTGCGATACCGCTATGGAGGCAAGTGTGCGGCCGTCGATACGGTTGGTGGCCAGCTTCCTGAATCGTCTCCCGGGAGCGATTACGACCGATTCCCCTTCTTCGCTGAGGAAGTAGATCCGTCCGGCGGCATACACCGGCGAAGCCGAGTGGTTGCCTCCCAGCCGGACGCGCCAGTGTTCCTCTCCGGTCAGGGCGTCCAGGCAGGAAGCGATTCCGCTGTCGTTGACCAAATACAGCTCGCCGCCAACCAGCAGCGGAGAAGGAGTCAGTGGCACACCCCGCTTAAGAGTCCACGCAACGTGCGACTTGGTAACATCGCCGCGGCCGTCGACGCGTACCGCCAGAAGAGACGGTTGCTGAAATCCGGTGCATATATACACCATCCCGTTTCCATAAACCGGGCTCGGAACATTGGAGAATCCGTCACCGTAGCATACCTGCCATATTTCCCGGCCGGTGCCGGGTTCATAAGCAATGGCGCAAAAGGCACCCGGGCTGACGACCAGATCCCCCTCCTTCAGACGCACGATCAACGGAGTGGTATAAGCCTGGTATCCTTTCCGCCGCTTCTTCCAGCGGACATTCCCCGTCCGCTTGTCCAGGGCAACCACATACTGGACGTCCCGTCCATCGCAACTCACGATCAACAGATCGCCGTAGAGAACGGGAGAACCTCCCGGGCCATGCTGTCCATTGTCATATTTCAATCTGGTTTTCCAGACGATTTCGCCGGATTGAGTGAGACAGGCGGTTCCAAAAGCGCCGAAGTGAACATAAATCCGGTCGTCCTCCAGCACCGGCGTCGGCGAGGCGGGCGAGTTTTTGGGATTAACCTCGGCAGGTACGTCCATATGGAAAATTTCGATATTCTGCAGAAGGGCGCCGCTGTGGAAATCGACCGAAATTGCGCGGAGTGATCTGCCTTTATCAGTCGCTGCCGTCAACCATATCCGGTCGTCCTGAACGACCGGCGAAGACCATCCATTTCCGGGAATCGGCACTTTCCAGCGGACATTCTCCGTTTCACTCCAGGTCAGTGGAATATCCCGCACCTCCGAACTCCCCTGACCGCTCGGCCCGCGGAAACCGGGCCAGCTTTGGGTTAAAAGCACAACTGAGAGTAAACAGAGAATTTTCATGGTAGTCGGCAACGCACAATCTGTTACCAGATTGTATCACACCGGGAAAGTCATGACGGCACAATCCATATCAAACAGCCGTCAGTGACAAATTTATGGTTCGCTGGAGTCTATCAGCCCAAACAGAGTTGGCGGTCATTTGGGGGGAAATTAAGCACCTTTAGGAATAGATTTATCAGAAGCGGGTGAAGACTTAACTCCGATTCGATGGTGTCTCCCAAGCACTCAAGCAGATTCAGCTGTCTTCCGAATACCCCCGAAACATCTACAAATGCCATGCTTAAAGAATATGCATCGCGGTCAAGGGAACAAAATGAAGGTATTTGTAACAACTCGACGTCACTATAGTATGTGGCCGGATTCTTTCTAAGCTCGAAACGATCATAGCGGACATGGAAGAGCAAAAAGGGTGAACGATCAAGGTCCCCTACAACGAAACTACATCTCCCATCGGCATTATTTCCCTGATATCCGGCCCTGCCACCAGGCCTCTCCGTTGGCTTCCCTTGAGTCAGAAACTGGAATCCCGCGCACAAACCTGCAATCCATATTCTCGATTTTTGGCCTGTCGCGATCCCTCACTGTAGTAAAATCGCGTATTGAAATTCAAGGATAGCTTTACATTGCACATCTGATCTGAACCAAGCAGGAGGAATCTATTATGAAAAGAGTACTACGAAGTACACTATTTGGAGGATTTGTCTGGTTTTTAGCATTGGGAATCAACACGGCAGCAATCGCACAAACAGATAAATGTACACGCGAAAATCTCAATAGCATCACAGACAAATTCTTTTCAGCTTTTGAAGCGCATAATCCTACCAGCGCGCCGCTTGCTTCCAATGTGAGATACACGGAAAACGGGATAGAAGTCCCCGTGGGAAAGGGTGTCTGGGAAACAGTTATCAAAACAACCTTCAAACGCGGAATGGTTGATACACTGAAATGTGGAACACATACACAGACCGTAATGGAAGAAAAGGACAACCCGAAGCCAATTCTTTACGGCGTTCGGCTCAAAGTCGAAGAAAATAAAATTTCCGAGATAGAAGCTATTATTGTCCGCGGAGAGCAGGTCCTGGATGTCCCGGCCATCCTGGCTACCAAGGATCAGGACTGGGACATACTTCCGCCAGAGCAGCGGAGCTCTCGCCTTGCAATGATGGCCGTGGCAGATGATTATTTTGAATTATTCGTCAAGGATAAAAAGCGGATAGTCTCTGATCTAGCATATTCAGGATTCTGCGATCGCTGGGAAAACGGTGCGATAACAACAAAAGGAGGGATGAACCAGGATGTTCCGATGCCCAGACATGACTGTTCACCGGAGGGTTTTGCCGACATGACCGAAACGCACGGTCCCCGAAGATTTCTGGTGGATGAAGAAAAAGGGATTGTTGTAGCCTATGTACTTTTCAATAATATGTGGCCTGATTTTCATATGTTCAGGATGAACAATGGCCTGGTGGTCTGGATCCAGGCATATTTTGAGTATGGTAAGGGATACAAAACCTTGGGCTGGCCTGATGAACCAGCTTATAAATAAGCAACCATCAGCCTTAAACCTTCAGCGTTTAGCAAGAAGTCTTAACATGAAAAAACAGTGTCAGTCCTTTGTTCAAAAGACTGACACTGTTTCTGAATGCCGGATGCGAATACTCTGCGCAATCAATCCGCCGGAAGCGGGGAGTTACTCGCCAGAGGTTGCATGCGGTAGAGGCAGCTGAATATTTCCCAACCCCCGGAGCATGCGTTTTAAGATAGCTGAAGTCTTTGATGTTTTCCTGGATAAGGTTTTCCAATATGAATAGAATGCCTGCCCATTCTCTGCACTACTAATGGAGTTGAGTGTCGTTCTGAAAGTAAATTAAAGAGTAGAGCTCTTTCATTACTCCTTGACGTGAAAAGTATGAATCCTCCCCCTTAACCACTTACATTGTATTTTAAGGAAATGTTAAAATATCCGCATGTCAATTTGCCTGTCAACACGGGAGCCGACATGGGCGATGATTTGAAAGTTAAAAAGATTAATCCAATACCGTACAAATTCCCATCCAACAGCGGCGTGGATCCTCAAACACAGAAAAAACAACAGAATAATCCCTCGAACCAAGCCAAATACCACTTTGAAGTCCTGGCCAAGGCCGCTGAGGAATCGCATGTAATACTGTTGAAGGAAAAATCACCTTACCGGTTCTGCGTGTATCAGGAGGGAGAAGATGTCTTCATAGATGTGGTGATCCTAGATAAAGAAGGCGAGATCAAGGATATTAAAAAAAAGAAGATTACCCATGACGAGTTTACAACTTGGCTCACCCATATCCACGATGGGCGGGGATTACTTGTTGATGAAAACTCCTGATATGTGTGGGGAAAAAGGTGAAATCCAGTTTTACATATTTTCCTCTAGCAACAAACAAGACTGAAAACCCCGATTTGACGACTATAAGGAAATTCAGAGATCTTCCGGATGCACTTCTAGCCAAGGGCTTACCCGAATCTGCTGGTATGTGTGGTTTCTAACAGCTTACAACATAGTGAGTATGAAATGGTTTCTTTCAAATGTTACAGGTAATAGGAATCTTCAGGTCAAAAGGAATGATGCTGAGGCGGCTACAGAAATCCTTGATCGGTCCACCCTGGCTGAAAATGAGTATGAAGTTGCGGAAATATAGATATGAGTTTCATGGGACTTTTTTCTATTCTTTCAAGTACTTCACGACATTCTCTCCTGCTACACGGCCTGAGATGACAGCGAATGCAGAAGCAATGCCGGAGGTATCCCGCATGCTGTAGCTTTCTGCATGGAGTCCTCCTGCATCGAGCCCTACGGCGTAGAGACCGGGAATCGGGGAGTCGAACTCGTCGACCGCCTCGGTCCTGTAATTTATTTTGACCCCTCCCATCGTTCCCAGGAAGCAGGTGCGTGCTTTAGCCGCATAGAATCGGGGCCCGTTGAGCGGCAGGAGATACTCCGGGTTCTTCGCAAATTCCTCGTCGTATTTTTTCGCACATAACACGTTGTATCGATCGACCGTGGTCCTAAGCACCCGGGGATCCACTTCCATCTTTTGGGCAAGTCCCTCGATGGAGTCTGCGCCGAAGAACTCCTTCGAGTTGAGGGAGAGGAAGTGCTCCAATTGTTCATCCAGATCATGGAGTTTACTGCCGGGGTGCACGACCGTTCCCATGCCCCGGAAGACCCCCTTTTCGATAAAGTGCTTTTTGATCGTGTCGTCAAAGAGGCAGAAGGTGTATCCCTGTTTGTAACGGCTGTTCACGTTGCCTAAAGATGTGTCGTAATAGGCGATACCTTCGTCGCAGAACCTTTCCCCTTTAGGATCCACCCACAACACCGGCTGGATGGCCGCCCCTTCCACGGTGTTCATGAAGGGGAACTCCGGACCAAAAGGCGCCACACGGATCAGGTGGAGGACACCCATGCCTTCCGCGGCGGCACCCATCTCCCAGGCCATGCGGATGCCGTCTCCCATCTTGCCGACGTTTCCCATAGGCGTCACTGTCCGGCCCAGGTCCAGGCCGGTATACTTGCGTATCCATTCGGCGTTGTTCGCATAGCCTCCACTGGCAATCACCACAGCCCTGCAGGCTACTTCAGTGTCCTTTCCGTCGCACTCGACGACAATCCCCGATGGTCCCCTCTTTCCCTTCAGTATCTGCTTAACCGGAGAGGAAACTCTGACGGCCACTCCCCGCTCCTTCGCCTTGAGTGCCATGGCCTTGACCACCGCCTGGCCCCTGCCCTTGACTATATGATAGGTCCGGGGCGCATCGGGCATATTGATTGTCACCTCAAGAAACTCTACGCCCAGGGCCTGGAGCCAGTCGATGGTTTCGGCGGATCTGTTGATGAGTGACCGGACCAGGCGTGCATTGACGCGCCAGTGATTGTATTCCATGAAGTTCTTGAAGGCCTGGTCGCGGGAGTAGGCAATGTACTTCTCCCTTTGCATAGCGCTTCCAACAGCGAAGATGCCTTCGAAGAAGTTCGAGGTCCCCCCAATGGACGGCTGCTTTTCGAAAACGGCTACCCGCGCACCCCCTTGTGCTGCCTCAAGCGCTGCGGTAAGACCTGATACACCCGAACCCACGACGGCGATATCCGCTTCCATGGGCATTTCACTCATGAGTGCCTCCGGGGCGTTGCTTCATACTCCGCACAATGCTGCTGATCACGGCGCCCGACACATCAACGATTGCCGCTCCTCCATCTACCGGGATGACTGTCCCGGAGAGAAATGACGAATCGTCACTCGCAAGAAACGCACAGATGCCTGTCATCTCGTCGGGAAGCGCCACGCGGGGCAGAGGAACATCCTTCATGAAGCGGGTAAAGATGTCTTCCACGTTTGTTCCGACTATTTTTGCGAACGCCTCCATGTTTTCCGTGAACATGTCCGTTTTCGTGGCTCCCGGGCATACAACATTGCATCGAACGTTGTAGCGGCCATAGTCCAGCGCCGCCTGCTGGGTCAGGTTGATGAGGCCTCCTTTTGTTGCGCAAAAACCGGGATTCTCGGGGATGCACCTCAATCCCGCCAGGGAGGAGATATTCACCACGGAGCCGCCCCCTGCCTTTATCATCTGGGGGATACATGTCTTCATCAAGAGGAACGGACCGGTGAGATTGACTTCGAGCATCCTTNNCCGTTCCACATCCTTTTCATCGGACACATCCGCGGAGCAGGTCTTTACGGAATCCTCAGGCAGAGATTTCGCCACTCTATCGAGCATCTCCTGGCGGCGACCTGTGATACATACCCGCGCCCCACAAGCGACGAAGCGCTGCGCGATGGCCTCTCCTATGCCGGTGCCGCCCCCCGTAACGATTGCAACCTTTCCTTTCAGATCCACAGCCTTACCTCCAGATAATTGTGCTATCCATCCTGAATCGCCCCGGCGCTATTTTCCCCTAGGAGTCTCCACGGTTACTCCCAAGCATCGCCTTCGTCGCGCCGCTTTGCATCTGCCCCTGCGGCGCTCGGAACGCGACCTGTCGTACTTTTCCACGGGCTGCTAGGGACAAACCGTCGAGCTTTAAGATCCTCTTAATTTGCTTCAAATATGGAATAGTCGTAGAGGATTTCGGCAGCTTTTTGAGATCCACATTGAGGGTGGGTTATTGTGATGTTCTCCATTTTATTTATCACTGGCTACATACTCACCGTCTTCGCTAAATTCCAAAGGTGTTCGATTACGAATTATCTCAAGTTCTTTGACAGCGCCTGGACCACAAGCGGCAGCAAAACCATCTTCTATCGCTTCTATCTTTAATTTGACCAGTTTTACATCTTCTTCATGCTTAGCTCTGTTACTCCCCTTACTCTCAGATTCAGGAAATGACGCTCTATTCATTTGTGAAAGGTTAGAAATGTATTTGATAATATCGACACGTATTTTTTCAGAAATTTCATCATTGTAACGGTTTTTTGCGATAATTTCTTTGTACCATTTTTTCACAAGATGTTTGTATATATAACTTTGTTGATTTCTAATGCCATTAGGTAGATTAATGTTTTGAGCTATATCTTGTTCAAACTGGACAAGGATCTTGTTGACATTGTCTTCGCTAAATGCATTCTTTTCCAACTCTTCTATAGCCTCATTTCGCCTCTTCCTTCTTATCCTATCCAAAACATAGAAAATACATATTATGATTCCTGCAACAATACACCATTCCATGACAATCCCTCCTATATCATATCCAGCGCTTCTTAAATCCCTCCAGCAATCACATCCAATTTGCTGATCTCGTCCAGAAGCTGGTTGCGGTGTTCTCCTCCCGGCATCGATTTCATCAGCTTCACAAGGCTGCCGGTTGCTTCCTCGGGATACCCCTGGTGATTCCGTAGCGATTCCGGGCTGGCCATGGTGCAGGGAATGTGTTTGGTATCGGTCATTTTGAAAACTCAGTCTGTTTATCTAATTCGTATATGGCATCTGTGATGCTTTCAAATCAACCTTAAAAAAACCTGAGCCGTAGGTCTTCAGCGACATTTGGAATTTAGAGATCAATAATAATAGTAACTTTATGCCGAAGCTAATACGGCAAGTCTAACATTTTCAGCCCGCCTGTAGGCAAGATTTTTAAATCCTGGGAAACACCGTATACTTCCATTAGAACTTATTGGCTGGATTCAAATCAAGGATATCGGGATGAATGAACAAATGGCAATGATAGTTATTGAATGAAGAAAGCAAATCCGTGAAATTCGTTGTTACTTTGTTAGTGGCAATCTAACGGCTGAGTTACTACCCTCTCGATAAAACTTTCTCGGTTTTCGATTCTTTCAGCGATGGGTGGACTGGAGCTCTCGCAAAAATAAGGCACATCAGACCCAATGCAGTAATAGCGACCGCTCCTTGAAAAGCAGTCAAGTAACTCCCGGAGATGTCGCGGATGTGTCCCGCAAGGGGCGCCCCCGCTGAACCTATAAAGGTCCAGAAAAGTCTTACCGTACCCATGATCTTGGGATAATGTGTGGCGCCGAAGTAGTTGGGGTAGATGTTCATTGTGGCCGCCATGGCGAATCCAAAACCAAGTCCGAGAACAATCATATAGATAAAAACAAAGGGTTGAGATTTGGTCAATATCAGGATCACCAGGCCGGTAAGCTTGAGAATTTCACCGAAAACAGCGATAGCGTGCATGCTGAATCTCTTGCTGATAAAACCAACACTCAACTGACTGAATGCCATGAAACCGGACATCGCACCCAACGCTAAGCTTGCCACAGCCCTACTCATACCGATATCTGATAGATAGACTATCTGGTTTGGCATTATGGCCCCCATGGCCAGCATATTCAGGCAGAAATACGCGACCAACAACCACAAACAACGCGTTCGGATCGCTTCCTTAGCGGTGAAATCCACGGGAGTCCTGTAGGCAGCCTTGGGTGGAATTGTTTTTCCCTTACCTTCAGTTTCGCTTTCGGGCCCATCCGGTAACTGCTCCAAGTCCCGGGGCTTATTCCTGATAAAGATACCGGGCAAGATTACCGCCAATAGCAATATCAGGGACGATAGAATCAAGGCAGTATTTCGCCAACCATACGTCTCAATCGCCCATATAATGGCACGCCCCGTGAATATTCCTACAAAGCCGCCTGAACCCAGAAAAAGGCTTAAAGCCATCGCTCGCTTATTCACGAACCAGTCATTGATCACAGTCATCCCAGCCAACATTCCTCCAAGTCCGGCAGCGACTCCTACGAGCAACCCATATCCCAGGAACAACTGCCAAAGCTGATTATGGAAAAACATGAGGAGGAATCCCAGAAGTCCCAGACTATTGCCGAGAACCATTGCACGTCTGGCTCCATACTTAAAAATAAATACTCCCGCAAAGGGTCCGCACAATCCCATTGCAATCATATTGATGGTTGCAGCAAAATTTGCGTCCCTCGTCGCCCAGCCGAATTCATCGAGCAGGTAAGGGAGAAAATAACTGAAGGAGACCATGTAGGACATTGCTATAACGCCTATGACTGCCGCTACGATGAGGTTGATCCAACCGTAAAACCCTTTGCTGCTTGTTATATTGGCGGACATAGTTTTGTCTCTCCTTGGTAACGGGTAACTAGATTTGTCGTTTTGATTTCAATGAGATATATCCGGGCGTCGGGCTTCATTA
Organism: Acidobacteria bacterium UBA6911; assembly: GCA_002451015.1. Lineage (GTDB taxonomy): Bacteria > Acidobacteriota > UBA6911 > UBA6911 > UBA6911 > UBA6911. The sequence continues at coordinate 11,940 of DKBB01000353.1, forward strand.
TGTTATGTGCTCACTACCATATCACAGTCATCAGCGGGAAGTCATTAATCTGCAGTCCGCTGTCGATTAAGTTGCTGATGCAGCCTAATCATCATTGGACTGGCTTTGAAAGGTGGTAAGCGACGTTTAGCATACACCCAAAATGATCCAATACCTTTAAAAAGGCGGGATATCTAAATTTCCTTATCAACATATTACTTTTTATTGAGGAGATAGATTTCCAATAATCATTAATTTCTAATCCCCGAAAAACACTGGAACCTTCCATTAGAAAATCATAGTAAATCAACCGCCGTCTAAGGATTTCTAATGTCCGGTTTGCCCCCTAATTGAAATACTTCTCCCGTAACAGAAAACACTGAAGAGAGCCGAAATCTTCAAGGCACGGTGCGGAACATGCCACGGCCAGGATGGGCAGGGTATGGCTTCCGCAAAAATTCCCTCGATCAATAAATCATCCTCGACCGCAGAGAAGCTGGCCAAGTTCATCATGGAAGGCGGATTAGGTGGAAAAAAGGTATATAACACACCGATTGTCAATATCGAAGAAGCCAAAGCGAAAGCGGTTGCGGAATACGTAAATAACTGAAATAACCGCACATACCTTATATGCGATATACCGGCGGATCCTCAGTGCCGGAAAAGAACGGCACTGAGGTGGAAACGGCCGGCTATTGACCTGAAACATTTTCCGGTGAGGCTGCCCCCTTCAGCGAAGGACTTACGGAAAGCATCGCTTCGCGTATCTGGGACGCCACATCGCCGATTCCAGCCGGAGAGTAATTCATCAGGACGGTATTCGAACTTGAGTTCCGAGCTACATCCTGTACCGCATCGTAGTGCTGGGTCACCAGCAGCAGGGTTAGCACCTCCTCCTCGCTGACGCCTGTTTCCTTGATCGTTTCGATCGACTCGCGTATACCGCGCGCAATCTCCTGGCGCTGGTTCGCCAGACCCTCCCCCTGAAGCCGCTTGCTTTCAGCCTCGGCCTCAGCCTTCTTGACCAGCTTGATCTTGTCGGCTTCCGCTTCGTTTCTCGCAGCCTGCTTCAGGCGCTCTGTCGCATTGATCTTGTTCATTGCATCTTTGACCGTTATTTCGGGCTGCAGGTCCGTCACCAGGGAGTTGACGATCACGTAGCCGAATTGCTTCATGGCGCCGCTCAGACTCTGCTGGATCGACTTCGCCACGGCATCCTTATTCGAAAAAACGTCGTCCAGGATCAGCATGGGAATCTCCGAACGCACGGTATCGAAAACGTAGGACTCGATCTGAGACTCAGGCCTTTCCAGCTTGTAATACGAATCGGCGACCTGGTCCTCAAGCACCATGTACTGGATAGAAACCTTGGTGTTAATAAACACGTTGTCCTGAGTTTTGGTTTCAACATCTACATCGAGCTGCTGGATCCTGAGGTTGGCTACCTTGACTTTTTGATCGACAAACGGAATCTTGGCGCGCAGCCCTGGGAAACGAACGGAATGAAATCGTCCGAAACGCTCGATAATGGCCGCTGTCTTCTGCTTGACGACAAAGACACTGTTGAAGAACAGAACCAGCGCAGCGATGGCGCAAAAAAGAAACAACACAATAACGACTTCCATTGTAGTTCTCCTTTCTGAGTGATAAAAGCGACATCCACACTATTACATACTAATACACACATGTCAATAATAATACACATCATATATTAAATATTTGACATCGGTGTGTAGATCAGGCATTCTGGGTGTATGAAACAGCCAAAAGAGGAAAACCTGAAACGCATCAACGTCATGCTCAGAGCGGATCAGCACCAGAAAGTCATAGATGCGGGTCTGAACATGTCGGGTCTGCTGCGGGACCTGCTCGACGACCATTTCAGCGAATCCAAGATCACGCTTTCCGTCAATCCTAAAACGAAAAATACTTACGACCAGCTGATCAGCAATTTCGGTGGGAACGACAGAGATATCGAACCGCACCTTGTCGAGGCCATGGACAGGGTGCTTCAGGAAAA
>DKBB01000353.1:14021-14200 GCA_002451015.1 Acidobacteria bacterium UBA6911
CTTTATCCCTCCATCGCAAAATCGGCCCATGTCCCACAGCGATCCTTGTAATCAAAATGCCTGTTATGATCATCGTATTTCCAATAGGGCGTATGAGCCGCTTTGACGTTTTTCAAAAAAGGCAGAGTCTGGTTCTCTAGCCGTACAGGGGTTCCGTCACTGCCTCGCGTCAGTTCCTG
>DKBB01000377.1 GCA_002451015.1 Acidobacteria bacterium UBA6911
GATGAATACCGGAAACCGGTGGATGCCACCGGGTTCGTAGGAGATTCGACCGGCTTTACGAGCGATTTTATCTCTTATATGCCGGCTGCGAATAATTACTACCTCGCCGGGGACGGCCTCAACACAGCCGCCCACTCCTGGACGCGCAGCTTCCGCGGGAACGACAATCTGTACAATGTCGGCGAGTACAATCAGCGCAAGCAGATCAATATCAAAATAGACCACCATTTCAACGACAACCACAGGATCAACGGCTCCTGGAGCTATGAAAAGGGCTGGTCCGACAACAACCTCCGCGTCTGGCCGAACGGCTTTGGAGGATTTTCCGAGCGGCGGCCCCAGGTCCTGACGGTCAACTTCACCTCCACCCTGAGGCCCAATCTGCTCAACGAGGCCCGTTTCGGAATGGCGCGAACCGGGACGAACCAATTCGGGATACTGGACAATCCGGAAACCGGGGAGCAGCTCCGTGCGCTGCTGCCCGTCTCCGAGGAGACAGGACTCCCGCTGGCCGTAAATGCCGGCACGGGGGGAGCCTCCTTCAATTACGGAAACAGCAACTTCATAGGGGGCCGGTGGAACGGTTTTTTATCCACCACTTCCCGTGATACCAGCCCGAAGTATACCTTCGCCGACACGCTCACGTGGGTCAAGGGCCGGCACTCGTTCAAAATGGGCGGGGAAATGCGTCTCAACCGATCGAAGGGCATCATGTATGGAGCCAATATTTTCGGCCCTGTAATTCCACTTGTCCGCGGCGGAAATCCGGCAGGCATTCCGGTTACGGGAATTGACAGCACCAACATGCCCGGCCTGAACGGAAACAATTCGGGCAACCATCTGCTGATGCAGAATCTATTGACGTTCATGTCCGCGTCGGTAAGCTCGGTAACCCAGAACCACTTCATCAATTCTCCCGATAGACTTGAATGGAACGATCCAGTGACCGAAGGTCAGAAAATCCGGGATTTCCAGCAGAAAGAGTTCGCCGTCTTCTTAAAGGACGACTGGAAGGTGTCGCAGATTCTCACGCTCAATCTCGGCCTGCGATGGGAATACTACGGAGTGCCTTACTATAAAGATGGGATGACGATCGGCCTAAATGGAGGACCCGATGCCGCCTGGGGAATTTCCGGACGAAGCTGGGACGAAGCTTTCTGGAAGCCCGGCGCAACGCCCCGCGCCGATCTGACCGAGCTGATCTTTGTGGGGCCGGAATCTCCCAACCCCGACCAGCGGCCCTATCCGCGTGACTTCAACAACTTCGGCCCCGCGGTCGGCTTCGCCCTGCAGCTTCCATGGCTGGGAGCGGGCCAAACCGTATTGCGCGGCGGCTATCAGCTCACCTACTCGGGAACCGGCCGGGCCGCCGCCGTCGAAGGCGTGATCGCCAACCCGCCGGGCAGCACTTACTCCAATAATTATGCGATAAACAACACGTATATAGATTTGGCCAGTATTGACAGTATCCTGCCGGTGCCTCAATCGATCCAGCCGATGCAGCCGTTTCCTCTGGAGGACCGGTCCCAGACCATCACCGTCTACGACGGCGATTTCCAGGCGCCCATGGTTCACAACCTGACCATGGCGCTGACGCGGAATATCGGGAACAGGCTGACCGTCGAACTGAAATACATCGGCACACTGGCCCGAAAAAATACCAGCACCTTCAACATCAATACCCCGAATATCCTGGAAAACGGATTGAAGGAAGCGTTCGACGCCGCCAGGTACGGGCTGGAAGGCGATCCGGAATACGCGGAGGCAGCCGCTCTGCTTGACCTGATTTTCGACCCGGTCCGGGGCGCCACGAGCGGGGCAGCCTACCTGAGGAACTCCACGCGTTTCGTTGGCGCCTGGCCCAATTTTGGTCAGCTCAGAAGATTCCTCGCCAACGGCGATTACCAGACCGTGGCCCAGGCCATCAACATATGGAACGACCCCACCGCCCCGCTGGGCACCCGGACCAATGGATACCTGCTCAGAGAGTCCGGATTGGGCGAGAACTTCATCGTGGCCAATCCTCAGTTTGCCACGGTAAACATTAACGGCAACAGGGGATATTCAAACTACCACTCCATGCAGGCGCAGGTCACTCTGCGGCCGACCGCCGGATTAAGCCTTACGTCTTCCTATACCTGGAGCAAAAACCTGGGCATCAGCGGAAGCAACCCGAGCAACCCGCTGGATTTCGATGCCGACTACACGGCAATGCAGAGCGATCGCCGGCATGTATTCTCGTCCTACGGTTCGTATGTACTGCCGATCGGGCCCGACGGACTGTTCTTGAGGAGCGACCACGGCGTTCTTTCGCGCTTCCTCGAAGGCTGGCAGGCAAGCTGGATTTTCAACGCCAGCACCGGAGCCCCGATCAACTGGACGGCCAGCAATATGAGCTACGGCACCACCGTGCCCAACCTGGTGGGGGATTTCCCATGGAATAAAGTGGGAAATTATTGGCCGGCGGGTGCGGAACGGGGGAACCTGTTCCAGAATTCTCTCGCGTTC
>DKBB01000128.1 GCA_002451015.1 Acidobacteria bacterium UBA6911
CCGTCGGACTGCGTGGACGGCATGCAGCCGAACGGCTTAAGCGAGAGGACCATGTGGCAGAGGTCCTTGTTCGAGTAGTAGATGTTCTTGGCGACCTCGAGGTGCCCTTCGCCGCCGCCAGAGCGCGAGTTGTAGAAGGGGTGGCCGACGCGCTGCAACTCGTACTGGTCGGCCAGGCGGTGCGCGATGCCGCCGAGAGAGTCGATGACGCGGTGATACTCGCGCTTGAAGATCGCCTCGGCGAGCTTCAGCCTGGCCACCTTGTTCCGGAAGTTCCACTCGATGTTCGCGCGCTTATCGAGGCGCCAGAGGGGCGGCAGGACGGCGCCCTCGTCGAGACCCTTCAGGTCCTTGTTCTTCTGAATCACCTGGTGAATCATGTACATGATCCAGGTGCCGATCGGCTCGACGACTACTTGCGCGCCTTCCCGTTCGAGGAACTTGAACATGTTGAAGTTGCCGTCGCCCTCGGTGGTCTGCGCCCAGAACTCTCCGATGATTTTAACGATGGGTTTTAGCCGTGTTCGATCGATGGCGATGCCGTCGATGCGTTTGCGGCATTTTTCCAGAACGGACTGGAATTCCTTCCCCTTAAGATGCTGCCGCATTTTGTAAAGGAAGCTGTAGAGGCCGCGCTGGAAATTTCTCTTCGCCAGGTAGGATGTAACCCAACCGGGAGTGACATCGGCCAGGTCCGGGGCTTTGTAGGTGCGCAGATGGTCGCAAATATCTTCGACGCACTGGGCCATGACCCGGTCGGTCTCCCCGGCATTTACTTCGTAGGGGCGGATATTATGGGTCAGGTCGTTCAGTACGTCTCCCAGGAAGAGGACTTTGAGCATGCCCAGGCCGAAGTCGATCGTGTATTTCAATCCCGGCGCCTGCGTTTTCTGGCGTATCCCTTCATCCTGCTGAAATCTGAGAACTCGGAAACCGTTAAATCCTGCGTTCTCAAGAGCCTGACGATACTCGGCCGCGTACATGCCGAAGCGGCAGGGGCCACACGAACCCGCGGTAAAGAACAGGTAGCGATCGGCAATCTCGGAGCGGGACATCCCGCCGGCTTCGAGGTCCCTGAGGTATTGAATCAGGGCGCCAGAGGTGAAGTACGCCGGGCTGCACTGTCCGTTGTTGCCGTACTCCTTGCCGAGGTGGAAAGCTTCCTGATCGGGAATAGGAAGCAGTTCGCATTTATATCCGCTGCCCTGGAAAACCGCCCGTATAAACTCCTCGTGCTTCCGAGTCAATCCTCCGACCAGAATCGTGACTTTATCGCGCTCCTCGGCCGTGAACGGCCTTTCAGTGGGGCGCTGATAATGTTTTACTGTTTTAATGTCTGACGGTACAAACCCCATCCTGTCTCCTGGTTACTGGTATTTTAACCTTTTGGTCATCCTGGGGGGGAACGACTGTAAAATTGAATTTTAAAGACAAAATCAACCTTCGTCCATTAAATTCAGTACTTTGCCGAAATATGTTATTCGACCGTAACGCTCTTTGCCAGGTTCCTGGGTTGATCGACATCGCAGTCTCGAAGCAGTGCGATGTGGTAGGCAAGGAGCTGAAGAGGAACGCTCATCAGTACAGGCAGCAGATAATCGGACGTTGCCGGAATCGGGATGACATGTTCCGCCACTTCGTGTATTCGATCGTCGTCTTCGCTGGCCAGAGCGATCAGGATCCCTTCCCTGGCCCGTACCTCTTCAATGTTGCTAATCATCTTTTCGTAACGTAAAACCGATTTCGGATTCCGTTTATCCCTTGCCGCCAGGCCTACAACAGGCAGGTTGCTGTCGATCAGCGCATTCGGTCCATGCTTCATCTCTCCGGCAGGGTATCCTTCCGCGTGGATATAGGAGATTTCCTTCAATTTCAGGGCGCCTTCCAGCGCAATGGGATAGTGAATCCCCCGGCCGATGTACAGTGCATTGTTGTACCGGTATATCTCCTTGGCAATATCTTCATATAACGAGTTTTGAGAAAGAATCCAGTTCATGCATTCCGGCAGCTTGGCCAAATCGGATACCAGGTCGAGTTTTTGTTCCGGTTTTATCAGTTTCCGCTCCTGAGAGAGGTAGAGGGCGACCAGAAGCAGGACCATGAGCTGGCATGTGAAGGCTTTTGTGGAGGCAACACCGATTTCCGGCCCGCTGCGTATATACAGGGTGCCATCGCTTTCCCGGGAAAGCATGCTCCCGACCACATTGCAGATGGATAGAATTCTGGCCTTTTTCATTTTGGCTTCCCGCGCGGCTGCCAGAGTATCGGCGGTCTCTCCCGATTGGCTGATGGCGATAACAAGGGAGTTTTCGTCAACCAGTGGATTTCTGTAGCGGAATTCCGATCCGTAGTCTATTTCAACCGGGATGCGCGCAAGATCTTCAATCAGAAACTTTCCGACCAGTCCGGCGTGCCAGGATGTACCGCATGCGATGATGTGTATCCGGTCGATTTTTTCGAGGGCTTCTTTGGGTAGATTGGCTTCGTCCAGCAGTATTTCTCCTGATTCCAGGGAAATTCTTCCGGCGACGGATTCCTGCACGCATCGGGGCTGTTCGAATATTTCCTTGAGCATAAAATGGCTGTATCCGCCTTTTTCAGCCATTTCCGCACTCCATTGGACCTCCTGTGTTGAGATCTGGATTTCCTCTCCTTGAAGATTCTGGACCCGAACCCCTTGAGGTGTCAGGATCGCCATTTCTCCATCCTGCATGAAATACATTTCTTTCGTATGTTCGAGGAGTGCCGGTACATCCGATGCCACCAGGAGTTCGTCCTTGCCGATCCCGAGGATGAGAGGGGGGCCGCTTCGGGCGGTAATGATGGTGTCCGGGCAGTCGGCGCAGAGCAGGCAGACGGCGTAGCTTCCGCGCAACTGTCTCAGGGCCGCCGCCGCCGCTTCCTGAAAAGGCTTTTCGGGCATCAGGGATTCCACGAGATGCGCGATGACTTCCGTGTCCGTTTCGGTTACAAAACGATGGTTGTCCTGCCTCAGTTTGGTCTTCAGTTCCATGTAGTTTTCAATAATCCCGTTGTGGACGACGACAATTTTACCCGTGCAGTCTCGATGAGGATGAGCGTTTTCTTCCGTTGGACGTCCGTGGGTGGCCCAACGCGTATGGCCGATCCCGTAATTTCCGGTCAAAGGTTCATTTTCCAGGGAATGAACCAGATTGGACAATTTTCCCGGGGTTCTTCGAATCGAAACTTGGCCGGATTGCGCAACAGCCAGTCCTGCGGAGTCGTATCCTCGATACTCAAGTTTTCGAAGCCCGTTGATAATGACCGGTACAACAGGTTTAGAACCAACATATCCGATGATTCCGCACATAGATCCCCTTTGGTTTGTAGATCAGGTTCCTGATATTCAAAACGAACTGCTTATCCCGGGGAGTAGACAACGATTATATGTGTTACAATCCCCGGCAACACCTACTGGATACATGGTGATTATAGTTGAAGCCTTTAATTGGAGCAACTACTGGATTGATTAAAGATATCAGGACATGCAACAGACCCCTGCCGCAGAGTAAAATACCGAGGAAAGTACCGTAGAATTGAGAATACGAACCAGCGTTCCGGAATCCTTTAGTGCATATATACTGCAACTACCATTTTGAGGAGAACCATGGAAATAAAAAGCGTCCCGCTCTCTATTCCTGAAAATTGTAATGTAATTGTGGGGCAAAGCCATTTCATGAAAACAATCGAGGACCTGTACGAGATATTCACCTCCAGTTGCCCCCACTGTAAATTTGGAATTGCATTCTGCGAAGCCTCCGGTCCGTGCCTGATCCGGGTGGAAGGGAATGACTCGGAACTGAGCAAGCGTGCCGCAGAAAACGCAATGAGCATGGGCACCGGACATGCATTTGTCTGCTTGATAAAGGATGCGTTTCCCATCAATTTCCTTAATGCGATAAAAGCCTGCGCCGAAGTCTGTACGGTTTATTGCGCCACGGCAAATCCAGTGGAGATAATTGTTGTGGAGACCGAGCAGGGACGGGGGGTTTTAGGCGTCGTTGACGGGTTCTGTCCAAAGGGAGTCGAAACTGCAGAGGATGCCAAAATCCGGAAGGACTTTCTGCGAAAAATCGGTTATAAAAAGTAGCGTTGACTGCCGGAAAGCAATAATGTTGGTATGCTTGTTCCCTGGGGATCAACGTATTATTGAAATCGCCTGATTTCAGGACAGCCCTCTTTTCTTGATCCGGATTCTGGCATGGCGGGCACGGCATGGGTATTTTACTCTTATAATGCAGCGGGAGATTTTATGATAAGTGTGGAAGAAGCTCTTGGGATTGTGTTGTCCAATCTGCCGGAGCGAAAGGTCGAGCAGGTACCCTTCCGGGCTTCATTAAGGCGAGTGCTGGCTGAAAATCTTTCCGCAACCTGCAATATACCGCCCTTTAACAGGTCCGCCATGGACGGGTTTGCCCTTGCCGCAGCGGATGTTGCCAACGCCCCGGTTGAACTGGATATTGCAGGGGAAATCCGGGCTGGAGGCGGGATGCCCGAAGTATTACCTCCCGGCAAGGCGATGTCGATCATGACAGGCGCCCCCGTTCCCAGGGGAGCGGACGCCGTGCAGATCGTTGAGGAGTGCCGGTTGTCCGGCAACGGACAGAAAGTTACAATCTTAAAACCGGTTCAGGCTCAGGAAAATATTGCGCTATTGGGATCGGAAGCGGCCGAGGGGGAAATCGTACTCAGAACCGGCCATCGCATTGGTCCGGCCGAGATTGCGGTGATGGCGACATTTGGATACAGCCAGGTTAGAGTATGGAAGAATCCGAGTATCGCGGTGTTCGCGACAGGGGATGAACTTGTGGAAATCGACCAGACGCCCCGTCCGGATCAGATACGCAACTCCAATGCCTATTGTCTTCAAAGCCAGCTGACATATATGGGACTGGAATCGGAGTATCTGGGCATTGTGAGGGACAACAAAGACGAGTTGCGTGAAAAGATGATCCTGGGTCTCCAGTATGACGTACTCATAATCACCGGCGGCGTTTCGATGGGGGAGTACGACTTCGTTCAGGAGGTTTTTGAAGAACTGGAGCTCGAGATACTATTCAGTAAGGTGGCGATAAAGCCGGGAAAGCCCACCGTGTTTGCTCGCAAGGGCGATACTCTGATTTTCGGATTACCGGGGAATCCTATTTCAGCATTGGTCACCTTTGAATGTTTTGTACGCCCCGCTCTCGGCAGTCTTTGCGGTATGGCGCAACCGGAACTGCACAGAATGAAAGGGGAACTGCTGGCCGATATGAGACAGTCCTCCGGGAGAATGGCCTTTTTCCCGGCCTGGGTTTTCTGGGACGAGGGCGGGCTTAAAGTGGAGCCGCTCCGGTGGAAGAGTTCAGCCGATATCATCGGTTTTACGGGAGCGAATGCCACATATATTTTCCCAAGAAACAGGGATCACCTGAGGAAGGGTGAAACCGTGGAAGTCATGCTGTTGCCCGATTTCTTTTTCCGTCAACGTTAACGGACATTATTCGAAATCGGAATTAGATATAAAACCGCCCGGCTTATTCTTTGTCCGGCAACTGGAACGACACACATCATGGCCGAGAAAAGCTCCGAAACCAAATTGACACATCTGGATTCCACCGGTAAAGCACGTATGGTGGATGTAACGGCGAAACCCGTTACATCCAGGATCGCAATAGCGGAATCCTTCATCCGGTTGTCGCGGAAGACATTGTCCCTTCTTCGCGAGGGAAACCTGCCGAAGGGAAATGCTCTGGAAACTGCGCGACTTGCCGGGATTCTGGCCGCTAAGCGGACGCCCGAACTCATCCCGCTCTGCCACCCGCTTCTTTTGACGCATGTGGATGTTGAAGCGAAAACGCGCAGGGATGGAGTGCATTTCCTGGCCCGTGTTTCCTGTTCCGGAAATACCGGAGTGGAGATGGAGGCGCTTACCGCTGCGTCGGTTGCAGCCCTCGCCCTCTACGATATGGTGAAAGCGGTCGAGAAGGGGGCGACAATCGAAATTGTGCGGCTGATGGAAAAAAGTGGAGGAAAAAGCGGGCTCTACCGCCGCAGGGATTAATTTTCCGGCTTGCGGGCTGAATAGGATTTTCCTGTGTCAGGGCTTATTATGGTTCGCCTTGAGACTGGTCGTTTTACACTGCTTAGGAACGATTGCGCCGTTCGGGATCCTGTGTTCGGGATGTTTATGATCCAGATGGAATAAAACCGATGCCAATTTACGAATTTTACTGCAATAAATGCAAAAAGAGGATGAGCTGGCTGGTATTGTCCCCGGCGACCTTTCAACCTAAATGTAAATTCTGTGAAAGCGACGATATCGAACGGCTTTTCTCACGCTTTGCTTCCCCGAAATCGGAGGAAAGCCGGCTGGAGTCGCTTGCGGATCCCGCAAATATGTCCGGATTGGACGAATCCGATCCTTCCAGCATTGCTCGATGGATGAAAAAGATGGGCAAGGAGATGGGGGAGGATTTCGGGGGAGAGGATATCGATCAGCTTGCGGAAGAAGCGGCACAGGAGGTCTCCGACGATGCAGGTTCCGGAGGAGCTTCTCCAGACGAATTATAGTCCCGGGAAATATGTCTTCCCGACATTGTTCAAGGCAGTTCGGTGCGTATGGAAAAAAACAAAGATGTGATTTCCGAGATTGAAGACCTTGTCGAACTTTATCCGGATATTCCCATCGAGGCGATCGTCAAGGAAGATCTGCTTCGCCGGGGCATGGCATGGTCTTCGGTGGCACTGGAAACAGCCGCACATTTCAAACGCAAAGCATATTTTATTTTTTCCTTCGACATGGTTCCGATGAAGGAGATGGCACAGAAGGAGTTTGCAAAAGCTCCCGAGGAAATCCGCCTGGCGGACGGACCCCATAAGTTCAGACCGACGATCGTTTCCGTGCGCTTGAATCCTGCGTCGCCCTATTGCGTGGATTTCCAGGAGGAAAGTTTTGTCCTGAAACTGGACGGTCGGATTCTCGCTCGTGTCGAACTTCAGAAATCTCCCGAATATTACAGCCGGACCCTTGCCAGCGGCAAACCTATAACGGACATAGCGCCGACAATAGAGTGGGGATATCTGCTGTACCTGACGACCTTCAGGCTCTGCCAGTATCAAGGCCCTGAGGAAGCATGCCAGTTTTGCGATATCAATAAGAATTTTCGTCAACAGAAGAAATCAGGCCGACCCTATACGCCCGTTAAGTCCGTGGAAGAGATCGTCGAAGCCCTGGAGATTATCGCCTCCACGGACAGCGACAGCAAGGCATATACCGTGACGGGCGGCAGCATCACCGGAACCCTGGATGGTATGTCCGAGATCGATTTCTATGTCCGGTATCCCGAGGCCATAGAAAAAAGGTGGCCGAAACGATGGATCAGCAAAGCGGTTGTCCAGGCGCTTCCAAAAGACGAAGTGCGGAGACTTCTGGATGCCGGGGTACAGATCTATCATCCAAACTTTGAAATCTGGGATAAACGCCTGTTTGAGCTGTACTGCCCCGGAAAGGCCAGGCATATCGGCCGGGACGAATGGATAAAACGGATCCTGGATGCTGCGACGGTTTTCGGACCGGACCGTGTGATTCCCAACTTTGTTGCCGGCGTGGAGATGGCTTCCCCCGAGGGATTCAGTTCAGTCGACGACGCAATCGCATCTACCGCGGAAGGCCTCGATTTTTTCATGAGCCACGGAATTTCCCCTCGATTTACCACCTGGTGCCCGGAACCCATGAGCATCCTGGGTAAGGATCAGGCCGGCACCCCTCTGGAATACCATGTCCGGCTACTGCAAGTTTATCGCGATACGAGGCTGCGATACAACCTGCCTCCGCCGGTGGGATACGGTGATCCCGGGCTGGGGAAGGCGGTATTTTCCGTATCCGCATTTATGGACGTCCTTCCGCCTCTCAATTAAAGAGCAAGAAGGGATCGCAATCTACAGTCTTCCATTTTGAATTTTTGATTCCCATGCCCGAAATGCCCGAAGTTGAAACCCTTGCCCGCAAGTTGAGAAAGGCCGTAACCGGCAAGAAGATCGAACGCATTTCACTGTCCGGCTTGCCGTTACGCAAACCGGTATCGAGTGCCTTTGCCGCCGGACTTCGAGGTCGTACGGTTCACAGGGTTCTGCGTCGCGGGAAATACCTCATTATCGAGTTGGAACCGAGAATATTCTGGCTTATCCACCTGGGGATGAGCGGACGACTGTTCTATCATCCAGGAGCATTTTCCGGCGCAAAGCATACGCACGCAGTCATTCGTTTCTCCGATGAATCCGTTCTGGAATACCGGGATCCCCGCCGTTTCGGTCTCATGGCCGTATATGAGGTGGATCGACCGGGACAGATTCCGGAAATCCGGTCTCTCGGGAAAGATCCTTTAAGGTCCGGATTCCATGCCGGGTGGCTTGAGCCGATGCTCCAGAAAAGTCGGTGTGAATTGAAGTCTTTTCTTCTAGATCAGCAAAAAATCGCCGGGCTTGGGAATATTTATGTATGTGAAGCGTTGTATATGGCCGGGATCCATCCTGCCCGCCGCTGCTTTACACTTAGGCCGGAAGAGGTGTTGCGGCTGGTTGAAGCGATCCGTAAGGTATTGCGCCGTGCCATCCGATATCGGGGCACAAGCTTTTCGGATTTTATTGATCTTGAAGGAAATCCCGGTAAGAATCAGAATTACCTGAACGTATTTCAGAGAGAGGGCAAGCCTTGTGTTCGCTGCGGAAAAGACGTTCAGCGGATAAGGCAAGGAAATCGCAGCACATTTTTCTGTTCCTACTGTCAGAAGTAGCGCGCTCACGCTGCGGGAAAGGGTATGAATAATGTCGAAATCCTATCGAATATGCTCCCACTGTAAAGGCACGGGAAAGTGCAATGCCTGCCACGGCCAGGGTCGACTGACCCTGCAGCGAGGAAAGACCTGCACTTCCTGTTACCCTCACGGGAGCGGGAAGTGCCAGAACTGTCGGGGACTGGGCGGTTTCGATGCTGCAGGGAACCCTGCTTCCAGGGAAGATATATAACCTGCATTTTGGCCGGTCCTTGCCGTTCGGGAGTCTGGCATGCTGTTTGTGATCGACATCGGAAACACGAATATTACGCTCGGTCTATTCGACGGGGATGGATTGGGTTCGCGTTGGCGTTTCGCCGCGGAAGACGAAAAAACTTCGGATGAATACGGGCTTTTAATGCTGAGTCTTTTCCGGAAGGTCGGACTGTCCGCGTCGGACATTCATGGCACCGCGATCTCTTCCGTTGTGCCGCCGCTCACCGGTGTATTCACCAACGCCTGCCGGAAGTATCTGCAGAACGAGCCTTTGGTGGTAAACGGTGCGTGCAACACCGGCGTGACTATCCGATACGAAGATGCTTTCCAGTTGGGAGCCGACAGAATCGTTGATGTTGCGGCTGCCCTCAAGCTGTACGGCGGTCCGGCATGTGTCGTGGATTTTGGAACGGCCACGACATTTGATGCCGTATCGGAGAAAGGAGAGTACCTCGGAGGTGCCATAGCCCCCGGTATCGGGATCGCATCGGATGCATTATTTCAACGCGCCGCCAAGCTCCCAAAGGTGGAGCTGCAGAGACCGCCGGCGGCTATCGGGAGAAATACGGCGCATGCCCTGCAGTCCGGAATGCTGTTCGGATACGTCGGCCTGGTCGAGGGCCTGGTCGAACGCTTCCGGGCAGAACTTGGGCCCGAGATGAAAGTGATCGCCACAGGGGGGCTGGCGGAACTGATTTCGAAGGAAACCGAAGTCATTTCCGTAGTCGCGCCGTGGCTGACCCTGGAGGGCTTGAAAATCATCCATGATCTGAATACTGTTTAACGGTTTTTCCGTATCGGCGTTAATAAATTCCTTTCCGGGCTCTCACCGCCGGTTTTTTTCGCTGAACCGGTGTGCCCATGCCTGTTTATTCCACTCTGACACAAGCGAAGAGAACAGCATTGTGAGATATTCGGGTTAATATTCCGACCCGGACTGAAACTCTAGGGAAGGAAGGATCGTATACTGAATGAATCACTTGCGGTGGACTTGATCCTTTACAGGCAATCGTTGCCTGCTTGAACAAGGTCGGATACATGCGACTGTTACACGGAATACTCATTGCGCTTGAAGAACTGTGGGCGCATAAGTTGCGGACTTTCCTGACGCTGCTGGGAAATATTGTCGGGGTCATGTCGGTCATGATCGTTGTCAGTATCCTGGACGGTGCGAATGTCTATGTCGAGAACGAGATGATCGGCTCGGGATCGGGCGTTTTTCGGGTGCAGCGCAGGAATGAGCTCGATATTCTTTCCAATTTCGATAAATTCTTGGAATCCAGGCATAATCCCAAAGTCACCTATTCCGACCTCGAATACCTCCGGGAGCGCGTTACCCTGGCGGAATACATGGACGTAAGTTTGTCGACTTCCGTAGAGGTGCGTTATCGCCGCGTCAATATCGATTCCGTATCCATTCAGGGAAGAACGGAAAATTATCCGATGCTTGGGGATTATGATCTTGTGGACGGGCGCCATTTTTCTTCCCAGGAAGTGATTCGCAAAAGTAATGTAGCTGTGGTCGGATTTGATGTTGCCGAAGAACTATATCCTTCAATCGATCCTATCGGCAAGGATGTCAAGGTGGCCGGGTTGCCTTTTCAGGTTATCGGTGTTCTGGAAAAACAACCCAGAGGACTCGGCGGCAATCCTAACCTGACGATAATTGTTCCGATTACGTCATATGAAAAACTGTTCGGAACCCGTCAGTCCCTGGCAATCTCCGTCAAACCGAAACGACTGGATCAGGCCTCTGAGTGCATGGATGAGGCCCGAATGGCTATGCGCGTCCGGCGCCACCTGGGACCGAAACGGGACGATAATTTTGGCATCGTGGCCCAGGACAGCCTGCTGGAGCTCTGGAAGTCCATCAGTTCAAAAATTTACATCGTACTGGTTGGCATTGTATCGATAAGCCTCGTTGTGAGTGGAATCATCATCATGAATATAATGCTGATGTCGGTCACGGAAAGGACCTGGGAGATAGGAATCCGCAAAGCCCTGGGAGCGACCAGCAGGAATATCCTGTGGCAGTTCCTGGTAGAATCGGCCACACTTTCAATGCTCGGGGGTGTTATAGGCATCCTTTTGGGATTCGCTGTCGCATTCTGTATCGCGTTCTATTCGCCCCTTCCGTATGCCATCAAAATTTGGTCCATCCTGGCAGGTCTGAGCGTCACCTTCCTGGTGGGAATTTTTTTCGGAGCCTATCCGGCCCTTCAAGCCGCGAAACTGGATCCGATTGAGGCACTGCGTTATGAGTAGCCGCAGTCGTACAGCCCTTATTGGGGAAAATCTGGGTATCGCCATGGATGTGCTCTTTGCGCACAAATTGAGGAGCGCACTGGTCATTCTTGGGGTCGCGATAGGCGTGTCGTCCTTGATAGGGATGGTTTCCATACTGCTCGGGCTGAGAGCCAGTATCGTTAACGAGGTCAGCAGCTACCAGCAAACCGTGCTGCTGGTGCAGAAGTTCGACTTTTTCGTCGGCGGATTTGATGAGTCGATGCTGCGTCGTCCGGATATTGAAGCGGAGGACAGGCATGCGATAGCCGCCCGCAGCAAATCCCTGGACCATGTTGCGTTTAATATCGAACGCCAGGGGATTCCCCCGACTTTGAGTTACCAGAACCAGAAAAGCCGTATGGTAGGGATAGTCGGAACGGAAGCGTCTTTGTTGCAAATATACAGCCTGGACCTCAGCGACGGGAGGATGTTTACCGATACGGAGGTCTCGCGAGCTGCGAAAGTTGCTGTCCTGAGCAACAGCCCGAAACGCGATCTTTTTCCCAATATCGACCCGATCGGTAAAAAGATCCGGATCGACGACAATGAATTTACGATTGTAGGAGTTTTTGCCGAGCGGAAGGCACTGGGCGAAGTGGCCGACAACTTCGTCGCGATTCCGTATACGACCTACCAGTCTAATCTGGAGACCAATATGGATACGCCGTATATTATGGCCTCCGTACGGGACGATGTTTCCCTTGAGGAAGCCAGCGACGAGGTGATCCAGATTATGCGCCGGCAGCGGAGATTAAAGGCGAACGAAGAAAACGATTTCGCAGTGACGTCGCTGGACGCCACGCTCGATTTTATTGCGCGTCTTACGGCACCAATCGCTTTAGTATTGTCGGCGATTTCTTCCATCGGCCTCCTGGTCGGAGGGATCGGGATTATGAATATCATGCTGGTTTCGGTCACGGAGCGGACAAACGAGATCGGCATTCGCAAAGCTGTCGGGGCCGTTCGAAAGTATATTCTATGGCAGTTTTTAATCGAGTCCGGGACTTTGACGGGCCTGGGGGGCGTGCTGGGAGTATCGATCGGTCTTCTGGGCGCACTCGGAATCTCGATCCTTACCGGCCTGCCTTTCAGCCTTTCACCTCTATTCATCCTGCTGGCCGTGTTTGTCTCTATTTCCATCGGCGTGTTTTTCGGCCTGTACCCGGCGTATCGTGCCTCCACGCTGGATCCGATCCAGGCAATCGGCTACGCGAAATAAATAAAACCGTTAAAAACCTAAAATCTTTCCTTTATGCTCATGGAAAGGTATGAGGAACGGAATCATATTCATGTAAATAGAATTTCCGTTCCGGGTTTCCCGTTTCCTGTTGAAAATAATGAACGTTGAACCGGGAGACAGGATGCTCGCGGGAAATAGAGCATGCTGGGAAAAACCGGATTCGTGCCCTTCTATAAATTTTCGCCTTCAGGCACGTCTTCGGTGTAATATCTTCGGATGCGGATTTGAGAATCCAGACAGCGGTTCGGTCCTGATAAGGCTCAAGTCTAATGAATAGAGGAGGATGCATGAAAAGGATATTGCAGGGGAACGAGGCCATCGCCAGGGGAGCCTGGGAAGCCGGTGTGACGGTCGGCTGCGCCTATCCGGGAACTCCGAGCAGTGAGATTCTGGCCAGGCTTTCCGAGTACGACGAGGTTTATACGGAATGGTCTCCGAACGAGAAGGTGTCCATGGAGGTCGCGCATGGCGCATCCGTTGCCGGAGGCCGGGCGCTTGTCTGCATGAAGCATGTCGGCCTGAATGTCGCGGCGGATCCCTTTATGACAATATCCTATGTCGGGGTGAAGGGAGGCATGGTTGTGGCCGTCGCCGACGATCCCGGGCAGCACAGCTCCCAGAACGAGCAGGACAGCCGGCAGTGGACCCGCTTCGGCAAGGTGCCCCTGCTGGAGCCGGCCGATTCGCAGGAGTGCAGGGATTTTACAAAAATCGCTTTCGATATAAGCGAACAGTTCGATACCCCGGTGCTGTTAAGGAGTGAGACACGGGTGTCGCATTGCGACTCTCCCGTCGAGCTGGGCGAAAGAACCGAATCCTCGATGGAAAGGAAACTGGACAAGAAGGAAGTTGCCAAGCTGGTCATGGTTCCCATGCACGCACGGGCCCGGCGGCAGGTCGTCGAGGAAAGAATGCAGCAGCTTGCCGCCTACGCGGAAGAGGATTTCCCGTACAATGTCATGGAGATCAACGATCCTTCCGTCGGTTTTATCACCTCGGGCGTTTCATACCTGTATACAAAGGATGTATTCCCTCAGTATTCCTTTCTCAAGCTGGGCATGATCTGGCCCCTGCCGAAGGGAATGATTCGTGAATTTTTCAACCAGGTCCGGAAGGTCATAATCGTCGAAGAACTCGATCCATTCCTGGAAACCGAAATCCGGGCGATGGGCCTCGATGTATGGCACGGTAAGGACCTGGTTCCTTCCATCGGCGAACTGACGCCGACGATCATCGAACGGTCTTTATCGAAAGCCGTCACCGGAAAGGAACGCGTGTCCGTGCCGGCGCGGGTTGAAACGGAAGAGTTGCCGAAACGTCCGCCGAATCTCTGTGCGGGTTGTTCGCACCGCCCGCTGTTTTTTGCCCTGAAGAAGCTGAAGCTCTTCGTATTCGGGGACATCGGCTGTTACGGGCTGGGCGTGGCGCCCCCGCTTTCCGCCATGCACTTTTCCACCTGCATGGGAGCGGGTGTCGGCGGTTCTTACGGCGCCGGCAAGGTTGTGGGCGAAGATGGGCTGGGAAAAATCTGCGCGGTCCTGGGCGATTCAACATTCCTTCACAGCGGGATCGGTCCCCTGATGGACGCCGTATACAACGGCGGGTATTCCACGACGATCATCATGGACAACAGCATTACGGCCATGACCGGCCAGCAGGAGCATCCGGGGACGGGATTTACGATCAAGGGAGAACCGGCACCCACGGTCGATTTCGAACAGCTGGCGCGGTCCGTCGGCGTGAAGCATGTAAGAACCGTGGATCCCTATAATATCAAGGAAACGGTCGAGGTGATCAGGGAAGAGGCTTCAAGAAATGAGGCCTCGGTCATCATTACCAAAAACAGCCCCTGTATGCTGCTGCGCCGTGCCAGGCCGCAGGAGCGTTTCGATTATTCCGGTTACCGGATCCAGGAGGATGTCTGCCGGGGCTGCAAAATATGCCTCAATGTCGCCTGTCCTGCCATAAGCTGGGTGCCGGAAGCCGGAGAGACAAAGGACGGCGATAAGAGGAAGGGAAGATCGCTGATTAACGCCGACCAGTGCGTGGGATGTGCCGTGTGTTTCCAGGTATGCGAGTTTGAAAGCATTGTGCCGCGGGATGAATGAGGAGACGGACTATGTCTGATATTGGAGAAACGAAAAATATATTTCTGTCGGGTGTCGGAGGACAGGGAACCATCCTGGCAAGCAACATTCTGGGGCAGGTCCTGCTGGATGCCGGGTACGATGTGAAAAAAGCGGAAGTGCACGGCATGGCCCAGCGCGGCGGTGACGTGACGACTCATTTCCGGTACGGCAAAAAGGTACATTCGCCCCTTATCAAACAGGGGGACGCCGATTTTCTCGTATCTTTCGAACTGCTGGAAGCACTGCGGTACATCAACTGGGTAAAGCCTGATGGGAAGATCATCCTCAACAACCATTCGATCCTGCCTCCGGCGGTCAACCTTGGGAAAATGGAGTATCCGGCACGTGTGGAGGAGACCTTCAAAAAGCATTTCGGAGAAAACGTCTGGATCGTCAACGGCCGCGATATCGCCAAAGGGCTCGGCAACATCCAGGTGGCCAACGTCGTGCTGATCGGGGCGCTGTCAAATTTCTTTCCGAACCTCCAGGCCGATCATTGGGTTGAAGTCATAAAGAGCATCCTCCCTCCCAAACTTCACGACATCAATATCCAGGCCTTCCATGAAGGGCAAAAAACGGTCCAGGTCTAGAATAAAATGGCGGATCTTTTGCACTGATTCAGAACTGTTTTTGTAGTACTATCGGCATAGGTCCTACCATAATTCTATTGCGTATCTTTCGTGCGCGGGTCGGTTATGTATTCGATTTCACGAAGGAAGTTCCTGAAAATATCAAGCGCAACAGTTGGAGCTGCGACCGTTGGAACGGCGCTGACTGCTACCAACTGTGCATCCCTTAGAAGCGGCGATACGTCTCTTTCCGGGATTCAGAAAATTCCCACCTTCTGCGATATCTGCTTCTGGAAATGTGGAGCAATTGCTTATGTCAGAGACGGCAGATTATGGAAAATTGAGGGAAATCCTCTCGATCCGCTCAGCCGGGGCCGGCTTTGCCCGCGCGGCACAGGGGGCGTCGGCGCGCACTACGACCCGGATCGCCTGCGCACGCCCCTGATCCGCAAAAAGAACCGGGGCGACGAAGAATGGGTCGCCGTAACCTGGGACGAGGCGCTCAATTATATCGCTGAGAAAATGGAAAAGATCCGGGCCGACTACGGGCCAGAAGCTCTCGCAATGTTTTCCCACGGCATCGGCGGAACATTTCTCAAACATACCCTCAAGGCTTACGGCGCTATTAATATTGCGGCGCCATCGTTCGCCCAGTGCCGCGGCCCGCGCGATGTCGGCTTCGAACTCACCTTCGGCGAAGAAGTCGGTTCGCCCGAAAGAACCGATATCCGGAATGCCGATTGTATCGTACTGATCGGCTCCCATCTGGGCGAGAATATGCACAACACCCAGGTCCAGGAGTTTGCCGAGGCGATTGAAAAGGGTGCGAGCGTTATTGTGGTCGATCCGCGCTTCTCCATCGCGGCGGGAAAGGCGAAATATTATCTCCCGGTTCGTCCCGGCACCGACATGGCCCTCATCCTTGCCTGGATGCATGTGCTTGTGTCCGAGAACCTTTACGACAAAGAGTACGTCGAGAGATACGGATTCGGTTTCGAGCAGTTCGCCGTTTCCATAAAAACCTGTACTCCGGAATGGGCGTATCCGGAGACGGGCATCGAGCCCGGGCTGATTCGCGCCACTGCGCGCGAAATGGCACGATACAAGCCTGCTTCGCTGGTACATCCCGGCCGCCATGCCACCTGGTACGGCGACGACGCCCAGAGGAGCCGGGCCATCGCTCTGCTGAACGCCCTGCTGGGCAGTTGGGGCCGCAGGGGCGGCTTCTATTACCCGGCAAGCATGGATGTCCCAGGATACCCCTATCCGGCATATCCAAAATCGGAGAAGGGAAAAGCCGACAATCCCGGCAATAAGTATCCCTTTGCGAATGAAGCCATAACGACCGGGATCCGCGAGGCGACTGTTTCGGGGAACCCATGTCCCATTAAAGGATGGTTTGTTTACGCGACCAATCTTATCCATGCGCTGCCGGATGAACGGGAAACGATACGGGCGATGCAGAACCTCGACCTTATGGTGGTCGTGGATGTGATTCCAAGCGAGATCGCCGGTTGGGCCGATGTCGTTCTGCCGGAGGCGGTGTATCTTGAACGGTACGATGACCTGAATGTCGAATGGTTCCGGGACGCCTTTGTCGCGCTACGCCAGCCGGTGGTCCAGGCGCCGCACGATCAGAAGCCCAACTGGTGGATAGCGCGAAAACTGGCCGAGAAACTCGGGCTGGAATCCTACTTTCCCTGGGCAAATATCGAAGAGTATCTCGATCACAGGCTTAAGGCTGCAGGCTTAAGCTTTGATGAATTGAAGAAAAAGGGCATCATTCGGGGGTCCCGTCAACCGATCTATTTCGATGAGGGTATCCCCGATAGTTTTTACACTCCTTCGGGTAAAATCGAGTTCTACTCTCTCCAACTGGAGGAAAAGGGCTTCCCGGCCGTTCCCCGGTATACGCCTCCCTCGGCCGGCCCCGCCGGCTATCTCCGGCTGCTTTACGGCCGTTCCCCGGTCCACTCGTTCAGCCGAACCCAGTCCAACCCGATCCTGTCGGATATGATGGATGAGAACGAAGTATGGGTGAATCCCGACATCGCCCGAAGGCTTGCTCTTGAAAACGGAAGCTACGTTCGTTTGAAAAACCAGGATGACGTTCTGAGCAATCCCGTCAAAGTGCTGGTAACGGAACGGATCCGTTCCGATTGTGTCTACATGGTGCACGGTTTCGGACACACTTCGAAGGGGCTCAAACATGCTTTCGGCAAGGGGGCCAGCGACTCCCGGATGATCACACAGTACGAGATGGATCCATTGATGGGCGGGACCGGTATGAATGTGAATTTTGTTGCCATCGAACCGGTGGAGGGTTAAACGTGGCGCGCTATGCAATGGTGATCGATACCGTCAAATGCGTGGGATGCATGGATTGCGTCGCCGCCTGCAAAACGGAAAACCAGGTCCCTGAGGGTTTTGATCGCGACTGGATCGCCTACGAAACGAGAGGAAAATATCCCGCCCTTGCCATGGAGATTCGCAGCGAACGGTGCAACCATTGTGTAAATCCTCCCTGCGTGCATTGCTGTCCGAGCGGCGCAAGCCACGTCCACGTTCGCGGCGGCATCGTGCTCGTCCGTCCCGAACAATGCGTCGGCTGTAAAGCCTGTATTGCAGCCTGCCCGTACGATGCACGATTCATCCATCCCAAGGGTTACGCCGACAAATGCACCTTCTGCGTGCACCGAGTGGAAAAGGGCATGGACCCGGCCTGCGTTTCGGTGTGCCCGACACACTGCATGGCATTCGGGGACCTGGAGGATCCGAATACAGCGGTTTCCCGGCTGCTGCGGTCCCGGCGCGGCCATGCGCTTCTGCTGGCGGCCGGCACGAATCCTCAGATTTGGTACCTGGACTGACTATGTTTCGGCGGAGGAATGTTCTGTGAATCCGACACGCGAATTGATTACGACCCGCCACAATGAACTGATCGATCCGGTGCTCGGCATCTGGGGCTGGGAGATACCCGTCTATCTTTTCCTCGGCGGCATGGTAGCGGGAATGATGATCATCCTCGGCTATTTCCTGTTCAAAGGACGTTCCGGGGAGCTTCGCTGCTCCTGCACCATCCTGCCCGGGCTTGGAATCGTGCTGCTCAGCGGTGGAATGCTGACCCTTTTCCTGGACCTGGAACATCGGCTGTATTTCTGGCGTATGTATCTCACTTTCGAACCCGCTTCTCCGATGTCCTGGGGTACGTGGATACTTCTACTCGTTTACCCGGCGCTTCTGGCTGCACTGTTCATACGGCTGCCGGGATTCCTGCGGGAATTTTTCCCACCGTTAAGGATCCTGGCTGAAAAAGCGCAGTCAAACACTGCTTTCGTGCGTTTCGTCGGTATCTCGAACATGGTTCTGGGCGGGATGCTGGGTGTCTATACCGGCATCCTGCTGAGCGCTTTCGGCGCCCGGCCCCTCTGGAACAGCGCCCTGCTCGGTCCGCTGTTTCTGGTTTCCGGCCTGTCAACCGCGGCCGCCTTCGTCCACCTGATCGCACGGGATCCCTATGAACGGGTACTGCTGGCCAAGGCCGACAATGCCTTCCTGGGAACGGAACTTTTCCTGATAATCCTTTTCCTTACAGGTTTGCTCAGTTCGACTCAAGTGCATATCGATGCGGCGCATCTTATCCTGAGCGGTCCCTATGCTCCCGCCTTTATGGTTTTTGTCGTCGGCCTGGGGATTGTGATTCCATTGATTATTCAGTCGCTCGCGGTACGGCACCGCATTCCCCATACCGCCGCCGCGCCGATTTTAGTGATCGCCGGAGGCCTGGCGCTCCGTTTCGTCATCGTCTATGCCGGCCAGGCCAGCCACTGGATGACAGCCGCAATAACAAGATAAGGAGGATGCCCCATGGGTGCAGAAACAAGTTCCGCAGCGATTCATAGTACGGATGCGGAGCATGGGAGAGTTTCCGGGCATAAGATGAAGCCGTTCTCTAATCCGTATGTTGCGGGTTTCGGGCTGGGGCTTGTGCTGCTGGCTGCGTTTGTGATTATGGGCCGCGGACTGGGGGCGTCGGGCGCCTTCTCTTCCGCTGTAGCCACGGCCGTTGATGCGGTTGCACCACAGCATGCCCAGGCAAACGAGTTTTACGCAGGCTACCTGGGAGAAGGATCCGCAAACCCTCTGATGGACTGGCTTGTATTTGAAGTGATCGGAATATTTGCCGGAGGATTCCTGTCGGCGGCGCTGGCGGGACGGATCCGGAAAACCGTGGAGCGGGGGCCTTCCATTTCCGTTCGCGGCCGCCTGGTTTTCGCTTTTGCCGGGGGAGTTCTTATGGGAATCGGAGCCAAACTGGCCGGCGGCTGTACCAGCGGTCAGGCGCTGACGGGAGGCGCGCTGCTGGGCGTGGGCAGCTGGGCATTCATGCTCGCCGTCTTTGCGGGAGGCTATGCGGCGGCAGGTTTGATGAGGAGGCAATGGAGATGAACGCACCGTTTTATAAATTCGGATATTTCGGAGACGGTTTCAGCCTGATCCTTGCCTTCGTGATCGGGATAGGGTTCGGCTTTTTTCTTGAACGGGCGGGTTTCGGCAGTCCCAGAAAACTGATGGGGCAGTTTTATCTCACCGATCTGGCGGTATTCAAGGTCATGTTCACTGCCATAATTACCGCCATGCTCGGCCTTTTTTACCTGGGTTGGTGCGGCCTTGTGGATGTGTCTCTCGTTTACCTGCCCCCGACCTATCTTCTGCCCCAAATTACCGGAGGATTGATTCTCGGCATAGGTTTCGTAGTGGGCGGCTATTGCCCGGGTACATCCTGTGTCGGGGTGGCCACAGGCAGGCTCGATGCGATCGTTTTCCTCGTGGGGCTTATGGTGGGGATTTTCGTTTTCGGCGAGTTCTTTAAGGTTCTCGAAGGATTTTATAATGCGGCACCGATGGGCCAGATCACGATTCCGGAGCTACTGAATATCTCCTACGGCCTGATTGTTTTCGTCGTTGTGCTGATAGCGGTCGGAGGATTTGCCGGTGCAACCAGGGTAGAGAAAATGATGGCGGCAAAAAAAGGAGAACCACGGCCATGAAACGTGTTTTTTCAGGGATGAGCAGGAACGCAAGGGTCGGGCTGCTGGTTTGTCTTCTCGGCTTGATCGCAGCCTTTGCAGGCAGCCCCTACAGTGGGGCCCGGGTGACGTTGGATACCGTCGACCTGGCCGGTATTGTCGAGCGGGAAGTGGACCATGTGGAAGCCGTCGACCTGGCGGACTGGATCATACAGGGTAAAACGGATTACCGGCTGATCGATCTGCGCAGCGAAGAAGCGTTCAACCAGTACCATATACCGGGCGCTGAAAACGTGCCGCTGGCCGGTCTGCCCGGTTACGGTCTGCAGCGGAACGAAAAGATCATCCTCTATTCCGGGGGAGGGATCCATTCCGCCCAGGCCTGGTTCCTTTTGAAAGCGGACGGCTACAAAGCCGCATACATGCTCCTTGGCGGCCTGGATGAATGGAAAGACCAGGTCCTTTTCCCGCCCGTACCATCCGCACCCGATCCGGAACAGCGCGCGTCATTTGAAAAGATGAAAGAAGTAAGTAAATTCTTCGGAGGAACCCCGCAGACCGGCGATAACGGTGAAAAATCGTACGAGGTTAAGCCTTTGCCCGCACTGCAGTCGCCCGTTCTGCCGGGCATGCCTGTTACGTCACCGGAGAAAAGAAAGAAGAAGGAGGGCTGCTGAAACGCTTCCCCTGTTTCGCCTCTTTAATCGAAGCGGCCTCTCGGCTACGGCCGCACCTTCCATATTCTGCCTTGTAAAAAGTTAGCGCTTGCCGTACTGCACGATCAGGAAGTAGCCGGAGGCGCCGGCATTACGGGCATTGCATTCGATAAGAATGTATTTCTGTGACGGTTCGGTCCCGGTGTCGGGATCCAGTTGAATTTCAATCGTTTCCGTCTGGTCGGGTCCGATTGTAATGTTCCCCTTGTCGGCTCCCTCGAAGAAAACCGAAGAGCCGTCTCTTGAAAGAATCCGGGTGATTACAAGCGGTAAGGAACCGTTGTTCACTATTGAGAATGCCTGTTTCTTGCCCGTGCTCCGTTCGGCCTCATCCAATACGACCCTTCGGGGAGTAACGGAAATTTTCGCCGAAGGAGCTTCCTTGACATCTCCCCGGATCATGAATATCTCGATTTTTTCCTGACCCGGAATGTTTGTGGTAAGGGTGACTTTTTTCTCAAAAAGCCCGGGGCGGCCTTCCGTTTGATAGCTGACCTTGAGCTCCGTTTTTTCGCTGGGTTCCAGTGTATGCTTAACTAGCATAGCTTCGGTGCACGCTCAACTGGTTCGTATGTTGGTGATCTCAACCGGGGTACTGCCGGTATTTACTATTTCCGATATGGCGACAACCGGATCACCCTCGGTGACGGTCCCGAAGTCGACCTGGTCGGGGGTGGCTTCAAGCACCGCTCCCATCGATATTCCCTGAACCAGGAGAAGTACGGCGAAGACCGCACCCATCCAGGCCATTTTTTTCGCTGTTGTCTTCATGGTTCCATTTTTCATAAACTATCCCTCTGTCCGGTGTAATTCTGTTACTTTTTCTCTATCGGGTATCCTGCTTCTTTCCAGCCTCGAATGGATGGATCTTTCAGCACCTTGACGTCGTCGAAACCCATCTGCATCAGCTGGGCGGCGACGTCCGCACTGTCCGACTCCCCCGGCCCGCAGTCGCAGTAGGTAACGATCGGTATGTCGCTCGGCAGGGACCACACATCTTCCAGGTCTAATTGAGATTTCCAGGGAAGAGAAATGGCGCCCTGGATGTGCTCTTCCGCATAGATGCTTTCAGGTTGGGCGTCCAGAATCGTTACCGGTGTGCCGCTGTCCAGCATAGCTTTCAATTCCTGGATGCTGATCCGGGGCACATCCGCCTTCGTTGCGGCATGTATGATTCCGGTCATAAGCAAAGCCGTCAGTATGGCAAATAAAACAAAGCGGTTCCTGACATTCACCGGGTGGACTGTTTTCATAATGGCTCCTTTCACTTTACTCTCATCCCACATAATGCACGTCCTGTTCCGGAGCGCTTCTTAATTCTATAACAGTTCCCGTGTTGTTCAACCCCGCATACATCTGCCATGCCTGAGATTATCACGATGGCTATATTTCAAAAGGTACATTCAAACTGTAAAAAACATCCCTATGTTCGCCTACTAACGGTTTAGAAGCATCTTTTTACGTTTAGGTTCAACAATTGGATCCATATATCCCTGCGGCAATCCGGAAATGTCCGATTTTAAATAATCCATTCGTCTTTGAAGGGAGATCCTTTTTCTTGACTGACTATATGCTTCAGGCTAGATTGAACCTTTAACAGCTGCGTGAATTGTCGTCTTTCGGTGTATTGAGGCCTTGAGGGTGTTCAAGATCCTTCCAAATGCTTTTATTTTTTCCATTTTTCTCTTTTTAAAACCAGCGCCTATTACCATTAGGGCAGCCATAAATGTCTATAGCGGCATTTAAAAATGAAGGGGGAGTGTATATGCGCAGATTTGTTCCAATTTTAGCCACGACGGTTCTTGCCATCGTGGCGATATTCTCATGCTCAGGATGTTCTTCCGCCGGGAATTCATCTGAGTATGAATATGAGGTCCTCAGCCCATGGGCTGAAGTGGATCCGATTCCTTTACGCGGGATTTCACCCAGGGTAGATACCCTGGCCGGGAAGAAGATAGGACTCTTTGCCAATTTCAAGCGGGCCGCCGTGCCTATTGCCAGGGAAGTTGAAAAGAGACTGAAAGAACGGTTTCCGGACAGCGAGACCAGCCTGTATCACTCGACGACCGCGAATGTTGACGAAAGCGTAGAACAGGACGCCGCGAAATTTGAAGCATGGGCGAAAGAAGTGGACGCGATCGTCGCCGTGGTGGGAGATTGAGGGTCCTGCACAAAGTTCCTCGCATATAATGGCGTCGCCATTGAGGACTTTGGAACGCCGGTCGTGTTACTGGCGAACAACGGTTTTGTAAATGACGCTCACTCCGCAGCTTCCGGCAAAGGCATGCCGGGTGTCCGGGTTCTCGGAACACCGATTGCCTGTGAATCCACCGTTGCCGAAGATATCCAAGCCGGCATAGACGGAGCATTGGACGATATCATCAAGGCATTGACCGAACCTTTAAGCGATGAGGAAAAATCGCCCCAGGTGAAAACAGGGGAGCAACCCAGGGTCGCTTTTAAGGGCACTCTCGAAAAAGTCAATGAATTCTTTTACCGCAAAGGCTGGGGGGACGGCCTGCCGATTATGCCTCCTTCCGAAGAGGCCGTAGCGGAGATGCTGACCGGAACGGACCTGCCGGCTGATCACGTTGTCGCCAAGCTCATCCCGCGCATGGGGAAAGCCACAGTCGAGAAGATTGCCGTGAATGCCGTGATGGCCGGGGCGCTTCCGACGCATATGCCGATACTGATCGCGGCGGTCGACGCCCTGTCGGATCCCAAAACGCGCTTTGACACCTTTGAGGTCAGTACCGGATCCTGGGCGCCTCTGCTGGTGATCAACGGTCCCGTACGGAAGGATATCCATATCAACAGCAGTTCCGGCATGATGAGCCCCGGAGACATCGCCAATTCCGCAATCGGACGGGCCGTTGGCCTGATCGTCAAGAATATCGGCGGCGCCCGCAAAGGCATTGAAGATATGGGGACGCTGGGAGATGCCATGAAGTACTCGCTCGTGATCGGCGAGAATGAAGAAAACAGCCCATGGGAACCCCTGCATGTCGAATTCGGATATGAAAAAGAAGACAACACCGTCACCGTGATGTTTCCCAATCGCTACACGCAGACAATTCCCGCCCAGACAAATGCCCAGGGCATCGCCACCGCTCTGGCGGGCATGCGGCCGGGAGCTTTGTCCTGCATGATAGTGATTCCAGACCATGCCAGAATTTTCAATCAGGAGGGATGGTCCAAAAAACAGGTGAAGGAATTCATCATGAAAAACTCCGGTCCTAGAGACAGCCGTCGACCCGGGGGACTGCAGGATGAAGATTTCATGATTGTCGTCGCCGGAGGGCCCGGTGTCTGGATGGGCCTGTTGGGAAGCGCCGGCGGCTTTGGAAACAGTTTCGTTACCAGGAAGATTGAACTGCCTCAGAACTGGGATAATCTGCAGGCAAAGTACAAGACCCTGGTTCCCAGTTATGTGAAGTATTAGACCGGCAATAGAACCGGTTGGATGGTTTTCGGCCTCCGGGTATTTTCCGGATCCCGGGGACGGTCCGCATTTTTGGGGCAGTTAGGCGGGAAGGTAAGGCGGCAGTTTGATCGTCCGGCATTCCCGCCTTTCTAGATTATCCCCTGCTTTTTCAGTTGGTCCAGTTCGGGTGCGTCCAGGCCCAGGTGCCGGGCGTAGACGCTTTCGTTGGCATGCCCCACGGGTTGACAGACCCATCGCGTGCGCGGCGGAGTTTCCGTCATTTTGTACTGGGCCTGGGCCGTCATAACGTTGCCGTAGATGATGTCCGACACGGGCACGAAGATGCCGCGGTCGATCCAGTTGGCGTCCTTCATGCATTCTTCCGGTGACAGGATCGGGGCGATCACGCACGTGATCGGGGCCAGCCGGCCGTGTTTGGAGTATTCCAGGGACATATGGAGCAGTTCGTCGCTCGTGTACTTGCGCGTTTCCGCGAATACCCTCTCGGACCATTTAAGCTGCTCTTCCTCTTTTGTAAAAGGAGCCACGCTGGTCCAGCTTTCCGCGCCCCACTCGTCCCACTTTCCGAGCATGTCCGCAAACGCCTGCCACATCTCCAGGCGCAGGCCTCCCAGGAAAACCGCACCGTCCTTTGTCGGCGCAAAGCAGTAGAGCCAGAGCGCGATATCCAGGTTGCCGAACCGTTCGCTGATCCGCCCCGTGTGTTCATACCAGAGTGCGACAAAGTCGTCGATCCGGGCATACGCTTCAGATGTTGCCACATCCAGCGCCTGGCCTTTTCCCGTTTTCATGCGCCAGTGCAGGGCGGACAGAATGCCCATGGCCATGAAAGTCCCCGCCNNGCCGTGCCGACCAAATCGGGCCCGATTTGGTCGGCACGGCCCAGGGACATTCTTCGTAGCTTTTGCCTTCAGGCAGCCTGGGGCCGGTGTCGTACTGAAACCCGGACATGGCCTGGGCGATATTGTCGTAATCGGCCATCCGGCTTCCGCTCCTGGGACCGAAAGCGCCGAAAGCCGTGATCGAGCCGAAGATCAATCCGGGATTGTCCTGCTTCAGATCCTCGTAGCCGAGGCCCCAGTCGTCCATCGTGCCGGGTGCAAAGGTTTCGATGATAATATCCGCTTTCCGGGCAAGCTTTTTGAAGATTTCCCGTGCTTCCTGTTTATTCAGATCGAGCGTGATGTGGTGCTTGTTTCGGCCTTCGGTCAAATAGTTGAGTCCCTCGCCTTCATACACGATTCCGTAGGGTGTACAGGTTCGGATAAAATCACCCTCCGGCGGTTCGATTCTCAGAACCTCCGCCCCATGTTCGGCCAGAATCGAGGAGCAGTGGCATCCGGCGAAACTCCTGGAACTCAGGTCCAGCACCAAAAGATCGTCCAGGGCTTCCGGCCGCGTGTGCGCAATTTTCGGATCGTCTCTTTCACGTATCCAGTCCGACCATTCCGACCAGTCTGCCCGTTTGTTACCGGCCATATTCATGTCCTCAAAAATGTATTTAAGTGTGCTTATTCTTCTCGCAGCCCCGCCTTGCCGTTCCAGCCCGGTGGCGGCCGGCGTCCCTGCGCATCCTTCCATTTGGCCAGCGCGCCGGCGGCGTACAGTTGTTGAATCTCCTCATCGCTTTTGCCCAGGAATTTTTTCATGACAAATTCGTTGTCAAAACCGACCGGCCGGACCGACCATTTTGTCCGGGGAGGCGTTTCCGACATCTTTACGGGAAATTCGTAGTTGCGGTACCGGCCGTACATGGGATCGTCGATTTCTGTCCGGAAATCCCTGGCCTGGTAATGCTCGTCCTCCACCAGATCTTTGGCCGTGTACAGGTGGGTGGCCGCGAATCCATACCGTTCCGCCAGGGCTTCAATTTCATCCGCTCTGCGGGTCCGTATCCAGTCGGCGATGATCTTGAGGATCGCCAAGGCATTTTCTTCCCTCAGCCGGGTCAGGTGGTCGTTGAACCTTGGATCTTCGGTCAGTTCCGGTTTCCCCATCGCCGTGCAGAGCCCTTTGAATTCTTCCGGCGTGGAGGCGGCCAGGGCGACAAAAATGCCGTCGCTGCTTCGAAAGGTGTCCGCCGGGCAGATCGATACGTCCCGGTTGCCGGCAGGCTCGGGAGATTTCCCGGTGATCTGTTGATAGGGCCATATCCAGGACATCGTGCGCAGGACGTTTTCGGTTTGAGAAAATTCTATGAACTGGCCTTTGCCTGTCCGGTCCCGGTAGTGCAGGGCTGTCAGGACGGCGATCTCGGCACACATGCCGCCGTAGTTGTCCCCGATATAGGCGCGCATTTTCAGGGGCGTCTGCCCGGGGAAGCGGGACATATAAGAGTATCCCGACAAGGCCTGGGAAGCGCCGTCGTTGGACGGCCTGTTTTCGCGGGCATACTGACCCCATTCGCCGTAGCCGTTTTTGGAAAGAAAAATGATCCCGGGATTGATCTCCCGGATTTTCCTGTAGCCGATGTTCCAGTGTTCCATGACCCCGGGCCGGAAGTTGTTTTCGACGATGTCGCATTGGGCGGCCAGTTCACAGAAGGTCCGCTGTCCCTCGGGCGTGTGCAGGTCGAGCCCGACCCAGTACTTGCCCTGGTTGATGTGCAGAAGCAGCGGGCTCTGGTCTTTATAGAACCACCCGAACGGATTCAGGGACCGGGTGACATCGCCCATTGGCGGAAATTCGCACCGGATGACCTCCGCGCCCAGTTGCGCCAGCAGGGCCGGCCCGATAGGTCCGAGCAGCATCGTGCACACTTCCAGCACCCGGATGCCTTCGAGCGGGGAGGACTTTGTCTTCTTGTTTTTCTTGTAATCCTTCCAGGTGATCTCGGCCATATTTCGTCGTCCTTGGTTTTATTTAATCAGCCCCGTTTTTCTTCCTCCAGCGCTTTCAGGAGCCGGTCCGGGGTTACCGGATATTGATACAGCCATCGGCCGATCGCGTTGGATGCCGCCATGAGCACGGCCGAAGGTCCCGGGGCATTGGTGATTTCGGCGATTCCGATCGCGTGAAAACGAGTGCTCGGGAAGGGTGTTTCGAGTATGACGTTCTCCACATCGGGGATTTCCGAAAAGGGGCGCCAGAAGTAATCCATAAGGTTGGCGTTAAGGATATTCCCCGTCTTTCGATCCAGTATCGTTTCTTCCATCAGGGCGCCGTCGATGCCGGCGGAACCCCAGCATGCGTTCAGCTGGTTTTCAAGTCCCGGGGGATCGATAATCTGGCCGATATCCGTTGCATTGACAATCTTGACGATTCGCGACTTGCCGGTTTCGGTGTCGACTTCGATCTCGACGAAGCTCATCAGGCAGTTGCACATGGTGAAATCCTGTTCGAAACGGCCGTAACCCAGTATAGTGCGGTCGATGCCCATGGCGCTCCAGCGAACCTTGTTATCCGGGCGGTTTTTAACGAAGACCACTCCGTCTGCGGTATCGAGGTTTTCGGGCGGGACGCCGAGTTTGGCGGCGGCAATTTCAAACAGTTGTTTGCGGGCATCTTCGGCTGCACGGATGACGGCGCTTCCGATGGCATAAGTTCCCCGGGAACCGACCGGACCGAATTCGAAGGGTGTGACAAGAGTGTCGGCCGGAGTCATCGCAACGCGTTCCGGGGGTATCCCGAGCACTTCGGCAGTCAGCCGGGTGTAATTTGTTTTCTGCCCGGTGCCGTGTTCCACCGCGCACAGGAAAATGGTGGCCCTGCCCTGAAAGTCGAGCTGCACATACGCTTCCGCCGTGTCCTCCCCGATATCGGCGTTGCCGTGGATGCCTACACCGACACCGCGACGCAAACGCCCGCTTACGGCAGTGGGTTGCAGCCAGCCTTTCCATTTATCCTTCCAGCCGAATCGTTCCGCACCCCGGTCCATGGCATTTGAAAAATCGATGCCTCTGTAGTCGTACCACTCACCGTTTCTCCAGAAATAGGCGCCTCCGGGCTTGACGAAGTTCTTCTTGATGACTTCGAAGGGATCCAGTCCTGCTTTTTCCATCCCGAGGCTCAGTACGGGCATAAAGGAGGAATTCAATTCCTGCCCGCCGAAACCTCGGGTTGCGCCCGAAGCGTTTCGGTTTGTGGCTACGACGTCGGCTTTTATATCCCAATGAGGGCACTGGGCGAAGAGCATGAACTCGGCCAGGCCGACTGCAACCTGGCATTGGGTCGTGAAGGAATAGTATCCGCTGTCGACGAACCAGGTGCCCTGGATTCCCGTAATGGTCCCGTCCTTTTTCAGTCCGATTTTCGCCTGTATTCGGGAACCGACACGCAGGGTGAACGACGTCATCTGCTCTTCTTTGGAAAACATGACTTTGACGGGGCATCCGGTTGCTCTGGCAAGGATAATGGCGTAGCTCTGTACCTGCCAGCACATGATTTTTGTTCCGAAACTGCCGCCGACATGATCGCCGATGCAGCGGATGTCCAGCTCTCTGTTAAACACGTGGTACAGGGATACCTTGTCCATGTAGGGGGCCTGGCTGGTTCCGTAGACAGTCGCTTTGTCTGGCGGTTCCCAGACGGCGATCGCTCCCGGAGGCTCCGGAGGCAGCGCATTGGGAATATTCTCGAATCCGGCGGTCCCTTCACAAATCACGTCGGCTTCGGCGAATGCCTTTTCTATGTCTCCATGGACGATTCCTTTCAGGCATTTCGGCCCGTAGATGGGCGTGCCCCCGGGAAGGATATTGCTTTGCAGTTCCTCGTAGATCAGCGGGGCATCGGCTTTGAGCGCGGCATCGATATCAAAGACCGCGGGCAGCACTTCGTACTCCACTTCTATACGACGCAGGGCTTCCTCGGCGATTTTGTCGGATTCGGCTGCAACGAGAGCCACCGCGTCGCCGACATACCGGACTTTTTTGTCCAGTACGCGCACGTTCCGCGGCGTGCCTCCTCTCCAGTCGGGAATGTCTTCCCACGTTACGACAGCCCTGACTCCGGGCAAGGCTTCGGCTTTGCTCTTGTCTATCGATTGAATGCGGGCATGCGCGTGGGGGCTTCTCAGTACTCTCCCGGAAAGAAGATTCCTGAATTTCAGATCGTCGAGGAATTGTGCGGACCCGGTGACGATTTCCTCTCCGTCCCGCCGTCTCATCGGTTTGCCTATGTAGCGGTAATCTTTGCCCAAAATTTATCCCCTTTCCTCCGCAACCGACTTCACGGCCCTGAGAACGTGGTAGTGGCTGACGCAACGGCAGAAGTTGCCCGAGAGGGCTTGTTTGATCTCTTCTTCGCTGGGATGAGGATTTTCTTCCAGAAGGGCTTTTGAAGTCATAATCATGCCGGGAGTGCAATAGCCGCATTGGAAGGCGTTATGATCGATGAATGCCTGCTGGAGCGGATCCAGTTTGCCTGTTCTGGGATTGCGTAATCCTTCGATGGTGGTGATTTCCTTGCCGTTGCATTCCACTGTCAGGATGTTGCAGGAGAGCACGGCTTTACGATCCATGATGATGGTGCAGGCCCCGCAGGCTCCCTGACCGCAGGAGAGTTTTGTGCCTGTCAAACCCAGCGTTTCCCGCAAAGTGTAAGCAAGACAATCCGAAGGAGAGATCTGTCCTGCCCCTGTGCCCTTGAATAATTCATAAGTATTGCCGTTGACAATCACCCGGATCGTGTTTGTTGCCGTCACTGCGTTCTCCCGATGGAAGCGAAAACTCCAAATAACTGAGGAATATAGGATTAGGGGATATTACTTATAAACTCCCGCACGTTCTAAGCATGAAGATCCATAATCGCATACAATGTGAAAAATCATCCGAAAAAATTTGTTCATTATGTTAATATAGTCTCTCATATGAAACTCGAGTTTCTATGTGGGATCATTCCGGGACCCGTATATAGATCCGGATAATCAGGCATCCAGGCTTGCCGGATTTAAGAAAATAGCAGATTTTAGGGAGTTTTTCAGCAATGCAGACAGGAAATGGAAAAAACGCGGTATTGGAATCGAAAGCGGCGGATGTTGTATCTGAAAAGCCGGCGTAT
Organism: Acidobacteria bacterium UBA6911; assembly: GCA_002451015.1. Lineage (GTDB taxonomy): Bacteria > Acidobacteriota > UBA6911 > UBA6911 > UBA6911 > UBA6911. Next base: position 30,463 of record DKBB01000128.1, read on the forward strand.
CTTGTTCCGGCAGTAGACCGTGCCGTTCGGATCCTGGAACTGTTGAAGATCGAAGGGCGTGAAATGACGCTCATGGACATTGCCAAAGCGACCGGCTGGCATAAGAGTAGTGTTCATAAACTGCTTGTTACCCTGAATCATCACGGCATTCTGGAGCGGGATCCCCTGACCAAGCGGTACTATATCGGCATTACCATGGCGGAATATGGAAGGATCGCACTGAATAATCTTGATATTCGGGTGACGGCCAAACCCTTTCTGAAGGAATTGGTGGACTACTCCAGTGAAACCGCGGTTCTGGCCATTTTGAAGGGCACCAAGATGATTATGATCGACAAAAGGGAACCCTTGCTGAACATACGTGTCTCTCCTTTTATCGGGATGCGGTTCCAGGCGACCGCCACTGCCAACGGAAAGGCTCTCCTGGCCTGGCTCCCTGAGGACAAGGTTGGTGAAATCCTGCAGATAGAAGGGCTCCCCAAGTCATCGAAGAAGGCAATCGTTGATGTGGACACGTACAGCGCCGATCTGGCGGAAACACGACGGCGCGGTTATGCCGTGGATCGTGAGGAAGTCTATGAAGGGGTCAGCGGTGTTGCTGCGCCTGTGTTCACCCCCGGGGGCAAAGCGATCGCAACTTTGTCCATTGTCGGCCCGGAATTCCGAATGACCGAAGAAAAGATCCGGGATTTCGGCAATAAATGCGTGGAACTTGCGGCCAAGTTGACCGACCGGCTTCGATAGTTAACGATAAGACGCAAAAAACAAAAAAAACCCAAAGCCGCAGAGACCCAAATAAAAATATAAAAATTATTTGCGTCGTTGCGTTAACTATTTCCTTGCGGTGGCATGTTATGCGTATTAACGGGATTCTGAAATGATAATTCTCGCGTCTACCGCAATGCAGCCGTCCTGGTATGGAAGAACGGGATTGAAATCTACTTCCTCGATCTGCGGCTGCTCTTCAAGCACCCGCCCCATCGAGACTAGAAGACCGGGAACTCCTTCTTGTCCGGCAAAATAGGGAACGGCGCAGACCCGGCATAATCGCAGTCCGTTTGGGGCAATCTCAGGCTGGCCGGTCCCAGAATAACAGCTTACTTATTCGTATCTCTTATTTTTAGCGAGCTGGCCGCAAGGAGTGCATCCGCTTCCCCTTTCTGCAAGAATATATGCTCCGGCTGCATGGATAGCATCCCGGCGTCGTTTATTATCACCATTGTTGTTTCATCAAGCATGGATCCCATAAGACCGGACGCGTTCTTGAAAGCGATCGAAGCTCCTATTTCGCGTACGGAGAGGTCGAACCGAGTCACGCCATCCCTGCTGCATATTATGCTTTCCGGCCTGATTTCGGTAAAATACCTGCCCCCCAGGGATATATTTGATGCAGTGATCGTGGCTTTTTCCGCTTCCGACCCTGATTGGCCGGTAAAGACCAGTGAACTGGGGGTGAGTTTTGCGGTGGTCACGCCGTCACTCAATAGGATTTCCCGGACTTCTATTCGGTCCATGCTGTTGTCAGCCTTTTGGGAAAGCATCTGTCCCATTGTCAGCAGCGCCCCGAGGCAAAGGCATAATCCCGACATAATCGCTTTCATTCTTTTGTTCTGCCTCTCCAGTTTCTCTATCCTTGACAGCAATTGGTCTGTCATAACAGCCTCCTGCACATTTGTTTTATATCAACGAAAAGCGGGTTTTGATTTGCAGCCCGTCCCGTCCGGCACGAATTACGATTGTGGATTGCGGAGGTATTCGGGTATCCGCTATCTGGAATTCGTGACCCTACGCCAGGAGGTTTTGAGCCCTGATCAGCCTGTTTCGGACTTCGACCCCATTGGGACACTCGACAGCGCAGGAAGCGCAATCGCTGCATTTCACATTGCGGATTTCCTGCGGCAGTCGCATGAAATGTGAGCGCGCCTGCCTTAAGTCGCCCGCGAAATCGTTATAGGATAAAAACCGCAATTGATCGGTGACCGGCACTCCATTCGGGCATTTATCTTTGCACTCGTAACACATGCGGCAGTAGAGCGGACGGATCTCCTGGTTTCGCGCAAACAGCATGGTCTCGTCCCGGGGAGTATATGGCTCCGACATTGCCCGAAAATTCATCTCCACCTCGGCGATATTTTTTGCATAAGGCACGGTGGTGGATATGTCGGAATTTCGCAAAACCCATTTAACGGCTGCCAGTGGGCCTTCGTCTTTCAGCACTCTCGTTCCGTTTTTGGGCGGCATAAATCCGGCCATAGCGACGATTACTTTCATTGCGACCACTCCGATGCCCGCTTCGTGCAGCTTGTGTATAGCCGAGTTGCGTTCGGAGCCGATCGCGTAGCTGTAGGTGGTTTGCACGACATCGTGCTTTCCGAGCTTTATGATTTTATCCACGACGGCATTTATATCGTGCGCGCTGATTCCGATGAAGCGCGTCTTGCCCTGCCTTTTCAGCATTTCCTGGGCTTCAACCGCCTCGTCCGTTATCGAATCCGGCGTGTCCCTGGAGTGCAGGTGCCATATGTCAACGTGATCCGTCCTCAACGCCTTGAGGCTTTCGTCCATATCCCTGATCACATCGGCTTTGGTCAGTCCATCGGTCTTGCTCGCCAGAACAATCCTGTTTCTTCTTCCCCGGAGCGCCCCCCCGGCGATCTCTTCGCTTTTACCCTTTTCGTACACGCGCGCTGTATCGAAGTAGTTGACGCCAAGATCGACGGCACGAACCAGGACTGCGGGGTCGGGAATAAGACCGATACCGCAACCGACCCCGGTTACTGTCAGACCGGTCCTGCCCAGTGTCCGATAGCCCGGGTTTATGGGAGTCTGGCCCGCGGCATCCGGACAATGAGAGGCGATTAATCCTGCCGCAGGCAGAGCCAGCCCCGCCTGCAGGAACTTCCTGCGTGATGAATCGAACTCCATAAAACGCTCCTTTCACGAAAGGACCTGAAGTCCTTGATCATTGGAACTTGGTTTCAAGACTCTGCAATCATCCCAAACCGACGGATGAACCAGTGGATAACGGTCTAAATTCCATGTATGTCATTCGTCCGGCTTTTACGGGGACGCAAGGTTAAAAGTGCCTTATTAATGAAAATTCACGTTCTTTGAAGGATTGGAAACGGCACCCGGTCCCGATTATATCCGGAGTGCACCTGCTAAAGAAAGAAAGTAACGAAATGTCAAACTTCGACCAGTTTTATCAGTGGCAGCTTGTTTCCAACACACTGCAGAAAGAGATGGGGGCCAGTTTTCTTTTAAAGGTGCGGTGGATATTCAAGTTCCTTGGATATCCGAAGGCCATTTAGGGTATATTGGCGCCTTGTTTACCGGTTAGTTCGGCGAGGAGCCATGCCCTGGCCATCCTGAAATCGCGCTTTACGGTATCCACCGAGACCTCAAGGACTTCCGCCGTTTCCTCGATACTCAATCCGCCGAAGTAGCGCAGCTCGACCACGCGGCTTTTTCGCTCGTCGATTCTGGCCAGTTCATCCAATGCTTCATCCAGGGCCAGCACTTCAATCCCACGCTTCTGCGCCGCCAGAAGCACGCCATCCAGCGGAATGAATAAGGCATTCCCTCCCCGTTTGGCGAAGCGGTGTTTGCGGGCATGGTCGACCAGAATGCGCCGCATGATCTGGGAGCACAGCGCCAGAAAATGCCCCCGGTTCTCGCAGTGAATGCCGCCCGCGCGCACCAGCTTGAGGTACGCTTCATTGGCCAGGGATGCGGATTCGACGCTTGCACCCGGGTGTTTGCGCACAAGGTGCCGGTGCGCGATCTGCCGCAGTTCCGGATATACAAGATTCATCAGGCGGTCGAGCGCTCCCGCATCGCCGTTGTTCCAGGCGGCAAGCATTCCGGTGATATCCAGCTGATCCTGGTTTGTCATATTTGTAAAAATCTTATCAGAAAAATGACTTCCGATTAACCGTTTCCATACCCGTTCGCGGAATATAGGTCAGTGAAGCTGCAGCCACAAGGAAAAATCCAGGATCGCTGAAACCAACGGTTTCCACTGGAAGTCTCCGGGTGCGGTTCCTGCTGCTCTGATAGGCCGTGCAGTCCAAGAAGGCCCCTATAACTTATCGACATTAGATGAAAAAGGAGAAAATCCATGAAACGCAAAGTCTTATGGTCATTGTTTTTTGTCGCTGCCCTCATGCTCGGCCTGATGGTTACGGGGCCTTTCGTCAGCGGCGGCGTCCCCAAGAATCCCTCGCTGTTCGAAAAAAGGTTTCAAGGTATCCAGATTGTAGCGTTTTTCCCGGTTGATCCTGATATCGCCCTCCAATGGGTCCCCCCGGCCTTCGATCTCGTGCTCGATGCCCAGGGAATGGCAACCGGTGCCGTCGCGGTGATTCACAGCGCTGAATATTGTTTTATCAGTACACCCAATTCTCCTCCCCTAGCGGATGGCGAAAGCGTTGCACCCGATTCCGTGGTTCATTTCTGGTTCCAGGTCCAGGGACCTTCTGAACTCCTTCCTGTCCCAGGGGCGATGATCAACACTCCAACCGCGTACTACTACGATGTAGCCGACCTGGTCACCACCCAGGAAGCCCACAGCCTTTACCGCCGGGCAGGGAGGCCTGCTGTCCTTGTCAGCGATATTTCCTTCATCGATTATGGGCAGGACCAGGCGGTCGAAATCACTTTTCGCAATGGAAGCATGATGTACGTAGAAGCGCATACGAATTTTATACCGGCCCCTCCTTTTCCATTAAAACTTGGCGGAAATTCCTGGCAGTATCATGTGGGCGGCAATGGGAAAATGGGAAATAATTCAGGCGTGAGCCTTAACCCGGCAAACGGGAATCCAAGCAATCTCAGCGCTACGAAGGCACAATTTTTGGGGTTGACGCCTGGAATGCCCAACAGCACCCAGGTGGAAATTGGCGCCGATCCCGGTACAATTTTTGAGGATTGTTTCGGGATGGCTTACGTTGTGGCGTCGAGAGGAACTCTGATCAGTCCGAACAATGTTGTGCTCAATGCGAGCCGCGGAGACCTGTTGTGGACAGACTATCCTTCGTCTCCGATACCTGTTCCGCCCGCTCTCCCGGAGCCTTAACAGATGAAAAATTGGTGACAGGCTAGATTAGTGCCAAATACATCCGGTTGTCCTGAAACGGTTTATGGGATTTTGCATTGACGAAGTAACGCAGTTTCAGGAAAACTTCCGCGTTAATTGGTGCCAATCTAGCCTGTCACCAATTATATTATCCGCCGTATTTGCGGAGCAGGGCCTGGAACTTCGGATGATCGTGCAGCGGCTTCCATACAGGGTCCAGCCGAAGGGCGCCGATGCCAAAGTAAAGCCCGGTGTTGTTCGGATTCGACATCAAATACTCGAGCAGGCTAATCGCCTCATCATATTCGCCGACCATGGCGTATATGCCCGCCAGCACCTGGACTTGATAAACACCTCCTATATCCTTGTCGACCGGCTTCAGGTCCATGCCTGCCTTGCCTTCCCGGATGGCCTCCTGCTTTCGGCCCAGCCCCGCATAGGCGATTCCCAGAGCGCTATGGTAGGCCGCTTTCTCCGGATGTTGCTCGATTTTTGCCATCGCCATCTTCACGGCCGTTTCATAATAGCTCTTCTCAAGCTGCGGTTGTCCGGCCAGCCCATAAAGCTGTGCCAGAAACAACACTCTAGGATTATAATTCTCCTGCCCTTCAAAAGCCTCCCACGATTCGGATGACAGCCGCTCTATCGCTTCCTGGAAGGTGCCGGCATACANNATATCGCCTGACAAGCCAAGAATAGCCCCCGCTTTCAAACTATAGGTGCCCGGCGAATCCGGACTGAGCCTGATGGCAATGTCACAATAACGAAGAGCTTCCTTGAGATTGCCTGCCATAGCATAGGTCAATGCTGCCTGAGAGGCGTACTCAACTGAATTCGGATTTAGTTCAAAAGCCTTAGCAAGACTGGCGACTGATTGCGCTGTCTTCCCCTGACGCCGCAGGACCAGGCCGATACAGTAGCAAAACCGTTCGTTATTCGGCATCGACCTCAGGGCCGTTTCCAACTCATGCAGAGCCCGATCCAGATCCATGCGACACCAGTAATAATAAATTCCTAATGCCGCATGGGCTTCCGGAAGGTCCGGTTGAAGCTGAAGAGCCTTATCCACCGCGGCTTTTGCCATGGACACCCGGCGCTCAGTCCGGTCGAAGCCGGTCCACCACATCCCGCTGTGAACCGAAGACAGTGCCGCGTATGCGACAGCAAAATTTGGGTCCACCTCAATTGCTTTATCAAACATTTGGATCGCTATCTTAATATCGATCTCCTTGGTACTAGGAACACGCTCGGCTCCCCGCAGGTAATAATCATAGGCTTCGGGATTTACCGTTCCCTTCCTGGCAAAGCTTGCCGCTTCCTCGGGGGACAATGCCGCTTTGACTTGCTGTGCGATCGCGCGCGCCACATCGCTGTGAAGGGCGAGGATATCCTTGTATTCGCGGTCAAAAGTGTCGGCCCAGAGATGCGCATCGGTAGCGCCGTCAATCATCTGCACGGTGATGCGAACTTTATCGCCTTCCCGGAGCGCGGAACCTTCGATCAGGACATCCACTCCCAGCTCGCCGGCGATTTGTTTGATACGCTTTGTGGTCCCTTTGTACGGTATGACGGAGGTTCGCGAGATCACCTTCTTGAGCGCTTTGATTTTGGACAGCTCGGTAATCAGTGCTTCCGTCATCCCGTTGGCGAAAGCGTCCTGACCGGGATCTCCGGATAGGTTATCGAGCGGCAGTACCGCCAGCGACTCAATGTGTGCAGCGCCGGTCCTTCCAAAAAACCGGTCGCGCAGGCCGCCCGGATTCAGGCCGGCGATTAAAGCGAGGGCCGCCACGGCAACCGCGGCAGGTGCGATCCACTTCCACTTTATTGATTTGCCTGTTTTCTCCGGGAGCGCGGCTTCGGCTGTTGCAGTACGGCGCGAATCGGAATCCCGCTTCAGCCGCTCGAGATCGGCGCGCATGTCCGAAGCGTTCTGGTAACGCAGCTTGCGGTCTTTTTCGAGTGCCTTGTTGATAATCCGTTCCAGCTCGACGGACAATTCTGGGTTGATTCGCACGGGCGCCGTGGGGGCATTATGCAGGATGGCATCGAGCGTTGCCGCCGAGGATGCCCCGCGGAAAGGCAAGACGCCGGTTGCCATTTCGTAAAGCACTGCGCCGAATGAAAACAGGTCGGTCCGGGTATCCAGTTCTTTTCCCAGCGCCTGCTCCGGGGACATGTAGGCCAGAGTCCCGACGGTCGTGCCGGTACGCGTCAAATCCTGGTCCGCGGTTTCGGTCGGCAATGTTGATACTGCCGCCGGTTTCTCATCCGCCCTGCGTGCCGGAATAAGTTTGGCCAGGCCAAAATCAAGGATTTTGGCCTGGCCCCGCCGGGTGACGAAAATATTGGCGGGCTTGATGTCGCGGTGAATGATGCCTTCGGAGTGCGCGGCGTCGAGCCCGTCGGCTATCTGGGTGGCGAGATCAATGATCTCTTCGGTTTCGATCCGTCCTCCGGCAATGCACTGCTTCAGGGTTTGCCCCTCCATGAACTCCATTGCAAGGAAGAGCCGGCCTTCATGTTCGTCAATGTCGTGAATGGTGCAGATGTTGGGATGGTTCATGGCGGAGGCGGCCTGCGCCTCTCGCCGGAAGCGTTCCAGGACATGCGGATCCCGGGATGTTTCTTCGGGCAGGAACTTAAGGGCGACCGCGCGCTTGAGCCTGGCGTCTTCCGCTTTATAGACGATGCCCATTCCCCCCTGGCCGAGCTTCTCCATGATCCGGTAGTGCGAAACGGTCCGGCCGATCAAGGATAAAGCGGTTGCATCCGCAAGCGCCGGCTTTTCCAGAAAGCTTCCGGCATTCTCATCCTTCGACACGAGCGTCTCGACCTGCCGTCGCAATTCGGAATCACCGCCGCAGGCCTCATCGAGGAATGATTTGCGGGCTTCGGGCGGCCGCTCCAGCGCCCGGTGAAAAAGCTCCTCGGCCTTCATCCATAGGTCTTTCTTCATAATCTGCACCAGATTTTGTTGTCCCTGGAGTCCCAGCCTTCGCCTAAAAAGCTTCGGCTGTTAAATTCCAGCTTGCCGCACTCCAGATTTATTTCGCCGGCACCAGCCGCTTCAGCTCTTCAAACCAGTTCACCACAACTTTGATTTTGCGCGGAACTTCGGCGGCCGCTTCTTCCTTCAGCATCAGGAACCGACCATCCTTCGGGCTGATGTCCCAAAAAATAACATCATTCCCGGGGAGGTCGGCATACGCTCCTTGAAAAAGAACCGTTGGCGTTCCGTGTTTGAACGTTGGTTTCGTCTCCACCGGAACGGCCATCGTTGTATCGCCGTTGCGGTAAAACAGCTCCCGGCCATCCGGCAGCGACCAGAGAGGACTGTGCCCGCCGTTCGTCGAAACCTTCCACCCGCCTGTGTTTGTATCGGGGAATGGTCGAACGTGAACTTCAGACTTGCCCGAATCGCCCGATACATAAGCTATCCAGCGTCCGTCGGGGGAAACACGCGGCTGGCCGGCCGAGAAATTCTTTACCTGAAACAGCGGCTTCCTGTAATGGTTTTTTTCCATGGAGAGCGTTTCAATACCGACTTGAAAAGGGGTACTTTGATTGCTAAGCACCAGGTCCTTCCCGTCGAGAGACCAGGAGCCTGGGGTGAGGCTTCGACCGGGTGAGGCAAGCTTTTCGACCTCTCCGGTGCCGTCCGCCGCCCTCCAGCAGATATCACCCGTCGTCTCATTCTCGCCGCTCGAAGCATAAACAATCCGTTTGCCGTCGGGAGTCCAGAGCGGAGAGCCACTGCTCGTACCTTCATCAAGAGTCAGTTGCCTAAGGGATTCACTCACTGTGTCCCATATATAGATGTCGGTTCTCAGATTTTCCATGGCGGTCAAAGCCACCCGCTCCCCCTCGGGTGATATACTGAAGGTGAAATAATCGCCGGGGGGTGCTGAAAGCGGTTCTTCTTTTCCCTCCCGGTTTACCCAGGCAAGAGTTCGACGAGCCGAGATTCCTCCCCAGGCCGCCGTGCCGGGTATATAAACCAGGGTTCCCGAGTCGGAAATATCGTATTTGTGCACGCCTTCAACCACCGGAACCGGTTCTCCCGTCTCTTCCAGCCGGTCAAGGTTGAATGATCTTGCATAAAGATTACTGTTGTCCGACAACTTGTATATTATGTGTCCGGTTGTAAGATATCGTGCCCACATGCCTTTAAACAGCTCCCTGCCTTCTCCGGATTTCAGGGGCTGCACCACTATCTTCTCCTGCGGCATTGGGAGCGACGTATACATTAACGACTTTCCATCAGGCAGGATTTGGGGAACGACGAGACTCCCGATTTTATGTTTCACAATACATTCCGGATTCCCTCCGCTGGCGGAAATACGCATGATGCCGATGCCTTGCATGCCGTATAGAATCGTATCGTCTTCATGCCACCATGCTCCCCAAATACGTTGTGGAACATCACACAGAGACGATGGCGTGCCTCCATTGACAGGGATCCTCTTCAGCTTCCGCTCTGTTACGAAAAAGTACCCGAGCGATTTGCCGTCCGGTGAGAAAAAGGGTTGCTGCACGTTTCCCTCAGTCCCGACGATCAGCCTGGCGCCGAATTCGTCCATGGAGTGCAGGTAAATCCCTCCGGGTGTGCTGTAGGCGAATTGTCTGCCGTCGCGGGAAACAGCGAGAACTTCAAAGCCGAGATTGCTGAATTGCTGGCCATCCGGCAGGTTGTATTCATAACGAACGACCTGCAGCGGCTCGGTCCGCTTGAACATCCATACAGCGACTCCTGTAATGATGACGCTGAGAACGACGATGGGGGCAATCCACGGAAGTCCCGGTCGGAGCTTCCTTTGAGGCGCCGCCGCGATGGACTGCTGCGCCAACACCCCGCCGGGATCGGCAAGGGCCTTTTGGATTTCCACTCTTGCGTCACTGATGCCGCTGTACCGATTTTTGGCTTCCTTTTCCAGGCAGCGTTCAATCAATTCACGTATCCGCCAATGAAGGTTTGCCGGAAGCCTGCTCCAATCGGGTTCCGCGCGGATCACGGCCGCGAGAATGTCGGACACGTCATCGCCGGAGAAAACGGCGCGTCCCGTCAGCATCTCGAACAGCACGCAGCCNNCGCGCCTGCTCCGGCGACATGTATGCCGCCGTGCCCAGGATGACGCCCTGCTGCGTGGCGGTGCCGCTCAGGGTGGGAGAGTTCGAAAGATTCACTTCGGCCTGTTCTCCGGCAAACGCCTTCGCCAGTCCGAAATCCAGAA